>NZ_CBCSIQ010000002.1:0-294133 GCF_965139615.1 Kerstersia similis
GGGAGGTGGTGCTAAGTCGCGCCGCGGTGGCTCGCCGGGCTTGGGGTGGGTCGNGTGGTTCCGGCTANACCNGAGCTTCNCGTGCCGGGAGGTGGTGCTAAGTCGCGCCGNGGNNGNTCGCCGGGCNNGGGGNNGNTCGCGTGGTTCCGGCTGCGCCGGAACTNCCCGTGCCNGGCGGCGCCAGCGGGGCGGACGCACAACTCGCGAGGCGGACAGTCCACCGGACTGTCCGCAAGCGTCTCGCTCAAACATGTGCGTCCTTGCTTCCCCGCTGACACCACCCGACACGGCACGCTCCACTGCCCCAGGCCCGACGACCTGCCACGACGCTGGCATGGCCAAGTGCCACGGTTAGAGGGGGCGTACGTATCAGGGTTGTACGTGTCAGGGGCGCGTGTAGCGGGAGTGTGTGTGTTGGGGCGTACCTATCTGGGGTGATGCATCGGGACGGTGTGCGTGGGCGATCGCGGCGTTTCGTGGTGTGTATTTGCCGGGATGACGGTTTGCGGTAGCGCTTGTTCGGTGTGTCAGCGCGTCGCCGCTTGCTTGTGTGCTTCGTGACTTGCCGGGGTAGAACCCCCGTCGCCAAGTGTTTAGAGGCCTCGTCGCTGCAGGGTGACGCTGGGGGTTTCGCCGAAGCGTTGGCGGTATTCGGCGCTGAAGCGTCCCAGGTGAGAGAAGCCCCAGCGCAGGGCGATGGTGGAGACGGAGTCGGCTTGCTGCGCGTCCAGCAGGTCGCGGCGGGCACGTTCCAGGCGAATGCCGCGCAGGTATTGCATGGGGCTGATGCCGCAGTATTCACGGAAGCCTGCATATAGGCTGCGTAGGCTGACGCCGGCAAAGTGAGCCAGGTCTTCGCCGCGTACCGCTGTGTGCGCGTGTTCCTGCAGGTAGGCTTCTACCCGTTTGATGTGGCGCGGCAGGATGCGTTGGGTGAGTGCAGGGCTGTCGTCAAGTTGGCGGTGCGGGTGCAGGCTGAGCAGGGTGGAGGCCGCAAGTTGTTCGATTTGTGTGAGCAGCAGGGGAGAGTCCGCGCCTTGCCCTTGTGTGTGGGCGCAGTCCAGCAGGTAGCGCATCATGCGTTTCCAGGGGGCACTGGTATGCGCTTCGAAGCGGACAGGGAAGCTGACGCTGCGAGGCGTTTCCACGCCGTCCATGGCGGCGGCCAGGCCTTCTACCAGGTTGCGGTCCAGTTTGAGCATGACCTGGTCGCTGTCGCCACGCCAGCGCATATCTATGTCTTCGTTGGGGTTGAGCAGGCTCGCCGCGTTGACGGTGGAGTCCACTTCGTCGTTACCGCAGCGGATGTTGGCCGAGCCGTAGAGCGGGATTTGTACGAGGTAGAAGCCGGCCAGATGTTCCGGCTGGATGCGTACGTCTGCGCCATAGCAGAGCCTGCTGAGCGTGATGCGGCCGAAGTCGGCGTGCCGGACGCGCGTGTTCAGCGCCTGCCCGGTATGCTGCATGCATAGGCGGTGCGGCTTGAGCATATTGCTGACGGCGGCCTGAGCCTGGTCCAGGTCACCGTAGGCGTGGTCTTCCCAATGGCTGAGCATGGTCTGCATGGTGAATTCCCTGTCGAGGCGGCAGGTGCCGGAAGTTGCGCGATGTATGCTGCCGCAGCGTCCTGGCCTTCCGCCGGACCATGGTGAAAACGTTATTTTAGTTGTAAAGTATTTGGGTTGACATCGGGGTTTCCCGGTGTTTTGGATAGATCAATAGCGGAACGCAGGCAGAAAATGGAAGATCGCAATTACCACTTTTACGAAACCGCCAAGGGCCATGGGTTGAAGCATGACCCGATTGCCGCGATTGTCGGTCCGAGGGTTATCGGCTGGATCGGGTCGCGTTCTACCGAGGGGCAGCTGAATTTGGCGCCATATAGTTTTTGCAATGTGTTCAATTACCGGCCGCCGGTCATCGCCTTTTCCAGCGTCGGGTACAAGGACAGTGTGCGCAATGCCATTGAAACCGGCGTGTTCACCTGGAATCTGGCAACGCGTGTGCTGGCCGAGAAGATGAACGAGACCAGCGTGGAGCGGGATGTGCGCGAGTTCGAGCTGGCAGGGCTGACACCGTTGACCGGGCGCCTGGTGGATGCGCCTCGTGTGGCGGAAAGTCCGGTGTCGCTGGAGTGCCGGCTGACGCAGCATTTCCGGTTGCAGAATGCCGCAGGTCAGGAGTTGGATACCTGGATGGTGCTGGGGGAAGTGGTGGCAGCACATATTTCCCGGCATTGCCTGGTGGATGGGGTGTATCAGACGGCTTTGCCCGGCCCGATCCTGCGCGCCGGCGGCCCTGGGGATTATTTCGAGGTGACGGAGGCGAACCGCTTTTTCATGCGGCGTCCAGTCTGACCCAGGGGGCGCGTGCCGTGCGTCGGTAGGCGATCTGTCTGCCTGCCGGTCGCGGTTTCTGCCGGGTGGTGCGTCGCTATTTGGTGACTTTTGTGGCGCTGCACAAAAAATGCTTGCCTATACGGAAAAATCTGGAAGAATAGTCCCATCGCCGGTCGTTCATGCTGCATTGCACAGTGTGTTGCCGGCGATCCTGGAATAGGCTTTCGATAACAGGCAGGCAGGCCGCAGCAAGCAGCCCTGTCCATGCGCTGGCAAGGAGACGACCGTGCAGGAAAAAGAAAAAAAAGCAGCAGTCTTGGCGCCCAGCGGTTCGCTGCGTGTCGCCATCAATCTCGGCAATGCCGTTCTGGCCGGGGTGACTGATAAAGGGGTATTGAAGGGCGTGACGGTAGATCTGGCACGGCGTCTGGCCAGTGAGCTGGGCGTACCGCTGGAGCTGATCGCCTGCCAGGCTGCACGTGAGTCGGTGGCGCTGGTATCGGGCGGCAAGGCCGACATCGGTTTTTTTGCCATCGACCCGCAGCGTAGCGGTAGCGGCATCGCTTTTACCGATCCCTATGTGCTGATCGAAGGTTGCTATGCGGTGCGCCGCGATTCTCCCTTGCAAGACAACGAAGATGTCGATGCCGAAGGCATAGATCTCGTGGTCGGCCAGGGCAGCGCTTATGACCTGCATTTGTCGCGCACCTTGCAACATGCGCGCCTGGTGCGGGCGCCCAGCCCGAGGGCCGTTCTGGATATCTTCCTGGAGGCCGGCTATCCCGTGATGGCAGGGGTGCGTCAGCAACTGGAGAAAGACCGCGATCATGTGCCGGGCTTGCGTCTGCTGCCGGGGCATTTCATGGTCATTCCTCAGGCCATGGGCGTGCCGCAGTCGCGCGGGCAGGAGGCGCTGGCCTATTTGCAGACGTTCATCGAGTCTTGCAAGGCCGACGGTTTTGTGGCTCAGGCGCTGGATCGCCATGGTATGCGAGGCGTTTCCGTGGCGCCTCTGGGCGAGTGGCTGGCAGCCTGAACCTGAAAGGCCCGCGTAACATCGGGCAACGCTTCGCGTAGGCAATCTGGAGGAATTTTCAGGCTGCCGTCCGGCGATCGGGTCGGGATCAGGGATAATTGCCATCAGTTTTTCCTGGCAGGAGTCGCCATGCCCATGATTTCCCCGTCCTTGCCCGTCGCCAGCGCCGAAGACACCCAGGGCGCTGCCGGCGCCGCCCGGTTGGCGCAGGCCTTTCAGCGTGCCTTGGTATCGCTCTGGCATCCGCGCATGCTGCTTGCATTGCTGCTGCCATTCATCATCATGGCGGTCGGCGGCGTGTTGCTGGTCTGGCTGGCCTGGACGCCGGTCAGTGAATGGTTGCTGCAGCAACAGTCCAACTGGTCACCGCTGGAAAGCGCCGATGCCTGGATGACAGGCATCGGGCTTTTCTCCCTGAAAGTCTGGCTGACGCCGCTGCTGGCTGCGTTGCTGCTGTTGCCGCTGGCCGGGTTGCTGGGCTTGTTGATTGCAGCCGTGTTCATTACGCCCATGGTCATGTCGCACCTGGAAAAGACCCGCTATCCTGGTTTGCAGCGGCGCGGCAGGCATGGCTGGGCTGTCAGCCTCTGGAATGCATGCTGGGTGGGCGTGGTGTTCTGCGTCGGCTGGTTGATCACTTTGCCTTTCTGGCTGCTGCCGCCCGCGGGCATGGTGCTGTCGATCTTCTGGTGGACGTTCGCCTTTACCCGTCTGATGCGTCTGGATGTACTGGTGGAGCATGCCAGCACGGCCGAACGTCAGGTGTTGTTGCAACGCCAGGGGAAGGGGTTCTGGTATGCCGGCCTGATCTGCGCGCTGCTTAATCTGCTGCCGCCCGCATGGCTGATATTGCCGGTGTATTCCGCGTTGGTGTTTGGCCATTACGGCCTGGACGGGCTGACGCGCTTGCGGGCGCAGGAGGCCGGCCGGACCACAGACATGCTGACCTGAAGGCTGGCGCCCGTCGCCGCATGAACGCTTGTGGGAAGCACAGGCCTTGCATCTGCCATGTGCCTGGTATCTGCCGGCAATGAGGCAGGCAGGACGCGCGGATCAGGAATAGGCGCGAGGGGGGCGAGGGCGTGGTCCAGGCCGCTGGCGCAGTATGATATGCACTCAACGGCGGGCACGGCGGTAAGCCGTGTCCATGATTGAATCCATGGATGCACATATGACTCACGAGTCCCCGGCACGACGCTTTTCCTTGATCCTCGTTGGCGACGAGATCCTTTCAGGCAGGCGTGAAGATAAACACCTTAGCAAAGTCATTGCCTTGCTGGGCGAACGCGGATTGTCCCTGTCGCATGCGGAGTTCCTGCCGGACGACTTCGATAGTCTGGTGGATGCTTACCGGCGCAGTTTTGCCAGCGGCGATATCGTTTTTTCGTGTGGCGGGATTGGCGCCACGCCGGACGATAAGACGCGTCAGGCGGTGGCTCGAGCGCTGGATGTGGATCTGGTGCTGCACCCGGAAGCGGCGCGCCTGATTACCGAGCGTTGCGCCGAAATGGCGGAAAAAGGTTCGGGCAGCGCCGATATGAATACGCCGGAGAACCAGCAGCGCCTGCAGATGGGCGTGTTTCCGGCAGGGGCAGAAGTGGTGCCCAACCCGTATAACCGGATACCCGGATTCTTTATTCATGACCATACCTTCCTGCCAGGCTTTCCGGTCATGGCCTGGCCCATGATCGAATGGACGCTGGATTACCGCTATGCAGAGTTGCAGCATAGGCAGAATCGCGTTGAATATTCGTTCCTGGTGTTCAAAATGCCGGAATCCCGCATTACGCCGGCCATGGAGGAAGTGGAACGCCGCTGGCCCGGCGTCAGCGTTTTCAGCTTGCCCACGGTGGGAGATGGCCAGAACATCATGCCGCACATCGACCTGGGGGTGAAAGGGGAGCCCGAGGCTGCCGCGCAAGCATTGGCCTATCTGCGCGATGAGGTAGTGCGATTGGGCGGCTTGTTGCAGGCGCCTGCCTCACAACGCGCTTGAGCGCTTGAAGCTTTCGGCAAGCATTTTGCCGTATTCCTGCGAGCTGCTGCGGCTGGCAGGGGTGCGGCTTTTTCTATGGCGGCGCGTACCTGGCCGAGGGCAATCGCATCCATGAATGGCGTTCATGGATGCCTAAGCATAATCCCTTGCATTTTGCATGGCACTTTTTCACGATATGGGATTACAATAAAAATTGCTGCACCGCCGCATGCGCTATTCCAGCTGCATGGACGCCATAGCCGATAAGAAAAATGACTCGACCCTCAGTCAAGCTATCGCCGGGAGATCAGGTGTCCCAGACCGAATCGTCAGGGATCGCCATACAGGTACTGGAGCGCGCCATGCGCCTGCTCGATGCGCTGGCCGCGCAGCCCGATCCCATCTCGCTCAAGGACCTATCGCTAGCCACCGGCCTGCATCCCTCGACGGCTCACCGGATATTGCATGATCTGGTGCAGGGCCGGTTTGTCGAGCGTGTGGATAGCGGCATGTACCAGCTGGGCATGCGCCTGCTGGAACTGGGCTCGCTGGTGAAAGGGCGCCTGGACGTGCGTGAAGCCTCGATTGCTGCCATGCGCAACCTGCATCGCTTGACGCGCCAGACCATCAATCTGTCAGTGCAGCAAGGCGATGAAATCGTCTATATCGACCGGGCCTGGAGCGAGCGCTCCGGCATGCAGGTGGTGCGAGCCATCGGTGGCCGCGCGCCCTTGCATCTGACATCGACGGGCAAGCTGTTCCTGTCCACGGTGGATAGCCGCCAGCTGCGTTCGTATGCCATGCGTACCGGTCTGGCCGGCAATACGCGCAACAGCATCACGGCCGTGGATGCGCTGGAACAGGAGCTGGCCAAGGTCAAGCGGCTGGGGTATGCGCGTGACAACGAAGAGTTGGAACCTGGCGTTTGCTGCATTGCGGCAGGAATACGCGACGACAGCGGCAAGCTGGTCGCCGGTCTGTCCATTTCGTCGCCTGCCAGCCGTATGCAGGATGAATGGGTGGATATGCTGGTGCAGGCCGCCGACAGCATTTCCGCAGCGCTGGGTTTCGAGCCTGAGCACGGCTGAGTGTTCCCGGCCCATGGGCGGTAGGGGAGCGGCAAGCCGTTTTCCTAAGTGTTTTTTGTAAAAGGGAAATGTTTCTGCTGCGGGGAAATATCACCGTCACCGACGGAAAAGCGGCGTGAATGCTTGCGTTGCAAAATCTGGGTGGCCGTGATGGCAGGTGACTGTAACAACTCCGTCATGGCTGTAGCGTTGACATTAATGAAGAAATGTATAAAATTCAGTTTGTGCAGCGCAACAACCGGCCTCTTTGGCTGGCAAGTGTGGTGATCGCGCTGCCTATCGCTACGATTCGCTGAGATTCACGTATTCCAGGGTCAACCTTTTCCGTCTCTGCCAGGAGAGACGGTATCCAGGAGATAAGCATGAGCGCCATTCCGCAACAATTCGCCGCCGGTCAGAAATCTGCCGTTGAAAGCATTGTCAATTTCCAACAATCCCTGTTCGGCGGCTTCGAGAAGCTGGTTGAACTGAACCTGAAGACCGTGCGCGCCTCGCTGGACGAAGCCGCACAACTGGCGCAACGCGCCCTGGAAGTGAAGGATCCCCAGCAGGCCGCCGGCCTGGTGTCGGGTCTGGCACAACCTTCCGCTGACAAGGCGCTGGCTTACAGCCGCCAGGTCTATGACATCATCGCCGCCGTGCAAGGCGAACTGACCCGCCAGGCGGAAGCCCGCGTGGCCGAACAGCAGCGTTTCGTGTCCGAGCTCGTCGAGCAAGTGGGCAAGAACTCCCCCGCTGGTTCCGAGCACGCCCAAGCCCTGCTGAAGTCGGCCCTGGCTTCGGTGAATGGCGCTTACGACACCTTCTCGAAGGCTGCCAAGCAAGCGGCTGACGTCGCTGAAAAGAATGTGCATGCCGCTGCCAACGCTTCGTTCCAGGCTGCTTCCGAAGCTGCCGGCGCTGCTGCCAAGGCTGCCAAGGTCGGCTGATTTCGCCCGGTTCAGCAGGTAAGAGCCGCCGCCCTGGCAACGGGGCGGCGGTTTTCGTTTATGGGTCGTATGGTTTGGCCCTGCTGCCTGTTGGCGTCAATACCGCGCACTCAAAGAGCCGGGCATCAATCCGTGCGGGGTCTTGCGGGTGTGCCGGCCCATCTTACTGTGGCGGAAGGCTGGCCCCGCCTAGATGGGCTCGGTTTCCGGAGCCGGGCCAGGGCGGTCCTGCATCACTTCGGCGCACACCTCCAGCCAGGCGCGCGCAGCGTGGGAAATATAGCGTTCGCGTGGCCAGATATGGCCAACCTGCCATTTCAGATCCGGCTTGACCAGACGCATCAAGCACATATCCGTCGTTTTCAGGCGGCGGATCAGCGGGTCGGGCAGCACCGCATACCCCAGTCCAGCAGAGGCCATGGACACCAGAAAATCCCAGTGCGCGCTGTGCGTGGCCACCTTGGGCGTGAAGCCGGCGCTGCGAAAGGCCTGGCGCAAACGTCGGGTCAGGGCGAAATCCTCGTCCAGCATCAAGAGGGGGAGTTCAGCCAGTTGCTCGAAGGCCAGCGTCTTGCGGCCACGCAAGGGTGAACGTGCCGGCCCGACCACCCACAATGGATAATCGCCAAAGGCCTGGGAAATCAATTCCGGATGATCGGCAGGCAGAATCGTCGCACCCACCTCAAGCTCGCCCGATGCGACGAGCCGCTCGACCCCCTGGCCGGTGGCCTCCCGTAGTTGCAGCTCGATGGCTGGATAGCGTTCCCTGAAGCGCTGTACCACCGGCGTGAACAACAGGTTGACCATAGGCGGGATGCCGACAGTCAGCGCGCCCCGGGTGAGACCCGTGGTTTCCTGGACTTCCAGGGTGATGCGCCGCATGCCGGCAAGGATTTCCTGGCCCCGTTCATAGACGATCTGCCCCACATCGGTCGTATGCACGCCGCGGGCCTCGCGTATCAACAACGGGGCGCCGATTTCCTCTTCCAGTTGCCGGACCATCTTGCTGATGGTGGATTGCGTGACGTAAAGCGCTTCTGCTGCCTGGGTGAAACTGGCGCGCTTCACCGTTTCGATGAAATAGCGCAAAGCCCGGATATCCATGCCTGGTTTTCCATGAAAAAAGCGAATGTCTGGAATGAGTTTAAGTCATAAACTGACTGATCACCAGTGCCTATACTCGGCTCATCGGCACTGTTCAATGCTTGTTTCCTGGAAAGAACGGCATTGCGCATACCCGCAAAAAGGGCGTTGCATCCGCAGTCAGCTGCGGCCTGGGCAACGGAAGAATGTCGCCGGGAGACCTTCTCAAGAAGGCCAAGGTTGGGCAATCCCGGCCAATAGCGATATCGGATCAGGAGACAACACACTATGCACAGCGATCGTATCCGCCTTGCTTCCCTGAAGGACAAGATCGTATCTGCCGAAGCGGCAGCAGAAATCTTCCGTGACGGCATGGTCGTCGGCATGAGCGGTTTTACCCGCGCCGGCGATTGCAAAGCCGTTCCGCATGCGCTGGCACGCCGCGCTGCCCGCGACCCCTTGAGCATCACGCTCATTACTGGCGCTTCGCTGGGTCATGACACCGACAAACTGCTGGCCGAGGCGGGAGTTCTGGGCCGCCGCTTGCCGTTCCAGGTGGACACCACCCTGCGGCGCAAGATCAACGCCGGCGAAGTGAAATTCATTGACCAGCATTTGTCGGAAACGGTAGAGCAATTGCGCGCCGGTTTCCTGGGCAAGCTGGACGTAGCCGTCATCGAAGCCTGTGCCATTACCGAAGATGGCGGTATTGTGCCCACCATGTCGGTCGGTAATTCCGCGACATTCGCGACCATGGCCGAGCGCATCATCATCGAGCTCAACACCCAGGTGCCAGCGGCGCTGGAAGGTTTCCACGACATCTATCTGCCGGAAAACCGCCCGCATCGCCAGCCGGTGCCGCTGACCGATATCGGTCAGCGCATAGGCAGCACCAGCATCAAGGTGGATCCTGCGCGTATTGCCGCCATTGTCATTACCGATCAGCCGGACAGCCCTTCCAACGTGCTGCCGCCGGACGATGAGACGGCCGCCATCGCCGGGCACATCAATGACTATCTGCTCAACGAAGTGCGCCAGGGCCGCCTGACGCATTCCCTGGTGCCACTGCAGGCGGGTATCGGTACCATTGCCAACGCCGTGCTGCATGGTCTGGTGGATTCGCCTTTCCACGACCTGACGATGTACTCCGAAGTGCTGCAGGACAGCACCTTCGCGCTGCTGGATTCGGGCCAGATGACGTTTGCCTCGGCTTCCTCCATCACCGTCTCCAAGCCGGTCTATGAACAGCTGATCCAGAACGTTGAAAAGTACCGTTCGCGCCTGGTGCTGCGTCCCCAGGAAATCAGCAACCTGCCCGAATTGGTGCGTCGTTTCGGCTTGATCACGCTGAACACCGCCCTGGAATTCGATATTTACGGCAATGTGAACTCCACCCATGTGGGCGGTACGCACATGATGAACGGCATTGGCGGTTCGGGCGACTTTGCCCGCAATGCGCATACGTCCATTTTCGTGACCAAGTCCATAGCCAAGGGTGGCGATATCTCCAGCGTGGTGCCGATGGTGCCGCATGTGGATCACTCAGCCCACGACGTTGACATCCTGGTGACGGAAACCGGGCTGGCGGATCTGCGTGGTCTGGCGCCGCGTGAACGTGCCGCGACCATTATCGAGAATTGCGTGCATCCCTTGTATCGCGATGAACTGCGCGAGTACTTCCGCGCCGCGTGCAAGCGTGGCGGCCAGACGCCGCATGTGCTGGAAGAAGCGTTTGCCTGGCATACGCGTTTCCAGCAAACGCACAGCATGCTGGCCAATCAGGAGCATGAAGTCGCCGTTGTTTGAGACCGCAACGGTATTTGCCTAGCGCCCGGAAATGTTCCGGGGCTTTTATCGGCCGTCACGGTGTGGCGGCCGTTTTTTTTGCACAGCGAATTTGTGGGTGCGGCCTGGCGCATTCATGGGCTGGCGCCTGAGGTTTCTCATGAACCTCAGGCGCCCAGGCACACGAAGTATGCAGGCAGGCAGTGGGGTCAGGTGGGCGTTTCAGCGATCTCGTAGTGGAAGACTTTGCTGACAATTTGCCAGCGCCCATCCAGCTTGAGCAAGGTCAGGAAGTCAGTGAAGTGCTTGGGAGGGATGGAGCATTCCGCCTTGACGAATGCCGTTACGGGGCCGGCGAACTCAATGGATAGGATACGGTCCGTGGGTTGCCAGCCCTGGCTGGCTGGAGAAGGGCGCTGATCCACGACAGGGAAATATTGCGTCATATCCCAATGCAGCAATGTTCCCGTGGTCGCGCAGAAATAATGCGCTTCCGGGTGGAACACCCGTTTCAGGCGGGCCGTGTCGCTATGGTGCAAGCCGGCAAAGTAGTCATCCAGCGCGGCAATGACATCGGCAAAATCGGTCTGGGCGCTCATGGGTTTTGCTTCCGGAAGTCAGGAACCGAGACACCGCCCAGGCCCCAGTTGTCCAAGTCCACCTCATCAATGACGACATGTGTGACGGCGGGCGGCTTTTGCAGGACTTGAAACAGCAGATCCGTGACACCGGCTATCAGTGCGGACTTCTGTTCGCGTGTCACGCCTTCTCGCGTGACCTTGATGTTGACGTAGGGCATGGTGTGTTCCTCAGTTCAAATGCCGCACGGTGTCGGCGATACGTTGGCCAAACAATGTCGCAGTGCGCAGGTCGCCCGCGCTCATTTCATCAGGAGAGGCATCGGCCGGCGTGGCCGTCATCAGGCCGGCGAAGGAGGCCAGGTAATTGATGTCATCGCGTGCGGAAGCTTTCACGTTGCTGGGCATCAGGCCGGTGCCTACCCACAACATGCCGTGCTGTTGTGACAGGGTAAAGAGGGCATGGAGCGTTGCCAGTTTGTCGCCGTTGATGCCAGCACTATTGGTAAAGCCTGCGGCCAGCTTGTTCTTCCAGGCTTGCTGGCTCCAGGCTGCAGCGCTGGCATCCATGAAGCGCTTGAACTGCCAGCTGACGCTGCCCATATAGGTGGGGGAACCGAAAACAATGGCGCGAGCACTTTCCAGGCGGTTCCAGCCATCAGCAGGCAGTTGGCCGTGCTCATCAATGGCAATGAGCACGGCTTGGCTGCCTGCGGCGACGGCTTGGGCAACTTTCGCGGTGTGGCCATAGCCACTGTGGTACACGATGGCAATAGAGGGTGGGGCTGTCATTCGAGGGGGCTCCTGTGTGGTGTTTGCAGGAGTCAAGAATATTCATCCCGGATGAATTGATAAACTGAGCAGATTTAATTTTATAAATTACATCAGGTAATTCATGATGCGTCAGTTTGACGATGTGATGATCGGCAGCCTCGAGCTTTTCTGTTTGGCCGCAGAGCTGGAGAGCTTTACGCTGGCTGCGACGCAGGCAGGTCTTACGCCCGCGGCAGTCAGCCGGGCGATCGGCCGGCTGGAAGATCGGCTGCAGGTGAAATTGTTCGTGCGCAGCACCCGGAAAATCCGTCTGACAGACGGGGGGCGCGCCTACTTTGCGCATTGCAAACAGGTGCTCAATCAACTGCTTGAAGCCGAGCGTGAACTGACCGGGCGGCAAACGGAGCCGGCAGGTATTGTGCGTATCAGTGTGCCCACCACCTTGGGGCATTATGGTTTGCTTGGCCTGCTGCCGGGTTTTCGCAAGCGCTATCCTCAGGTGAAAATCGAAGTGCAGTTGAGCAATCGCAATATTGATCTCACTGCGGATGGCTTCGATATCGCTGTGCGCGCCCGGACGCCGCCAGATTCCGGCATGATTGCCCGCAAGTTGATGGATGCCGCACTGGTGGTGGTGGCGACCCCCGAGTATCTGGCGCAGGCTGGGACACCCATGACGCTGGAGGACCTGACACAGCATGAGTGCATCCAGTTTGTCTTGCCCAGTACCGGCCAACGTGTTCCCTGGGAATTCTGCCGGGCAGGGGAAGATCTCGATGTCGTCACCGACGGCAGCTACACCTGTTCCGATGATTTGCTGGGTGTCGTTACGCTGGCCAGGGCGGGAGCGGGGCTACTGCAAACCTATCGCTTCATCGTGGATGAAGACATCCAATGCGGCCGGCTGGTGGAGTTGTTGCAGCCATTTGCCGGGCGTTCGCGGCCTTTTTCATTGATCTATCCCGGCAACCGGCACATGCCTTTGAGAGTCCGGGTTTTCATCGACTATATCCTGGCGTGCTTGGGAGACAGGCCCTTGCGGGGCCGCTAAGGGCCTGTCAAACATATCGGATCAGAGTTGCCGCAAGGCCTGGACGCACTCCTGCACCAGCCCTGGGCCGCGATAGATCATGCCGGTATAAATCTGTACCGCTTGCGCACCGGCAGCCAGCTTTTCCTGGGCGCGTTTGCCGGAGTCTATGCCGCCAACGCCGATGATGGCGCAGCCGCCAGCCAGGCGGGCGTGCAGACGCCGAATGACTTCCAGCGACAGTTCATGGACAGGGGGGCCAGAGAGCCCGCCTGCTTCTTCCGCATGCGCCTGGCCGGCGACAGCCGTGCGCGAGAGCGTCGTGTTGGTTGCGATCACACCGTCGATGCGGTGACGCAGCAGGGTGTCCGCAATGGCATCGACTTCTTCGGTGCTGAGGTCGGGTGCAATCTTTACCGCCAAGGGCACATTGCGTCCGTGATGGTCTGCGAGGGCCTGGCGCTTTTCCTGCAGGGCGCCCAGCAGGGCATCGAGCGCATCGCCGCTTTGCAGGCTGCGCAGGTTCTTGGTATTGGGCGAGGAAATATTGACGGTAACGTAGTCGGCATGAGGATAGACGCCCTCCAGGCCCAGCAGATAGTCATCCACGGCCCGTTCTACCGGCGTATCGGCATTCTTGCCGATATTCAGTCCCAGGATGCCGCCATGTTGACGCCACTGGCTGTTTTGCACGTTTTGCAGAAAAACTTCCAGGCCCTCATTGTTGAAACCCATGCGGTTGATCAGCGCCTGGCCCTGGGGCAGCCGGAACATGCGCGGCTTCGGGTTGCCGGGTTGCGGGCGTGGCGTGACGGTGCCGACTTCCACGAACCCGAATCCCAGGGCGCCCAGCGCGTCGATGCAAGCGCCATTTTTATCCAGGCCGGCAGCCAGGCCCACGCCATTGCGCAAAGACAAGCCCATGATTTCTACGGGTTTGCCGGCACAGCGTTGTTCCAGCAGCGGACGGGTCAACTGGCAGCGTTGCAGGCGAGCCAGATTGCGCAGCGTCATTTCGTGCGCGGTTTCCGCATCCATGGCAAAAAGGGCGCGGCGCGTCAAAGGGTAAAGAGAGGATAGCAAGGACATGGCTGGCGGTCAGGAGGTCAAGCGGGAAAGGGAGGGGCCGGAGAGGCGGCAGCATACGCCGGGCAAAGAAGTACTGGCGTATGGGCAGCAAGAGAGCAGCCGGCTGCCGGCCTTCCGGGGAAATCGGGTATTCATGGCTTTTGGCGTGGGGTGGCTAGCAGGCCGGGCCAGTGCTGTGGGGGCAGTTCATCAAAGGGGAGCCAATGCCCCTCGAACAAAATCTGTGCCGGCGTGTAGCTGGCCTTGTAGTGCATTTTCCCATGGCCAGGGATCCAATACCCCAGGTACAGCCAGGGGCGGCGATTTTCCTGGCATTGGGCGATCTGCCACAGAATGCTGTAGGCACCCAGGCTGCCGGGCGTGTCAGGGTCGTAGTAAGTGTAAACCGCCGATAGCCCGTCATCGAGCAAGTCGATGACAGACACCATGACCAGGCGATCGTCCGCCGGGTCGCGAAACTCGACCAGGCGGGTTTCGACCCGGGACGCCAACAGGAACTGCGCATATTGTTCCTGATCGCCGTCATCCATGCCGCCGCCAGGATGGCGCGAGGCTTGATAGCGCTGGTACAACGCATAGCTTTCCTCGGACCAGGTGGGCGTCAGGACACGGGCACGCAAATGGGCATGGCGTTTCCAGGCGCGCTTCTGGCTGCGGCTGGGCTGGAAATGCAGCGCATCAACCCGCAGCGGCGTACAGGCCTGGCAATGATCGCAGTGCGGACGATAAATATGCAGGCCGCTACGCCGGAAACCCAGCCGAATGAGCTGGCTATAGGCGTTTCCCAGCAGTTCCTGGCCGGATTGCACCACTTGCGAGCGGGCCTGGCGTTCGGGCCAGTAGCTGCACTCATAGCTTTCCGTGCCGTAGCAACGTAGCCAGGTGTTGGAGGCTGAGGCAGTCTCAGGCGCATGCATCACCGTGCTCCTTGTGCGGAGCTATCCGGGCGGGTGGGGCCAGTGGGCGGGGCCTTACCGATTGAACCTGGCTCCAGCGTGGCGCTGGTGGCATCCGGCAGCGGCCGGATGTGTCCGTAACTGTCTAGCCAGCCGGTTTGCCAGGGCGGCGTGGCTTGACCGATGGCGGACGCAACATGTGCCAGGAAGTCCTCGCGGCTGCGCGGCCGGGCGCCCAGGCTGGCCAGGTGAGAGGTTTGTTGCTGGCAGTCGATCCAGCTGACGCCGTGCCGCATCAGGAAACGAACCAGATAGGCCAGGGCGATTTTCGAGGCATTGCTGCGCCGGGTGAACATGGATTCACCGAAAAACATGCCACCCAGGCTGACGCCGTACAGGCCGCCTGCCAGCTGCCCGTCTATCCATGTTTCGACGCTGTGAACGGTGCCCGCCCGATGCCAGGCTTCATAGGCCTGGCGCATGGCAGGCACAATCCAGGTGCCGCCGTCGGCAGACCTGGGGGCCGCGCAGGCAGCGAGAACATGGGAAAACGCCGTATCCACCTGTACGCGTATATTCGTTGCGCCTGCTGCTTCATGGCGGGCTAGCTGGCGCAACTGCTTGCGCAAGGCATGGGGAGGCGCAAACTCGGCACAGGCAAGCACCATCCGTGGGTCGGGGCTCCACCAGAGCACCGGGTCACCGGCAGAAAACCAGGGGAAAATGCCCAGGCTGTAGGCTTGCTGCAAGCGAGCAACAGACAGATCGCCACCCGCGGCCAACAGGCCATCCGGCACGGTGAGTGCCTGGCTGGCGGGAGGGAAGGGGGTATCGGCTTCCAGCCAGGGAATGCGCATATCGGTCAATGCACAGGCAAGGTATAGCGGTGCACCCCAAATTCTGGTTGCTTGCGGTCTTCAAAAAAGTGCCGCAAGGTGGAGGACACACTGAGAAAAGATAGCTGATCCCATGGGATATCCGCCTCGTCAAAAAAGGCGGCTTCCAGGCTTTCCGGGCCGGGATCCAAGGTTTCGCTCAGGACATTGGCCAGATAATAGAAGTGCACCTGGTTCACGCCGGGCACATCTATGACGGTAAATAACGGGCCGGCTTCCACCTGGGCGCCAGCTTCTTCCAGGGTTTCGCGCAATGCTCCCTGTTCTGTGGTTTCTTCCAGTTCCATGAAGCCGGCCGGCAAGGTCCACGCGCCATAGCGCGGTTCAATCGCGCGGCGGCAAAGCAGCACTTTGCCGCGCCAGACGGGCACGCAACCCACGACCATGCGCGGATTTTGATAATGCACCGCGCCACAATGCCGGCATAGATCGCGCACACGATTGTCGCCAGGCGGCGTCGCCCGCGTCAGCAGGTTTCCGCATTGGCTGCAATAGCGTTGCTGGCGTGGTGCCGGAAAATAGAAATCAGCAGGGAGGTCGCTCATGCAGGCATTTTAGCGATAGACGCCGCTGCCGGGGGAGTCTGGCGTGCCAGAAGGCTTCATCCAGCGCTGAGGGCGGGGCCAGGATGCCGTCGATGAACTGGAAACGCTGCCGGACGCGGCTGGCTGGGGCCGTTGACAGGTATGTGGTTGCTACTCGGACGGAAAACGCTGAAACCCCAGTGCAGCGGGCAGCAAGGTTGCCCCTATTCCCATCAGGGGCGCGCCGGGGGCGTGTTGATCCAGCCGGAGTGCCGGCAGCAAATGCCGGGCCGGGGCGTCCGGCGCCAGGGGCGGGTAGTGCGTTTGCCAGTGATCGAGCAACGAGCTGCCATCAGGCAGGCTAAGGCGGCTGGCAGTGGTTTCCAGTTCGCGGTCGTCCAGTGCTGCCGGGCCGATGGCGGTTTGCGCGTACAGCCGTCCGTCGCTGCTCAGCCACCAGCAGGCAATCGCGCCGGCTGCTTGGCCCAAATGCGTTTCCAGCCGGGTCTGGGTGGCATTCCAGCGCAGGATGTAAGGCGCTGTCTGCAAGGTGACGAAGACACGTTGCGGGCCGTTCTGAAAGAACCAGCGGCCTTGAGCGTCATGACCGTAATTGCGGTTGATGAACGCCAGCAGGCCATCATGAGCAATGCGTTCGCCCTGGCTATTCTGGTTGGCATCGCCATGTTCATGCAGGCGCCAGGCACCGCGTGCATCCAGCGAAAGCCAGCCGTACGCGGCCGGCACATCCGGCCAGCGTTGCATGGCCTGAAGGACTTGCTTATCCATGGTCGGTGAGCCTCAGCGGGAGCTTGTGCAATATGTGCACACAATCATGATAAAGATGATTCTTTAGAAGCATAATGAAAAGATTGGAGGTATAAATATAGTCACTGATGTGCGACAAAATCTGTACGGCAAGTTAGCATATAGGCCAGTTGTCAGGGATTGTCCGGGTGTAGCGCCAGGCGTCTCTTGAATAACGGCAAGGATTCATGCCACGCTGCTTGTGATTGCATACCTGCAAGGCATGCAACATGGTGGCCTGGGGGCTGTTACTTAGGATACAGACGGAAACTGACGGTGGTGGAATCTGCCTTTCTTTCTTGGGATGAAGCGAACAGCACGGCGCGTTTGAGCGGTGAGTGGACGCTCGCCCATTATTCGCAGTTGCAGGCTGCCACAGGGAACTATCAGGCAGCCAAAGTCAAAGCGCTGGAACTCGGTGCCATCCAATCCCTGGATACCGCTGGTGCGGCCATGTTGCTGGAATGGCTGGGCAAGGACACCCTGGAACGTTTGCTGGGGCAGGGGGATGGGCTGGAGCCCGCGCGCCTGGCCTTGTTGCAGGCCGTCATTCAGGCCGACCCGCCCTTGCAGGTGGTGAGCGACAAGAAAGGCAACGCGTTCAGCCAGTTTCTGGAAAATGTCGGCACAGCCACGGAAAACATCTGGCGCAATCTGGTTGGCTTGATGGGTTTCATCGGCCTCATCATCCAATGCACGGTGGGCGTCATCATTCGGCCGCGGCGCTGGCGGGTGACTGCCATGGTGGCACAGATCGAACAGGCTGGCTTCAATGCCATTCCCATCGTGATCATGTTGTCATTCATGGTCGGTGCGGTGGTGGCATTCCTGGGGTCAACCATCCTCGCGGATTTTGGCGCTTCCATCTATACCGTCAGCCTGGTGGGCTTTTCGTTCCTGCGCGAATTCGGTGTCTTGCTGACGGCCATCCTGATGGCAGGCCGCACGGCCAGTTCTTTCACTGCGCAGATAGGCGCAATGAAATCCAACGAGGAAATCGACGCAATACGCGCTCAGGGGCTGGACCCCATGGAGATGCTGGTCGTGCCTCGGGTGCTGGCAATGTTGATTGCACTGCCCATACTGACTTTCATTGCCATGATGTCCGGTATCCTGGGTGGCATGCTGGTCTGCGCGTTCAGCCTGGATATTTCCCCGACCATGTTCCTGGCCATCATGCAGGAAAATATTCCGGTGCGGCATTTCGTGCTGGGCATGGTCAAGGCACCGATATTCGCGTTCATGATTGCAGCCATCGGGTGCCGTGAAGGTTTCTGCGTGCGTGGCAGCGCGCAGTCGGTGGGCGAACACACGACATCAAGCGTGGTGCAGTCGATCTTCCTTGTCATCCTGCTGGACGCTGTGGCTGCATTGTTCTACATGGAGATGGGATGGTGACGGAACAGGATGTTGCTGCCGCCAGCGCTGCGGCAGCTGCGCAGCATGCAGCGGGCACTGCTGATGCCGAACCCATTATCCAAGTGCGCGGCGTGCGCAATCAGTTCGGCAAGCAAGTCGTGCATGACAAGCTGGATCTGGATGTGCGCCGGGGCGAGATTCTGGGCGTCGTTGGCGGGTCGGGCACCGGGAAGTCGGTGCTGCTGCGCACGATAGTCGGTTTGCAACGGCCTGCGGCTGGCGAGGTCAAGGTGTTTGGCCAGAACTTGCTGGCATTGCCTGAAGCACAGCGTTCCAAACTGGAGCGCCGCTTCGGTGTGCTGTTTCAAAGCGGCGCCTTGTTTTCCTCGCTGACGGTGACGGAAAACGTTGCATTGCCGCTGATTGAACATGCAGGGCTGTCGCGCCCTGAAGCCGAGCGTCTGGCGGGCTTGAAGCTGGCGCTTGCCGGTTTGCCCCCGGATGCTGGGCCGAAATCGCCGTCTTCGCTATCCGGTGGCATGGTCAAGCGCGCTGCGCTGGCACGTGCGTTGGCGCTGGATCCCGACATCCTGTTCCTGGATGAACCCACGGCAGGCCTGGACCCCATCGGCGCGGCGGCATTCGACCAATTGATTCTGACCCTGCGCGGTGCGTTGGGTTTTACCGTGTTTCTCGTGACTCACGACCTGGACACGCTCTATACGATTTGCGACCGCGTCGCCGTGCTGTCCGATAAGCGCGTACTGGTCGCTGACAGCCTGGATGTCGTGGAGGAGGTTGATAATGACTGGATTCGCGCCTATTTCCACGGCCCGCGTGGGCGCTCAGCCGAGCGTGCGGCACGGCAAGTGAAGGAGAGCAACTGATATGGAAACCCGCGCCCATCATATTCTGATCGGCACCTTTGTCACGCTGGCCGTGGCCGCCATCATGCTGTTTGCGTTGTGGCTCCACAAATCCTACGGGGATGGTGCCGTTAAACAATACGAAGTTGTATTCAACGAGACCGTGCGCGGTTTGTCGCAAGGCAGCTCGGTGGAATACAGCGGCATTGTGGTCGGGGAGGTGGCGGCCTTGCGCCTGGATCCGAACGACCCGCGCCGCGTGCTGGCTCGTATTTCGATCAAGAGCGATATTCCTGTCCGCAAGGACACCACCGCTGTGCTGGCCCTGACAGGCCTGACGGGCACGTCGGTGATTCAGCTGGGGGGCGGCTCGCCCGGGAGCCCGTTGCTGGAAGGGCAGCATGGCCAGATCCCGGTCATCGTCGCCGGCCCATCGCCGTTCGCCCGCATCCTCAATAGTGGCGAAAACACCGTCGCCAATATCAACGATCTGCTGCGCAATGCCAACCGCGTGTTCTCGGAAGAGAACGTGGACAACGTCAGTAAAATCCTGGCCAACGTTGAGCAGGTCAGCCAGACCATGGCACAGCAAAGCGGCCATGTGTCGGGTATGCTGGAAGCGCTGGCGGACGCAGGCAGGGGGGCGGACCAAGCACTGTCGCAGATTTCCCAGCTCGCCAGTACGGCAGAGAAGGCCGTTGGCGAACGGGGGGCGGCGATCATGGATAACGTACGTAAGACCACGGAATCCCTGTCGCGTATCTCGGCAGAAACCGAACACCTGCTGGCCAATCATTATGGCGCGCTGGCCAGCGGCATGCAGGGGCTGAGCGATATCGGCCCGGCGATCCGCGAGC
This sequence comes from Kerstersia similis, assembly GCF_965139615.1. Lineage (NCBI taxonomy): Bacteria > Pseudomonadati > Pseudomonadota > Betaproteobacteria > Burkholderiales > Alcaligenaceae > Kerstersia > Kerstersia similis. The sequence goes on from NZ_CBCSIQ010000002.1 coordinate 19,912, forward strand.
TGCGCAGCACGCTGGTCACCCTGCGCGCGCTTATTCAGCGTCTGAATGAAGACCCGGCAGGCTATTTGCTGGGCCGCGACACCATACAGGAGTTCAAACCATGAGCGCAATCCTTCGTGGCCGCGTGCTGGCTGCTGCTGCCATCCTGGCCGGCCTGGGCGCGTGCTCCATCTTGCCGCCGCCGGTTGTGCGGACGCCCTATGTTCTGCCTATGACAACGACATCTGCTGATGCGCAGTTGCCGCAAGCGGGCTGGAGTGTGCGGGTCGTGACGCCGAATGCGGTACGTTCGCTGGCTAGCCGCCAATGGTGGGTGGTGGCGCCTGATGCCAGCGTGAGCGCATACAAAGATGTACTTTGGGCAGAGGCGGCCCCGGTCATGGTGCGTGAGCGCCTGATTACCGCATTTGTCGATGCGCGCCGTTTCAGTGGCGTCAGCAACGAACTCTCCGGCTTGCCGGCGGATTTTGAGCTGGAGTCCAGCCTGCGTGCGTTCCAGGTGTTAAGCCAGCCGGATGGCACTGGGACGGTCTATGTTCGCCTGGATGCCGATTTGCTGCACCTGGATTCCCGCCGTGTCGTCTCGGACAAAGTGTTTGAAGAACGGGTAACAGTGCCCAACCTGAACGCTGAAACCTTGGTGCAAGCCTATGGCCGGGCAACGGATGCCCTGGCGACGGATGTCCTCAGCTGGGCGATTACTGAGGGCAACAAGAACTGGAAAACTGCCGCTACGCAGGTAGAGCCGGTGCTGCTGCGCAAGCTGCAGTAAGTCGAGCGGTTAACGACAGCCGGGGTATTGCCCTGGTAGTTCGGAAGAACAGGCCCCTGCCTTAACGGCAGGGGCCTGTTTTTTTATGCCCCGCAAGCCCGCAACGCGTGGATGGGGGAGGGCGATCCTTCATCTGATATGCTTTTTTTTCTGATTTCTGATTCTGTACTGAAAAAGCGCTGGCGCTTAAGGTTCAGGTGTGGTCATGAGCAGCTTTCAAGCCTGGATGTGGCCACCTGTGCCACGTTGCAGCGCCGTGCCTGGAAACCGGGGAAGGCGCCGCGCTCTTGGGAGTTTCATGATGGAAGCAAGCGCATTACTGCTGGCGCGCATCCAGTTTGGTTTTACTGTTTCGTTCCATATTATTTTTCCAGCCATCACAATCGGGCTGGCCAGCTATCTGGCGGTGCTGGAAGCCTGTTGGCTGAAAACCCGCCGGCCGGAGTATCGCGATCTGTATCATTACTGGAGCCGTATTTTTGCCGTCAATTTCGGCATGGGCGTGGTATCCGGCCTGGTCATGGCATATCAGTTTGGTACAAACTGGAGCTATTTTTCTGAATATGCCGGCAGCATCACCGGCCCGCTGCTCGCCTATGAAGTGCTGACGGCCTTCTTCCTGGAAGCCGGTTTTCTCGGGGTCATGCTGTTTGGCTGGCAGCGGGTCGGCCCTGGCCTGCATTTCTTTTCCACCGTCATGGTGGCGATTGGAACGCTGATTTCCGCCACCTGGATTCTGGCCTCCAACAGCTGGATGCAGACGCCTGCCGGTTACGCGATAGAGGCGGGCAGAATCATTCCTACCGACTGGTTGGCCGTCATTTTCAACCCCTCGTTCCCGTATCGCTTGGCGCATATGGGCCTGGCTGCCTTTGTGGCGACGGCGTTGCTGGTGGCGGCAACCGGTGCATGGCATCTGCGCCAGGGGAATCAGAATATCCGCGTGCGCCGCATGTTTGCGATGGCGCTGGGCATGTTGCTGCTGGTGGCGCCGCTGCAGGCGGTGGTAGGGGATATGCATGGTCTGAACACCCTGAAGCATCAGCCTGCCAAAATTGCGGCCATGGAAGGGCATTGGGAAAATCATCCCGGCGAAGGCTTTCCGCTGCTGCTGTTTGCCGTGCCGGATATGGAAACCGAATCCAACCGTTATGAAATCGGCATTCCGCGGTTGGGCAGCCTGATTCTCACGCACAGCCTGGATGGCGAAATTCCGGGCTTGAAGGATTTCCCGGCGGCGGATCGGCCGAATGCCACCGTCGTGTTCTGGTCGTTCCGCATCATGGTGGGGTTGGGCCTGCTGATGATCCTGCTGGCGCTGTGGGCCGCCTGGGCACGGTGGCGGGGGAAGCTGTATCACGCCAGACGCTTGCAGACATTCGCAATATGGATGGGCCCCACCGGATTGATTGCGATCCTGGCCGGTTGGTACACCACGGAAATCGGCCGCCAGCCCTGGGTGGTCTATGGCCTGATGCGCACTTCCGATGCGGCGACACCGCACAGCACGCTGACCATGGGCATCACTCTGGCAGTATTCATCGCGGTGTATTTGCTCGTGTTCGGCGTGGGGATCTGGTATCTGCTGCGTTTGTTGGCCCAGCCGCCGGAAATCAGCGGCCCGGACGGGCATGAGCCGGATGACAAAGCGCCCGGCATGTTGCATGCGCATGGCATGGCCGTGCCTGCAAACTTCCCGGCAGCCACTGCAACGCACCGGAATACGGAGGCCTGAATGGGCATTGATCTGGCAGTTCTTTGGGCGATCATCATCCTCTTCGGTGTGCTGATGTACGTCATCCTGGATGGTTTCGATCTCGGGGTTGGCATTCTGTTTCCCTTCGTCAGCGAACGCGAGGATAGGGATGTCATGGTCAATACCGTGGCGCCGGTCTGGGATGGCAATGAAACCTGGCTGGTCTTGGGCGGTGCTGGCCTGATGGCGGCTTTCCCCCTGGCCTATGCTGTCTTGCTGCATGCCTTCTATATCCCGTTGCTGCTCATGCTGCTGGGGCTGATCTTCCGGGGTGTGGCCTTTGAGTTCCGCTTCAAGGCCACTCCGGGCCATCAGCGCTACTGGGATATCGCCTTCATGGGCGGCTCGCTGGTCGCTGCGCTGTGCCAGGGCATTGTCCTGGGCGCGTTTGTGGAAGGTATCACCATGGATGGCCATCGCTACGCTGGCGGTATTTTCGACTGGGCAACACCCTTTTCACTGCTGTCTGGTGTCGGGGTTGTCGTGGCGTATGCCTTGCTGGGCAGCACCTGGCTGGTGCTGAAAACAGAAGGTGCCTTGCAGCGCCGGATGGCCCGCCTGGCACGGCCGCTGACCTGGCTGATGCTGGCATGCATCGCGTTGGTCAGCCTGTTCACGCCGCTAGTGCAAGGCCATATTGCCCAGCACTGGTTCAGCTGGCCCGGGATGTTGTGGCTGGCGCCCGTGCCGATACTGGTAGTGCTCCTGGCCATGGGGCTGTTGCGCGCACTGGGCCGGCATGCGGATGGCGCACCATTTGTCTTGGCCTTGTGCCTGATTTTATTGGGCTATGGCGGCCTGGGGGCAGCGATCTGGCCGTACATCATCTTGCCTGGCATCACGATCTGGGACGCCGCTGCACCGGCGCAGAGCCAGGGCTTCGCATTGGTAGGCGCCTTGCTGATCGTACCCGTCATCCTGATGTACACGGCATGGTCATATTTTGTGTTTCGCGGGAAAGTCAAACGCGGTGAGGGGTATCATTAATGGTAACTAAACAGCGGGCAATCAGACTGCAGGCAATCGAACTGCAAAAACCGATGTCAGGCGAGGTGCGCCCGGCATCCTGGGGCAAGCGGCTGGCCTGGCTGGCGGGGATATGGCTGGCAAGTATCCTGGTGCTGACGCTCATGGCCTATGGCATGCGGCTGCTGATGTCAGCCGCAGGCATGACGGCAGGGCAGGATCGCAGCGTCGCGGTGATGGAAAGCATGGTGCCCGGCCCAGGCCGGCTGATGTTCAAGGCGCCGCCGGACGCCGTCTCCGGGCAGGCAGCCACTGCGCAAGCGACTGTGCTTGCCTCGGGCGAGAGGGCAGGCACAGCTTTGCAGGCAAGGGGAATGGAACGCTCATGAAGCGCTACGAAGTCCTGGCCAATGAATTTTCAGAGGCCATCCGTAACGGCATCTGGCGTGCGGGCGACCGCCTGCCGTCGGTGCGCAGCCTGGCCCGCGAGCGCGGCGTCAGCCCGACCACGATTTTCAGCGCCTACTATCTGTTGGAATCCTGGGGGCTGGTGCGGGCCCAGGATCGTTCGGGCTATTACGTTGTAGGCCATCCCGTTGTACGCCCGCCAGAGTTCGACGGCACGCAGGCTGAAGTGGCGGGCCAGGTGGTGCAGGCCAAAGTGATTGACCGGGTATTCGATCTCCTGAGCGCCATGCTGCGCCGGGATGTGGTGCCGCTGGGCGCCGCTTTCCCCAGCGCGCGCCTGTTCCCGCTGGAGCGCCTGGGGCAGTTGGTAGGAAAGGCCGCCAGGAATGTTGATCCCTGGTCCACGGTGGATAATCTCAGCATGGGCGATTTGCGCCTGCGCCGCAATATCGCGCGCCGCTATGCGGCGACAGGCAAGGCCGTGCATGCGGATGAGGTCATCATCACCAACGGGGCGATGGAAGCGCTGAACCTGTGCCTGATGTCGGTGGCCCGGCCGGGCGACGCCGTGGCGGTGGAGTCGCCGGCATTCTATGGCGTATTCCAGGCGCTGGAACGCCTGGGCCTGCGTGCCATCGAAATCCCGACTCACCCGGAACACGGTATGGATCTGCAGGTGCTGGAACAGGTGTTCGCCGAGCAGCGTCCTGCTGCCTGCTGGGTCATGAGCCATTTCCAGAATCCGCTGGGCAGTCTCATGCCCGAAGCCAAGAAAAAAGCCATGGCAGACCTGGCTGCCAAGTATCGCATCCCGCTCATCGAGGATGATGTCTATGGCGAGCTGCATTTCAGCAATGAAGCGCTGCAACCCATCAAAACCTACGACCGCGACGGCTGGGTGCTGCACTGTTCATCATTTTCCAAAACCCTGGCGCCGCATTATCGCGTGGGCTGGGCCATTCCAGGCCGCTTCATCGACCGCATGGCCCGACAGAAACTGACCTTCAGCCTGGCAGCCTCCATGCCGGCGCAGGTGGCGCTGGCTGCCTACCTGGAACAAGGCAGCTACGACAAGCAGCTGCGCCTGTTGCGCCGTACCCTGCAAGCCTCGCAGGGGGAAATGCTGCATGCCATTGCCGACAGCTTTCCCGCTGAAACGCGATGCACCCGGCCGGAAGGCGGTTATTTCCTGTGGCTGGAACTGCCGCAGGATGTCGATGCCATGGCCTTGTTCCAGACCGCGCTGGAGGGTGGCGTCTCGCTTGCGCCCGGCACCATGTTCACGGCCAAAGACGGTGCCTATGGCCACTGCGTGCGTCTGAACTACGGGCTGGAATGGAATGACGCCGTCGCCCGGGCCGTGCAATGGCTGGGGCGCAGCGTCCGGGCCGTCGTTCCCTTGCAGGCGGCCTGAGGCTTTCTATTGGCAGTGGCAGCGCCTGGCCTGGCCAGCCTGCCTGATTTTCATACTGCCGGTATCAGCTTATAGAAAAACTGTCTAAGAGCGGGGTGGGGTGTTCTTATATCCTTGTCACTCCCCATTCCCGCCTTCATGCGGGGAAAACGGTCGCCTGGGGCCCGCAGGCAGCTGCTGATGGTACTGCCTGACCATAGGTTTGGCGTCCTGGCGCATCTGGATTCCTGTATGTACATTTACGATGAAATAGATCAACAGCTGGTCGAGCAGCGTGTCACGCAGTTCGCGGACCAGACCCGCCGCTTTCTGGCCAATGAACTGACAGAAGACGAATTCCGCGTCTTGCGATTGCAGAACGGCTTGTATGTGCAACGCCATGCACCCATGCTGCGCGTTGCCATTCCTTATGGCATGCTGGCATCGCGCCAGCTGCGCAAACTGGCCTTCATTGCGCGCAAATATGACAGGGGCTACGGGCATTTCAGCACGCGCCAGAACATACAGTTCAACTGGCCCAAACTGGAAACCGTGCCGGAAATCCTGGGCGAACTGGCCACGGTGCAAATGCACGCCATTCAAACCAGCGGCAACTGCATTCGCAATACCACCACGGATCACTTTGCCGGCATTGCGCCCGATGAACTGGTCAACCCACTGGTCTGGTGTGAAATCATTCGCCAATGGTCCACACTGCACCCGGAATTTGCCTTCTTGCCGCGCAAGTTCAAGATCGCCGTCAGTGGTGCAGTCGTTGACCGGGCTGCCGTTGGCGTGCATGACATCGGCTTGCAGGCTGTCGAACAAGATGGTGAAATCGGTTTCAGGGTCTGGATCGGCGGCGGCATGGGGCGCACCCCCATCGTCGGCAAACTGGTCAAGCCCTTTGTCGCCTGGTACGACTTGCTGACCTACCTGCAGGCCGCGCTGCGCGTCTATAACCTGCATGGCCGGCGCGACAACAAATACAAAGCCCGCATCAAGATTCTGGTCAAAGACCTGGGTGTCGAAGCCTATGCGGAACAAGTGGAAGAACAATGGCGGCACATCCGTGGCGGCCCGGACACCATTCCCCAGGCAGAACTGGATCGCATCGCAGCGCGTTTCACCTGGCCCGCCTATGAAACGCTGAGCACACAGGCCGGCATTCATGATGCCCAGGCTCAGGCGCACCCCTTGTTTGCACGCTGGCTGCGCACCAATGTCCACCCGCACAAAGTACCGGGTTATGCAGCCGTCACCGTATCGCTCAAAGCCACCGGCATTCCTCCGGGGGACATCACCGCGGACCAAATGGACTATGTGGCCGACCTGGCCGATGAATATGGCTTTGGCGAACTGCGGGTATCGCATGAACAGAACCTGATCCTGGCCGATGTGCGGCATGATCGCCTCTTCGAACTCTGGCAACAGCTGCGCGAACAAAACCTGGCAACGCCCAACATCGGCTTGCTGACCAACATCATCGCCTGTCCTGGGGGAGATTTCTGTGCATTGGCCAATGCCGTATCCATCCCCGTTGCCGAGGCCATCCAACAGCGTTTCGACAATCTCGACTACCTGTACGACATAGGCGAACTGGATCTGAACATCTCCGGCTGCATCAACTCCTGCGGCCACCACCACGTGGGCCACATCGGCATCCTGGGCGTGGATAAGGCCGGGGAAGAATGGTATCAAGTCACGCTGGGTGGCCGCCAGAGCGGCGCCGGTGGGTTGGCGGATGGCGGGGCGGCCATAGGCAAAATCATCGGCCCATCCTTTGCCCGTGAACATGTTCCCATTGTCGTGGAACGGCTGGTGGAAACCTATCTTTCATCGCGTGACAGCGAAGCCGAACGCTTCATTGATGTGGTGGAACGCCTAGGCATTGCGCCGTTCAAGGAACATGTCTATGCCGACCCCACGTTGAACCCCAAGAAAACCGCAGGAGCCGTCCATGCCTGATCAAGTCGCAGAAAATGTCGTCGTGGAGGCCTTGCCCGACGCTGCCCCTGGCGCAGTCAGAACTGCTGCTGCCGGGCAGCAGCAAGCCCACCTGATTTATCACGGGCAGCTGGTGGACAACGACGCCAGGCTGTATGAAGCCGGTGATGCAGAAACTGCCCTGCCAGCGGATGAACCTGGCTGGCTGGTGCGGCTGCCCGTATGGCTGGCAAACCAGGCCGAGGCAAAAAACCGCCAGCACCCATTGGGCATATGGATAGCACCGGATGATGACATCGCCAGCCTGCCGGGCGCGGAAAACGCGGCCATCGACCCGCAAGGCATCTGGCTACTGGCCATCGACTTCCCGCAATACACGGACGGCCGAGGCTATTCCTTCGCGCAGATATTGCGTAATCAATACGGATGGAAAGGGCAATTGCGCGCGGTGGGGGATGTGATGATAGACACCATTCACTACCAGGCGCGTTGTGGCTTTGACAGCTTTCTGGTCAAACCCGGCCATGATCCGCAGCTGGCCTTGAAGGCTTTCCAGGCGTTTACGGTGCGGTATCAGCGGTCTTATCCGGCTGCGGAGACTATGGCTATAAACTAATAAAATTTTCTGGAGAGCAGGGTAATGAATTAAATCTCATCGTAGGTGGGATTTAATTCCCACTCGGATCTAAGAATTGCGACAACTGATCGCCCTTTTATTTCTCCGTGTGAGTAAACATCATCTTTAAGAAAGCCCTCCACAGACCAGCCTATTTTTTTTACCGAATTGTGTGCCTTGTGATTGTGGCCTAATTGATAACCGTACACTCTATTAAGACCGAGTTCGATGAAGCCATAATTTGTAAGCAGTTTGTAAGCTTCCCGACCATAGCCCCCCGACCAGAAATCCCTGCCGATAAAAATATACAGCTCTGCTTTTTTTGTAGTACGGTCAATATTTATATAACCAGCAAATCCAATGGTATTGCCTTCTGTATCTACAATGGCGAAATCCATTCTATTGGAAACTAACAAATTTTTTGAAAACCATGCCTCTGTTTTTGCCAATGAGGTAGGGTAGTCGAAATTTAGGGTCGCTTGTACTGCTTCGTCATTGATATATTCAACCCGTTTTTCTAAATGTTTTTTTTCTAGTGGCGTTAGTTTTATACGTGAACCTTGAAGGATATTCCTTTGAGTGCTAGTCATGTGTATTATTCTCTTTGGGTAAAGTACGCGGTTCTCTTTTTAAAAGAGGTTGTTTTTAGATGGTGTGTTGGTGGAGGCTGTTTGAGAGGCGCTTTGATTCATCTGGGCGCGTCTTTCTTCGCTGAGTTTTTTATATACTGACGAAGGTACAACCACAACTCCTTCGCGTTTAAATACTTGATATACGGTTTTGACGATTATTTTTATATCTAGTGACATCGTTCGGGTGTTAACGTACACAATGTCATAAGCAAGTCTATCATTCCAGGTTGTTGCATTGCGACCATTAATTTGTGCTAGGCCCGTGATTCCCGGGCGAACGTGATGTCGACGCATCTCTTCAGGGGTATAGTATTCTAGATACTCTAGTAGTAAAGGTCTGGGGCCAACTATACTCATATTTCCCTTTAGAACATTCCAAAGTTCGGGCAATTCATCCAAGCTTGTTGAACGCAAGAAGCGACCGAAGGGTGTTATTCTTTCCGAATCAGGCAAAGGGTTTCCATTGCGGTCACAAGCGTCTCGCATTGTGCGGAATTTTATCATTTTGAATGGCTTTCCAGCTAATCCTGGGCGTACTTGTTGAAATAAAACAGGAGAGCCGAGTTTGCGTTTAACTTGCCAGCCAATGATGATTAGGAAGGGGGAAAGAAAAATTAATGCAGTAGCGGATACAAATATATCGAAGGTACGTTTGATCATCAATGTCGCCTCTTGCGTGAAATGCTTCACCAAAAGCATATGGAATATGTCATTTAATCGGAAATGACGGCAATGAATAGGTGCTCAAGTGGGGCTTACTGAACGTTAGAGGTAAGTAGATTAATTAATCCACCAGTATGTAAAAAAAGGATTTTTTTATATTGAAATATTGATGAGTTTTTTATTATTGACATCATTCCAAAAAAAGCTTTGGCAGTGTATGTTGGATCTAGAATGAGGCCGGTTTGTTGAGCGACATCTTTTATTAGTGCACTTAATTCTGGTGAATGTTTTTCATATCCACCAAATGTCCATGCATCATGGAAGAGTACTTCCCGTTCGATTGGGTGCTGAATTCCTAAATGGACACGAGTTTCCATGTAAGAGTCATGGATCACTGCTTTTGCACGACCAGCTGTACGGGCTACCGAAATGCCTATGACTTTTGTATTCCATTGGCGTAAGTCTAGTCCAGCCATTAGTCCTGCTTGTGTTGTGCCAGTTCCACTAGCAAGAAAGATGTAATCAGGCTCTTCTGGAAGTTCCTTAATTGCATCGACATATGCAAGAGAACCTTCTAGGCAGTGGCCTCCTCCAGGAATAATAACTGGGGTTTTGTTCGCGTCTATGAGTGCGGAGCTAATTTCTTCAATTTTTTTTGCTATCTGATCTGCATGGACTATATGGATACTTGCACCAGCTATTTTTGAGATTAAATAGTTGCCTTGTGCACATATATGATTGCCATCTTGGGCGTCTGAGTGTAATACGAGATGGCATTCGTATTTATGCTTTGCTGCCATTAATGCACATACACGAGCATGGTTAGACTGCAGACCGCCATTTGTTATAATAACTGGGTTTTTAGTGGCATGGATATTGGAAAATATTTTTTGTGTCTTCCTGCCTTTATTTCCGCCGCCGGCTATCGGATATAAGTCATCTCTTTTGACATGAATCTGAATGCCTTGGTAAGTTATTTTTTCAAGAGGCGTCATGATTTAAATATATGTGTATGTGCTGTACGCAAATATGTATTTTTATTTACTGAGAGTATTTATTGGTTGGGAAACTTAACAATGGTGTCACATTTTGTATAGGTGTAGTCTGTGTTGTACTTATATGCTTTTGATTTATTGGTTACGCTGTCAGCGGTTAATAAAAGACTGATATGATTGGCGCCTGCGTAATGAGTAAAAGGATATCCGCCACCAAATCGCGGATTTAGTTCAAGAAAATATAACTTGCCGTCTCTCTCTAAGACATCGCAGTCCAAATTTCCAATGTGTTTAAGTGTTTGGGCTATTTTTTTTACTGGATCATCAAATCTCTCGTCTTTGATTGGGGTGGATTTGTCTGTTTCGCCTGAACGCATAGCTAATTTTTTCTTGCTGCAATATCCAATATATTCGGAATTTAGGCTATTGAGTATATCTATTCCATATTCTTGTCCTTCGATGAATTCTTGAATTATTACACTATTGTCAGGGCTAAAATGATTGAGTATGCTGTTTTTTACGGCTTCAATGCATGTTTGGTATGCGCTATCTAGCTCGCTGGCTGCGCTAACTTTGATTATTGAAATGGATGCACTCCCCCAGCGCGGCTTAATTATTAGGGGGAAGTGTATTGTGTCTTTTTTTAATGCCTCTTTGGCCTCTCCTAAGCTGATGTAGGTTTTGGGAGAGGGTATTCCACATTGTTCGAAAAATTCATGGGTTTTGTACTTGTCTGCAGCAATTTCGATTGCATCACGATTGGATACTACAGCAATGGCTCCGGATTTTTGTTTTATTATTTCTTTGTTCTCGGCTAGAAGGGCCAGTTCCAGATCATTTACGGAAAAAATATAATTTATCTTTTCGGTTAGGCAGATTTCGATTAGCTGGTTGATGTAATCTGGATGGCTGACAGAATGGCAAAGGATAGATTTGTCGCATGCTGCTAAAGCAGGTGCATAAGGTGACATATCTGTGCCGATTATTGATCCCGTTGAGCCTACAAAGTCTTTGAAAAATTCGACTAAATAATGTCGACGGCCAGCACAAGTAATAAGAATGTTCATTTTTAATTTTCTGTGAAAATCTATATTGAATTATTGGGGGTGTACTCTGGAATCCATTGTTTTAGTGTTGCTCGAACTTCGTCATCACTCATGGGGGTATGTTGCTCATACCATTCCAGCAAGAAGTTAAAGAGTGTTGCGGGGGTCTGTCTAGCTCGGGCAATACGCAGCTTTGGATGCGTGGTTTCCAATGTTTCTTCAGCATCAGCTAGTAGCTCTTCGTATAATTTTTCGCCTGGACGCAAACCGGTGAACTCAATGCCTATTTGTTCCTCCGTCAATCCCGCCAGACGAATCATATTACGCGCCATATCGGTAATTTTTACCGGTTCACCCATATCAAGTACAAAGACCTCGCCACCTTTCCCCATGGCGGAGGCTTGCAGTACTAATTGCGCGGCCTCGGGAATAGACATGAAGTAGCGTGTGATGTCAGGGTGCGTGACAGTGATGGGGCCACCCGATTCAATTTGCTGCTTGAATTTCGGGATAACACTGCCGGTACTGCCCAGCACATTGCCGAAACGTACCATCTGGAAAATGGTTTGATTATCCGGGCAAGTTTGTAGATCCAGGCAGGTCATTTCTGCCATGCGCTTGGTGGCACCCATCACGTTGGTAGGATTCACCGCTTTATCTGTAGAAATCAGCACAAAACGCTTGACGCCGTGGGTTTGCGCAAGACGCGCAACAGTCAGCGTACCGAAGACGTTGTTGCGGACGGCTTGCCAAGCATTACGCTGCTCCATCAGGGGAACGTGTTTGTATGCCGCTGCATGAAAAACGACTTCAGGTTTGTATTCAGTGAAAATCTGATCCATGCGCACCTCATCCTTGATATCGGCGGCCAGCGGCACGATTTCAATTTCTGAACGGTGGGTACGGAACCATTGCTCAATGGTATAGAGTGCAAACTCACTGGCTTCCACCAGCAAGATCTGGGCAGGGTGGAAGCGAGCCAATTGCCGGCACAATTCGCTTCCGATGGAACCTCCCGCGCCAGTGACGAGAATACGCCGACCAGCCAAAAGAGTGCTGACATTTTCGTCGTCGATCTTGACGGCTTCCCGGCCCAGCAAATCTTCTACTTTAACTGGCCGCATGCTGTTGATGGCAACGCGCCCACTCATCAGTTCCGACAGGCTGGGAATTGTCAGCACGGTGGCGCGTGCGGAAGTGGCGGTCTGAGTGATGTGTTGAAATGCTTCGCGATTGGCAGTGGGAATGGCAATGATCACATGCCGTGCATCATAACGAGCCAGTATCTCGGGCAAATTTTCCGTTGCACCTTCAACAAGATAACCATGCAGCTCTTTGCCGTGCATGGCCGGATTATCATCGACGAGCGCAACTACGTTCCATTCGTTGCTGCGTTGTAGCTCTTTCACCATCAAGGCGCCTGCGGCACCAGCACCCACAATGACGACTGGCTTGCCTGAGCCCTCGCCAGCTTTGCGTTCCATGCTGGCTTCACGGTACATGCGCCAGGCGACACGGCCCCCCCCCATGATCAGCAACAGCAGGATGGGGTACAGAAAGATGACCGATCGGGGAACCAGATGCTGCTCTGTAGGGGAAAAAACAGTTGTAAGCAGGAGCACAACGGTAGGAACCAAAACCGCTTTGATAACGCGTTTCAAATCAGGTAGGCTGGCAAAAATCCAGATGCCGCGGTACAGGCCTGCGTAACGGCACACGATGAGCTGTATAACCAGCAGTATCAATAAACCGACCAAAATCGGCGTATTTTGATCCGAGGGCCACTCGAAATTGAAGCGCAATAAGTAGGCGCCCAGCCAGGCCAGGACGACGGCAATAAGGTCAAAAGCGACAGCGCTGAGCGCGCGCAGGCGTACGGGAGAGATCATGCGGCGAAGGAAAGGAAACTCAAGGAAGCCATCAAAAACAGCAGAAAAAATCCTGTTAATCCGGTTTTAACTAGGGATTGTCGCATACCTGCCAATATGTTACGCAATTTTGCTATTCTAAGTGCGTATTGTCTTGTTCAGGTGAGAATAAAAACCCAGTGAAGTTATACCTTGATGACGCTGAAACGGGCCGTATTCACTCCGGCACACGGCGGATACAAGCTAGTGTGCCAGAGGAAAAAACGTGTTACATCACTAGGACGGGGGATGCGGGATTCACCGTGTCTGGCAAAATCCCGCTACCTTTGTCCGATGAAGGTAACAGCCTAGGCCGTTGCTTGTTGTACGACCGACGTAATCACTTCATTGGTGAGAGCGATATTCGCGTCAGTCAATGTTGGGTGCACCAGGAACATCATGCTGGTTTCCCCCAGGGCTTTAGCGACAGGCAGGCTCTCCTTGGGGCGCCAAGGCGTACCATCAAAGGCTTTTTCCAGGTAAACCTCTGAACAAGAACCCGAATAGGCGGGCACGCCCGCTGCATTGATTTCATGCAAAATGCGGTCGCGATTCCAATCTGCCTTCAAGGCCTGCGGTTCGACAAAAACGTAAGTTTTATAGGCTGCATGGGTGATGTGCGCGGGCACTTCCGGCACGCGCAGCGCAGGCAGCTTTCGAGCGTTGTTCCAGATGCGGTTGGCGTATTCAAGCCGAGTGCGGTGCCAGGCGGGCATACGCTTGAGCTGGATGCGGCCGATCACCGCCTGCATTTCCAGCATGCGCCAGTTTGTTCCGAAGCTTTCATGCAGCCAACGGAAGCCTGGCGGGTGCTGGCGGTTATAAACCGCGTCCCAGGATTTCCCGTGGTCTTTATAAGACCACATCTTCTTCCAAAGGGCTTCATCATTTGTCGTGACCATGCCACCTTCGCCGCCGGTAGTCATGATTTTGTCCTGGCAGAAAGACCAGGCACTGACATGGCCGATAGAACCAACAGGCTTGCCACGGTACAGGGCGCCGTGTGCTTGTGCGCAGTCTTCAATCACATACAAGCCGTGCTTGTCTGCCAGAGCCATGATGTCATCCATCTCGCACGGCCAGCCAGCCAGATGTACCGTAATGATGGCCTTGGTACGCGGAGAGAGTACGGCTGCGATGGTTGCAGAGGAAATATTCTGCGTATCCGGATCGACGTCAGCAAAGACCGGAGTTGCGCCGGTATTGACAATAGACGACACGGAAGCCAGGAAGGTACGGGATGTAACGATGACCTCGTCCCCGACACCGATACCCAACGCAATCAAGGCGACATCCAGAGCTACGGTACCGTTGGTCATTGCTACCGCATGGCTGGTACCTGCCCAGACGGCAAATTCTTTTTCGAATTCACGGGTTTCCTGGCCCGTCCAGTAGTTGACCTTGTTAGAGAGCAAAACTTGTCGCACAGCATCTGCTTCGTCTTCCGTGAAGCTGGGCCATGGAGGGAAAGGAGTGTTAAGCATGAATAGAAGTGAAAGAATATTAAAAAATATTTCAGAAATTAGGAGGTCCGTGTGATACGGAACGGATTATAGGGCGCTAACCCTCCGATTGCGAAAAAAAATAGAAATTTTGCGAGATGAGTATTCGTTGAAGCGGTATCATACGCACCGTTCAACGGCGGAACGACAGGCCCGTATGCATAAAGATATAAGCGATGAATATCATTTGATAGTGATGCGGATGCCTGTCAAGTAGCCCGGCATCGGCGAGCGAGAGCTGGTTGCGAGCTTGAGTGTGGGTGCAACTACTATATGTAAGAATTGGTAGGCAAAGGTTTTGGCTAAGATTCATATTTCGTAATAGTTGCAATAAAATCGCTTGCGCTTATTTATTGTCGTCAGATGTAGTGAACGGCAAATTAAAGCAAGCTTTGCAATATTCGATTTGGCGTATAAAAGGATATGGTGGATTAAAAGAAGGGGTTGGGTTTCTTCGGTTGGGAGTTGGTTTAGGCTTTTCGAAAAAACAAATTCGAGTGCTAATATTAAGTGCTTGAATTTAATGGTGGATTGTGTTGTCCGGGTTTAGGATTTTAAAAGCATAGAGATTTTTATGAAAATTACGGTGGTTGGAACTGGTTATGTGGGCTTGTCTAACGCAATATTACTAGCTCAGCACAATGAAGTGGTGGCGCTTGATATTGATGAGCGCAAAGTGGCTTTGTTGAATAACAAATTATCGCCAATTGAAGATCGTGAAGTTAGCGATTTTCTGGAAAACAAGAAATTGAAATTACGAGCGACAACGGATAAGAAAGATGCATATGCAGATGCTGATTTTATTGTCATAGCTACACCTACTGATTACGATCCAAAAACCAACTACTTTAATACGTCTAGTGTAGAGTCTGTGTTGTGCGATATCGAGTTGCATAATAAAAAGGCGATTGTCGTGATTAAGTCAACGGTGCCTGTGGGTTTTACGGAGGAGATAAAGAAAAAAATGACGGGTGTGCATATTTTGTTCTCGCCTGAATTTTTAAGAGAGGGGCGGGCGCTATATGATAATTTGCATCCGTCTCGTATAATAGTTGGTGAAAATTCGGCGCAGGCCCAAGAATTTGCGAATCTCTTAAAGCAAGGTGCGATTAAAAAAGAGGTTTCTGTTTTATTTACCAATGCAACTGAGGCTGAGGCGATAAAGCTATTTTCGAATACTTATTTAGCGATGCGGGTGGCTTATTTTAATGAGTTGGATAGTTATGCTGAGTATTACGGTTTAGATAGTCGCCAAATTATTAATGGTGTTGGCTTGGATCCTAGAATTGGTGGGCATTATAATAATCCAAGTTTTGGCTATGGTGGGTATTGCTTACCTAAAGATACTAAGCAGTTATTGGCTAATTATGATGCGGTGCCTAATAATATTATCCGGGCTATTGTGGAGGCAAATCGTACCCGCAAAGATTTTATAGCGGATAGTATTATTAAAAGACTTGATCAGGTAGAGCGGCCTATCGTTGGTATTTATCGGTTGGTAATGAAAGAGGGGAGTGATAATTTTCGAGCGTCTGCGATTCAGGGGATTATGAAACGTATAAAGGCTAAAGGAATTGAGCTGGTTGTATATGAGCCGGTGCTGAAAGAGAAGAGTTTTTATAATAGTCGTGTGATTGAAGATATTAATGTTTTTAAAGCAACAGCGAGCGTGATAGTTGCAAATAGACTGTCTGAGGAGCTAGTTGATGTTAAGGGGAAGGTTTATACGCGAGACTTATTTCAATCGGATGCTTAAGGATGATTTGCAAAACCTTACCCTGGTTAGTGAGCTAATTTCTGTTCGGTGCAGAAGCAGCATGAGAAATTGAGGGTGTGGAGCAGATGGTCTGTAGGTTTGACCCGTAGCTGAGGAAGGCGCGCAAAGAGGTATTTTGGAAGAAATGGATTGCGTGATATCGCTGATCCAACCTTACGCGTGCATTGTGGATCTGGCTTGGGGCGGTCTGCCGTTTTCGACCGAAGTCATACTGCTATTTACTGTGTACTGCAGCGGTGTAGCCAGAGTAATCTGGCGATGGGGGAGGTGCTGTACGAATGCCTGCTGTATTGTCGGTTTGTAGGCTGGGATGGGTATCTGGCATCTGTCCGAGAAGAGCACGATCTTGCGGTTTTGGTATGTGCTGAAGAAATACGATCTGGCACGACATGTATTGGTGACGATCGACGGCTCGTTGTCTGAACAGGGACCGATGTTCAAGGCCGGCATGGTGTTGAGGGTGACAATTATTGCCGTACCTAGTTTGGCGAAGAACCATGAGAGCAAGCGTGGCGCACAGATGCAACAGATCAAGACGGGTAATTAATGGGTACTTTGGCATGGAGCGCCGTTCTGCGTCGATGTGGATTCATGCTTGGTGTATATGGTAATTAGCACTTCGACCAATGTGAAGAGTCTGACACAGGCGGCAGATCTATGACATGGACAAGGAAAAGATGCCTGGCGCGATGCCGGTTATCAGGGCATTCAAAAGTGCGAGGAAGATGCTGATAATGAGGTGAATGGACATGTGGCCTTGCTCCTTGGTAAACGCTGAGCTTTCAATCTTGCCTGAGGTTAGCATCAGTTGCGTGAGACTATTGAGAAAATCAAAGCTAACGTCCGAGCGAAGACTAAGTCACTGTTCCGGATCATCAAGCAGCAGTATGGTTATGCCAAGGTGTTCTACTGAGGATTGGTCAAGAATACGGCGTCACTGGCTATGCAGTTTGCACTGAACGATTCATGATTGATGATTCGATAGGTGGCGGGAGCACAGGAATGAGTCAAATGAGTGTAAAAATGTCCGTTATCTGTTAGGCACTAGGCCAATTATGAGTGTAACTATAAAAGAAACGTCGAAAATTGTGGTGCAATGCACTGGGCGATCTTTAACCAGGTTCTGCAGACTCTCTCTGGAGTGTTAAGGTTATATTTTATGCTAAAGAATTTATTAAAGACTGCGTCAACATTGGCGACTGGAGCGATTTCTGGGCAACTGGTTGTTTTGATGGTCTCGCCTATACTGACTAGAATTTATTCTCCTGATGCTTTTGGGGTTTTTGGTGGCTATGTCGCATGTCTTTATATTTTGGGTTGTGTGTCCGCGTTGAAGTATGATGTTGCCATTCCTTTGGTTAAAAGTAGTCGGCAGGCAAATTCATTAATTGCTCTTGCGGTTTTTATTAATGTAATTTTTTCTGTTTTGATTTTTTTTATTATTTTTTGTGTATTGGCGCTGTATCCGAACAAAGAATATGAGTTTGTGCTTTGGGCCTTGCCGTTAGGTTTGCTTTTGTCGGGTGTTTATAGTGTTTTTATGTATTATAATCTCAGGCTTCGGAAGGCTGGTCTAATAGCAAAAACTAGATTTATTCAGTCGCTCTCTGGTGCTATGGCGCAAGTGTCGCTGGGATATTTAATGGCTGGTGTTTCTGCGCTTGTAATTGGCCAGATTGTTAGTATTTCCGCGGGAGGAGGGCGCCTCATGCGTGCTAGTAGGTTAAAAAATATGCGCTGTTATTTCAGCGCTTCTTTGTTATGGGCTACAGCTAGGCGATATATTGATTTTGCTAAATATAATAGTCCGTCGGCGCTGCTAAGTGTGGGAAATAATCACTTGCCTGTGATTTTAATAGGAGGTCTTTTTTCACCTGCGGCTGCTGGTGTCTATGTAATTGTTCATCGTATATTAATCACTCCTTTGTCTATAGTGTCGAGTTCAATATCATCAGCCATACTTTCTTTTGGGGCAGATTCTTCCAAAATGTCATTTGGAAGAAATGTTGTATTGGTTTTTTTGTGCCTGTCGCCACTATCAGTTTTTGCTGCAGTTTTTGGCTATCATGTTTTTGGCTATGTTTTCGGTGCTGAGTGGGCTTCCGGAGGCCAGGTGGTTGCATGGATGATGTTGTTTTTATCATATAAGTTTATGTATGATGCGACTTTTATGCTGTATGCGGCAAGAAATAATTTAAAAGAAGGGTTGGGGACTCAAATAATAGTTTTTGTAATACGTTTGGGTGGGTTGGTAGTTTGTTCCGTTTTTTTTGATTTCGATGTCAGTATATTTATTTTTTCAATTTCCAGCTCTCTGACATATTTATTTTTATGTTTTTTTGGGCATGCGGGTCGTATGTTCGGATTCACTGGAAAAGATCTTTTAGGTTTGCTCGCGGACTTGGTTGTTGCTTACGTTTTGATCTACTTTTACATTGGTTCAGGTGTATTTTCAGGTTTTTACTTGGGAGTTGGGGTTGTATCTTGGTGGTTAATGCGGATATTGTTGGTGTTGCGAAATGGTAGGGGTGTTTGAGAATGGGAAATATATTGGCTCGTTATTATTTTCCATTTATTATTTATTTGGTTTTTTCAGTTGGTGGGGTGATTCCGCTCAGTGTTGAGGATCCATTGGTTTTGATTCTCTCGGGCTTTGTTTTTGTAAATGTAGTAGGTATGGGGTTTATTTATTTTAGGGATTTTAAAAAAGAACGGGTGCAGGTTGTTTTTTTGTTCTTCTTTATTTCGTTTTTGGTTTCTGCCTTGGGCTTGTTGGCAACCAACGATCTTGTGGTGTCTTTTGAAAAAATAAATGGGGCTGTATTTTGTTCTGTTGTAATTTCGGTGTTTTGGGTTGTTGGGGTTAGGCGTTACGGCGAACATGGTTTTTTGAGGTCATTTTTATTTGTTATGTTTGCATTTTTTGTGCTAACGGTTTTGTATAAGATGCAAATGGGGTTTGGGAGCCGAAGTGTACGATTTTTCATTAATGGGCCTATTGTTTATGGATGGTTGATGGCTCTAGGGTTTGTATTGGCGTTCCATTGCTGGTCGGTAGAGTCTAAGATTAGTTACTTGATTCTTGCTTTGGTTTTTCTGTTTGGAGTCTTTTGGACTGAGTCTAAAGGAGCGCTTGCTGCTTTGGCTTTTTCGTTGTGTGTGTATTTTTTTTCCTATTTTAGGAAAAATATTAAATATTTCCTTTTTTTGGGTTTTTCTTTGTTGGCTATATTTTTTGTGTTCGGGGAGCAAATATCTGCCGCGCTGGATGGTTCTCGTCTCCAAGCTGTTTCTCGAATTTTTTCGGGTGATTTGGGGGAATCGGATTATGGTTCTATCGGTGTTCGCTCAGAGCTTATTAATGCTGCTGTAGCTTCATTTTTAGATTCGCCTATGCTTGGTATAGGAATGGGTAATTTTTCATACCAACAATTTTTTTATCCACATAATCAGCATTTGGAGTTGTTTGCTGAGTTTGGTTTTTTTGTTGGTGTGCTGCACGTGCTTTTTATTGTGTATGCCATATGCAGGTCAAATAGTTTGTATCGTGTTCTTATAATTTTGTTTTCTATTTCAGCGAGTTTTAGTGGTGATGCCTCGTATTTGAGGTTTGTCTATGCGTTCTGCATGATTGGATTAATGCTCCCTGTTAGAAAATCCTGAGTCTCTCTGCTAGGCTAACGGTATTTGTCAACAAAGATATGTACTGACCCAGTAAAAACCACCCAAGAAAACGTTTGAATCCCCAGGTCATAATCTAAGAAAAATGACATGAGCAAGACGATGGAAGAAGACATCAAACGTTGGGCGGCCAAGCGCAAAAGCGCGTTGGTATTCGACATCATCCAGGGCAAAACGACGGTTTCAGCAGCGAGCCGGCAATACGATCTGTCGCCGTCTGAGGTCGAACAGTTGGTTGATGGTGCCAAGCGAGGGATGGAGAACGCCTTGCGTGCCAACCCGTTGAACATCAAGGAACAGTACGCGCGCCAGCTGAAAGATCTGCAGGAAGCGTACGGCGAAGCGATGTTGGAGCTGTGCGCTCGAAAAAAGCTGCAAGTCCTGTTGGGCGAGGAAGGGAAATGATCCTTCGCATGCAGCGGGGCCCGGCTGCTGAGGGTTTCGAGGTGTCGGTGTCAAAGCTCTGCCGCTGGTTTGGTGTGCCGCGTCGAACGGTGTATTACCGACCGGTGAAGTCGGCACCGAAGGTCGATCCCAAGTATGTCGAACCGATCAAAGCAATGATTGAGGAGTCGCCGTTGTTTGGGTACCGGACGGTGGCCTGGCTGCTGGGGTTCAACAAGAACACCGTCCAGCGCATCTTCCAGATCAAGGGCTGGCAGGTGCGCAAGCGTCCGATTGGCTTCAGGCCACGGATCCAGGCATTGCCTTCAGCGGCAACAATGCCGAACGACCGTTGGTCCACCGATCTCTGCCGTATCTGGGCAGGCCGGGACGGCTGGGCTGATTATCTGAAAGAGGCTGTGCACATCTGTTGATTTTTTTTGTTTTGCGATATGGGTGGTGACCTCTTTATTTAGTGATGCTTGAATAAGCGGCCTTCGTAAATTGATGAGTGACTATGCTAGCTTGGCTACAATCAGAATTCGATTTGGTTGTTTGGCGCGTGAAGGGTGTTTGGGATTTGGGTTGATTGGAGTTATTAATATGTGCGTCAAAAAATGAGGATTTGTAATATTTTCTTCTTGTATTGATTGCATTGAAAGAAAATTGTCATTTTTTGATGTGTGCCCCTGTTTAACGGATAAGTTTGGATTATCAGTCTGAGGTTTAAGATTCGCGTAAATCAAGGGTTTGAACGATGGTGGTGACCGTATATTGGTCTTAGGTCGCATGACTTTTTGCATGAGCGCCACGTCCGAGCGTACTGATCATGTTTGTCTACGCACATGCAAAATGTTGGCTATTTTGAACTATGCACTAGTTGTCTTCGCTCAGGCTGTGAAATAATAGCAACGATTTTTCTTGCTGATAACTTTAGAAATACATGAATTGGGGGATGCCTGACATGGCAAAAACGCTGAAGCTGGCTGCGCTGCTGCCGGTTGCGTTGTTGAGTGCTTGCACTGGTATGTATGTAGGCGTGCAAGCGCCGGAGCAGGCGCAGGAAGCTGAGTTGACCGGTGAGGATATTGCGTCCAGGGCGGATATCCGTAGTATCAATGCACAGTCCTTGGCGGAGCTTGTGGCCGCTCAGCGTGCCGCCTCTGCCAAGCAAAGACAGGGGATCGTCTCAGGGCAGCATGAGCAGGCTGCTGTCTATCAGTACCTTTTGGCCCCCCAGGATGTGCTGAATATCACGGTATGGAACCACCCGGAACTGAATAATCCTGCGGGACAACTGAGTAGTGACCTGGCAGGCAGACCCATCAATGATGAGGGTTATTTCTTTTATCCTTACGTTGGGCGCATCAAAGCCGCCGGCCGTACGCCGGCCCAGATTCGCACAGAATTGACCCAGAAATTGACGCGCTACCTGACTGAGCCGCAGGTAGATGTGTCGGTGCTTAGCTATCGTGGCCGCAGGGCGTTTGCATCTGGAGAGTTGAAAAACCCTGGGCCTAGGCCAATCACAGATGTGCCCTTGCGTGTAACCGACCTGGTTGCTCAATCAGGTGGTTTGACGGAGAAGGCTGATCTGCGGAACGCTATCTTGACCCGTAAGGGGGTTGCTCAGCCTTTGGATTTGTATGCTCTGTACTATGAGGGCGACCTCGGGCAGGACGTATTGCTGCTGGAAGGGGATATCGTCACGGTGCCGGAGCGTCGTTTCGATAAGGTATTCCTCTTGGGTGAAGTGCTTGTTCCCCAGTCGAAGATCATGCCTTTGGGGCGCTATACCTTGTCGGAAGCGCTTAGCGATGCAGGTGGGCTGAATCAGACTACCTCCAACGCTGCTCAAGTGTATGTGTTGCGCGGCACGGACACAGGCCGTCCACAAATATGGCATTTGAATGCAAAAGCTCCAGATGCTCTGATTCTTGCGGATAGCTTTGAATTGAAGCCTCGAGATGTGGTGTTCGTTGATCCGGCCGCAGTTACGCGCTGGTCGCGTGTGCTGAATCAGATTTTGCCTACATCTACCTTTCTGGTAACAGGCGCAAAGAATATCAACGATATCGGCAACTAATTTTCCAGCCTAGACGTTTCCAATGACTGAATCAAAAAATGTTCGTACCGATGTCGGCGGTTCCGATGAAATTAGCCTTGGTGAAATTTTTAACGCGTTATTGCAGCGTTGGATTTTAATCGCCAGTATTTTTGTTGCGGTGGTTGTGATAGGCGTGGCTTATGCGCTTTTGGCTAGGCCGGTCTATCAGGCTGATGCGCTGATTCAAGTAGAAGATCAAAAGGGCTCAGCACTTAGCGGGCTGTCACAACTTTCGGAATTCATCGGTGTCCAGCAGAGCTCCGTAGCTGGAGAGCTGGAGATCCTGCGCTCGCGTGAAGTATTGATGAAGGCAGTGCAGGGGACACGTGCAGATTTGTTGGTTGAGGTGGATAATCGGTTTCCCATTATCGGAGACTGGTTGGCTCGTCGGTACTCTGATGATGGAGTGGCTGAACCTACGCTGGGTTTGAGCGGCTATGCTTGGGGGGGGGAGCAGATAGATGTTGCGGAATTTAACGTACCTTCAAGTTTTTGGGGCCAGCCTATTTTTGTCGTAGCCTCCGATCATGGTTTTATCCTGGTTGATGAAGATGGCAAGAAACTGGGTGAAGGTGTTGTGGGTGAGCGGGTTAATTTTTCTATTAATGGCCAGGATGCAACGCTTGCTCTGAAGGGACTCCAAGCACGTACAGGAACTCGGTTCAAGGTACAAAAAAATTCACCTTACGAAACTACGGAACTCATCCGTCAAGAACTTTCAGCAGCAGAGGCAGGTAAGCAAAGCAACGTCATTCGCCTCCGCTACGAAGCTCACGACCAACAATTTGCTCAAGACTTGGTCAATGCCATCGCGCGCGCCTATCTAGCCCAGAACGTTGAGCGCCGCAGCGCCGAAGCCCGTAGCAGCTTGCAGTTCCTGGAAACCCAGTTGCCAGAGCTGAAGCGAACCGTGGACTCCATGGAAGAGTCGCTCAGTAATTACCGTTCGAAGAGTGGCACAATCGCCATAAATAAGGAAGCTGAAGGACTGCTGCAGCAATCCATCAGCCTGGAAAACAGCCGCCTGGAGCTGGAGCTCAAGCGGGATGAGCTTTTACAGCGTTTCAAGCCTGAACATCCCTCGGTCAAGGCGATTCAGCAGCAGTTGGCCCAGGTGCAACAGGCGAGCAACAGGCTGAACAGTAGTATCGACAAGCTGCCGCAGGCGCAAAAAGATTTGTTGCGTTTGGAGCGTGATGCCAAGGTCAACACTGAGTTGTATATTTCGTTGTTGAATAACGCCCAGGAATTGAAGATCGCCGAAGCCGGTACGGTGGGTAACGTTCGAATCATTGATTTTGCGGTTCCGAACAATAGACCGGTGGCGCCCAAGAAGGCTTTGATCGTTGCTGTCAGCGCAGTCTTGGGTTTGATGCTTGGCGTCTTTGCTGCCTTGGTCATGCGCTTCCTTCGCCCCGCTATCCAGCGCAGCGAGCAGATCGAGCAAGGTACTGGCCTGACCACCTATGTCACGGTGCCGGAGTCTGATACCCAGCGTCGTTTCCGTATTTCCACCAAGCGCTCGCGCAGGATGCAGGCAGGCGAAGCTGCCGGCGCCAACGTGCTTGCACTGTCACAACCGGACGATCCAGCGGTCGAAAGCCTGCGTTCCCTTCGTACCGGCTTGGCATTTGCCTTGATGGGTGCCGAAGGCAAGGTGCTGGTGATTACTGGCGCGACTGCTGGGGTGGGTAAGAGCTTTATCTCCACCAACTTGGCTGCCTTGTTGGCCGCCAATGGCAAGCGGGTGTTGTTGGTGGATACGGACTTGCGTCGTCCGCGCCTGGCGGAATATTTCGCCTACGAACGCAAGGAAAACGGTTTGTCCAATGTGCTTGCCGGTACTGCTGAGCTGGATGCGGTCATCCGTCCGATCGTGCAGAATCTGGATGTGATGCCGGCAGGCGCTACACCGCCGAATCCCGGTGAGTTGCTGCTGAGCAAGCGTTTTGCCGAGATGCTCAAGCAGCTGGAAGAGCGTTACGACCATATCCTGCTGGATACGCCACCCATCCTGCCTGTGGCGGATACCTTGGCTGTCATGCAGTATGCCGCGGTGGCCTTCATGGTGGCGCGTGCCGAGCAGACCACGGTGAACGAGTTGCGCGATGCCATGGCCAAGCTGAATAGCGCCGGGGTGGCGGAACCCATGAAGGGTGTGATTTTCAACGGTGTTCGTCGCAATCGCATTGGCTACGGCTCGTCTTACAAGTATTACTATAGTTACAAATAAGTACGAGTTACGAGGGTGTTGCGATATGTTTGAATGTTTGACGCAACCCTCGTTTTCCAATAGGTTAACGGTGGGGATGGGTATAATCCCCGCTTGCTTGTGAGTTTTTGGTTAATTTTAAAAAGGGGCTTATATGAAAGTTCAACAACTGATCGCTTTCGCCGCTGCTGCGATGATCAGCACGGGTGCTATCGCTGCTGAAGGCGCAGCTGCCAGCACCAACGCCGCTGCCAGCACCGCTGGTACCACCACGACTGCTGCAGCTTCCGGTGGCGCTGCCGCTGGCGTGGGTGCTGCGGGCGTCAGCACTGCCGTCATCGGCGCTGGCGTGGCGGCGATTGCTGGCGCTGCCATCATCGGTGGCATTGTCTCGTCCAGCACCGAATCGTCGTCCACCAGCCACCACTAAGCTGCTGATAGCCTTTACATGTTTATGGGCTTTGTAGCCTGGGTGGTATGTTGATGTATGAGCATAAGCCGGGCGGGCTTCCGCCCGTCCGACTTGTCGCTGCACTTGTGCTGGGGGCAATGGCCGTTATGGCTTCCCCAGTTCAGGCGCAGCCTGCTTCCAGCGGCCTGACTGGCCTGATTAATATGCCTTCGGGCCGCATGGAAGAAGAGGGCATGTTTACGGGGGGGTATAGCCGTACGCCGCCTTACAGTGCACCGTATCTGAATGTGCAGATGTTTTCCTGGCTGCAGGTGGCCGGGCGCTATACACGGATCAGCGGTACCAAAGCGCTGACGGATGATTACGGGGCCAATAAGGACAAGGCCGCAGCAGTCAAGCTGCGCTTGTTGCCAGAGAACGCCTGGGGCGTGTCATGGTTGCCTGAAGTGTCTGTGGGGATGGATGATTTCCACGGGACGAAACTTTTTCATAATGAATTCATAGCGGCTTCCAAGCGTTTCCAGCTTTGGAATCTGGGTAGCGCGGATGTGACGCTGGGCTATGGCCGCAAGCGTATTGATGGCGCTTTTGGCGGCTTGCGTTTTACACCCAGTGCCTTGCCTTCCTGGAGCGTGGTGGCTGAGTACGACGCGACCAATTTCCAGAAAGACAATAGTTTCGAAATTACCGGTGTGAATGAGCGCAAAACCGGCAATGTACATGCTGCGCTGGAATATCGTTGGGGTGGTTTTGCGGTACGTGCCGGGCGCGAACATGGTAATACCGCATTCAATCTGGCGGTCAGTATTCCTTTGCAGCAGCGCGATTTGATTCCGAAAATGGATGAAACCGGGCCTTTTGCTGATGGCAATTGGTTCCTGGGGGAACCGCGCCCCACGGCATTGCAGTGGGAGCAGGACAGATCCTATCGCCAGGGTATGCTGCGCAGCCTGCATGATGAAGGTTTGCGTGATGTGCGGATTGCGTATGTGGATGGCGTGATGTCGCTATCTATCGCCGGTTCCCGGCACTTGCATCCGTCGCGTGCCGCTGGCCGTGCCGCGCGTATTGCGATGGCCTATGCGCCGATTGAAACCAGCACGCTGGAGATTACCTGGGAAGCCCTGGATTTGCAGGGTTTGACCTGGACGTTCTACAACGTGCCGATGTTGTCCCGTTATTTTGCGGGCACGGCAACACGCAAGGATTTGCGTCATAGCGTCCGTATTACCTATGCCGACCCGGATGGCCGTACGGCTGCCAGCCAGCAGAATGACCTGGATGCCGTGCTGGATGCTGCGGCATTGGCGGGCGGTGGTTATACCGGCGGAATGGGGGGCAGCCCCTTTGCGTGGAGTTTGGGTTCGCATGGGCAAACGACGCTATCTTTGTCGCCCTATCTGCATTCCTATCTGAACGATCCGAGTGGGGCTTTCAAATACGATATCGGCTTGAGCGCGGATGCGCGTGTGCACATGGCGCGGGGCTGGTGGCTGGATGGCGCCGTGAAGGCGTCGGTACTGGAGAATGTCAGCGATGTGACGCAGGCTTCCAATTCCTTGCTGCCGCATGTGCGTTCCGATCTGGCAGAGTATCGGCAGGCATCGCGGGTCAAACTGTCCAAGTTGTTGGTGAATAAGTACTGGCAACCTGCCGAACGCGTGTATCTGCGTGCGTCCGGTGGTTTGTATGAGGAAATGTTCGGTGGTGCCGGCGGTCAGGCTCTGTATTTGGGCCGCGATGGTAGCTGGGGCGCCGATCTGGCCGTGGATTTCCTGAAGCAGCGTAATTTCAAGGGGACGGGATTCATGGATTACCGTACGCATACGGTGATCGGGTCTTTGCATTACCGTTTGCCGGTGGTGCCGGATACCACTGCCACGATACGCGCCGGCCGCTTCCTGGCGGGCGATCGTGGGGCGCGGTTTGAGATCAAGCGTACTTTCCGCTCGGGGGTCGAGCTGGGGCTGTGGTACACGCGTACCAATGGCGATGACATTACTACGCCGGGTAGTCCCGGTAGTCCTTATTACGACAAGGGCGTGTTCATGCGCATTCCGTTGGCGACGTTGTCCACGCGTGATAACGGTTCGGTGGTGCATATGTCGCTTTCACCCTGGAATCGGGATGTGGGGCAGATGGTTGAGTCGCCGGGGGATCTGTACCAGATGGCTGAGCAGCATTGGCTGCAGAATGCGCTGGATGGCGATGGCTTGCGTGGCTTCGGTGATGTGTATGGCGAGGAGGATCTGCCATGATGTCGCCCTGGTGGTTGCGGGCTGCCGTATGCCTGATGCTTGGCTCAGGAATGAGCCAGGCGGCTTGGGCTGCGGATGAAACTGATTGCTGGGTGGCGGATGAGTCACTGCGAGGGCATTTCCAGGGCATTTGCGTGAATGGCAAGGCGCAGGGCGAAGGCCGTGCCTGGCAGCCCGGTGGCGCGTATTACGAAGGTGAGTTCGAGCAAGGCATGCGCCATGGCAAAGGGGTGCATGTCTATGCCAATGGGGATACCTACTCTGGCGAATGGGTGAGCGATAAGCGTGAAGGCACGGGCCGTTATGCTTATGGTGATTTGTCCCCATGGCGCGGGGATGTGTATTTTGGCGGCTGGCGCAACGATATGCGCGAAGGGCGGGGAACCTATGTGTTCTGGCCCTCAGGCGAGCGTTTTGTCGCGCAATGGCATGAAAATGCCACGGAAACGCCTGCCGGCCCGACCATGACGCGGCGCAAGCAGGCGGTAGAGAGCCTGGCGCCGGTGATAGGCAAGCTGGATACGGAAGTCTGCTCGATTTCCACTGAAGGGGCGAGCCCGGATCAGGTCGCGCACGGTGTGGTGCGTGGTGTGGTGGATGACCGCTTGTTGGTGGAAATTCAGAATGGCGCTGTGCTGGCCGCCAGTAAGAAACCGGCATTGAACCCACGTTGGGAAATTTTGACTGATTGGATGTTATGCCCCCGCAAATGAATGCTGTCTCTTCGGGTAGAAATGCCGGAACCGGTTCGGCGCCGCAATTGCTAGTGATGTGTACCGGCAATGTGTGCCGCAGCCCCATCGGGGAAGTCATGTTGCGGCATCATCTGGCGCTGGCCGGTGCCGATGCCGAAGTCTTTTCGCGTGGCTTGGGTGCGCCGGCTGGCCGGGCGCCGCACCCATTTGCCGTGCAGGTTTCGGACGCACATGGCGTGCCCATCCCGGAAGATAAGCGGGCAGCGCAGGTCAATGATATTGACCTGCGTATGGCGGTGGCGGTACTGGTGATGGATAACGGCCATCGTCATGAAATACAGCGGCGTTATCCTTTTGCCAGTGGCAAGACTTTTCTGATGGCGCACTGGCAGGGCAATAAGGAAATTGATGACCCTATCCATTCCCCAGTCGAGGCATTCGAGCAGTGCTGGGTGGATATTGACGCCGGCTGCAAGAGCTGGGTCGAGAAATTGCTGGAAATGGGTTTGATCAAGCGCAAGGCTTGATTCGTTGCCGTGCAGGTCTATGTCCTGCACGGCGCGCCTGGCTCGAATGGCTAGGGGAAACACCCACATAGGCAGGTTTTCAGACAGTTCGCTGGCACAATGAGGGGAGAAGGTTTGATCTGCCTCATGTGCCAGAATGATTCATTTCATTTTTGAATGTATCATCATGTGTCAGAATGCCTATAATTAATGACAATTCTTCTGGTGTTTCAGGCGTGTTGCCTGGAATCTGGTACAAATTCGCAAATCATCAGGATGCGGCGATCGCATCAGGCTGCGCAGAATTGGCATGATGTGTTCGATATCATGGGCGGCTTGAGGATCTGCTTCTCCAGATCGTTTCTGTATCCCCGAATTCAATTGGAGTCAGTGTGATAGTTACCAAAGCCGTTTTGCCCGTTGCGGGCCTGGGTACGCGTTTCCTGCCGGCCAGCAAGGCCATTCCCAAGGAAATGGTCACGGTGGTGGATAAGCCGGTGATTCAGTACGTGGTGGAAGAAGCTCTGGCGGCTGGTATTGATGAAATCGTGCTGGTCACACACGCCAGCAAGCGCGCCATTGAAGACCATTTCGATACCAACTACGAGCTGGAAGCCGAGTTGGAGCGCCGTGGCAAGAAGGAATTGCTGCAGGTGCTGCGTGATATCGCGCCTGCACGGTTGAAAGTATCGGCTGTCCGCCAGGGGCGGGCGCTGGGCTTGGGGCATGCGGTTGCGCGTGCACGTGAGATCGTGGGCGATGCGCCGTTTGCGGTGATGTTGCCGGATGTGCTGGTGCCGCATAACGGCCAGCCGGATCTGGCTGGCATGGTGACGCGTTTTGTCGCCGGTGGGAATGCACAGATTCTGGTTGAACCTGTGCCGGAAGAACTGGCCCATCAGTACGGGGTGGTGGATCTTGGCGGCGCCAGGCTCCAGGCAGGGGACGCAGCGGTGATCCGTCAGGTGGTGGAAAAACCGCCGCGTGGCCAGGCGCCGTCGAATCTGGCGATTGTCGGCCGCTATGTGCTGCCGCCGCGGATTTTTGAGTTGTTGGAGCAAACCCAGCCGGGCGCTGGCGGCGAGATCCAGCTGACGGATGCGATTGCCGCCCTGATGCGCGAGCAAGGCGCCGAGGCCTGGCATATCAGCGGGCGTTCCTTCGATTGCGGCAGCAAGATCGGTTATCTGGAAGCGACACTGGCCTACGCCTTGCGCCATCAGCAATTGGGCGCCGAGTTTCGCAGCCTGCTGGCCCAGTATTCCAATCAAGGTTAATGCCTCATGCATTTGGCGATCTACGGCGATACCACGGGCGCGTTCGTTAGCGCCGGAGCCCTGGCTTCATCGGGCCACTTTATTTCTTTGCATGTGCCTGGCGGGCGCCAGGCTTTCAATGCTTCGGAAGTGCCCAGCCGTGAACCCGGCCTGAGTACCTTGCTGAACGAACAGTTGGCAGCCGGCACCCTGGTGGTGGAAGATTTCGATGCGCCGCGGCCGGCGGAAGTGGCGGTGATCTGGGTGGCGCTGGCGCCGGCACAGTTCGAGCTGGCCTATAACATCGTGGCGCGCCTGCAACCCCGTAGTGACGTTCCTTGGCTGGTGGTGAATCAGTCCACCTTCCCGGTGGGCAGCTCGGAGGCACTGCAGGAAGTGCTGATCGAGGCTGTGGGCGAGGGCGATGATGCCGTGCTCTGCTTGCCTGATTTGCTGGTGGAAGGGGCCGCGCTGTCCGGTTTCACCAGGGCGGAACACTGGTTGGCAGGGTCGGATTCGTTCTGGGCGCAGCGTATGCTGGCCGAGATTCTGCGGCCGTTCAATCGCCGGCGCGACAACATCATGTGGATGACCACGCGTGAAGCCGAATTTACCAAGCTGGCGATCAGCGGCATGCTGGCCACGCGCTTGAGCTTCATGAATGATATGGCCAATCTGGCCGATACCCTGGGCGTGGATATCGAAAATGTTCGTCAGGGGATGGGCGCCGATCAGCGGATTGGTTCCGCTTACCTGTACCCGGGCTGCGGTTTTGGCGGCCCGGCATTTTCACGGGATGTGCTGAGCCTGGCGCGTGAATTGCAGCGCAGTGGCATGCAGTCTGAATTGCTCAATCAGGTGTGGCGCATCAATGAGCGGCAAAAAGAAGTGCTGTTTCATAAATTGTGGCAGCACTATGAGGCGGATTTGCAGGGGCGGCGTATTGCCTTGTGGGGAGCCGCCTTCAAGCCCGGTACGGCGCGTATCGACAATGCGCCGGCGCTGCGCTTGATTCAGGCCTTGTGGGCGCAGGGGGCAGAAGTGCATGTGCACGACCCCAAGGCCATGAATGCCTTGGCGGCCTGGGCCAAAGAGCAGGGCCAGCCGCTGGCTTTGCATGACGACCCCTACGATGCCTTGCAGCAGGCTGACGCCTTGCTGCTGGTGACGGAATGGAAGGGGTACTGGAGCCCCGATTTTGCCAAAATGGCTACCCTGATGCGCCACGGCGTGCTGCTGGACGGCCGCAATATCTGGGACCCGGAGTTCGTCAAGGAACGTGGTTTTGTCTATCACGGAATTGGCCGGCATTGATTGCGTCGCCCGCGACTCTTCCTGTCGGGCATAAGGATGTGAATATATGAGCTGGAACGCATTGCTGCAGCATGCGCTGGATATGAAGGGGCGCCATATCTCGTCCCTGTTTGCCGATGATCCGGCGCGGTTCGAGGCATTGCACTGCCGCTTCGGTCCGTTGCTGTTCGATTATTCCAAGCAACGCCTGGTGCCGCAGACACTGGATATGTTGTGCGAAGTGGCCCGGGAAGCCGGGCTGGAGCATTGGATGTCCGAGCTGTTTTCGGGTGCGCCCGTGAACGCCACGGAAGACCGAGCGGCCTTGCATTGGGCCTTGCGCATTCCCGACGATGTGCCCTGCGTACTGGATGGCGATGATATTGGTGTGCAGGTGCATGAGCAGCTGCGCCATATGGAACGCATCGTGCGCAAAGTGCATGCCGGGCAATGGCGTGGCGTAACGGGCGAGGCCATTACCAATGTCGTGAATATCGGCGTGGGGGGGTCGGATCTGGGACCGCAGATGGTCTGCCGCGCCTTGACGGCAGATTTCGGCGATACGCCGGTGCGCCTGCATTTCGCCTCGACCATGGATGGTAGCCAACTGGCTTATCTGTTGCGCACGCTGAATCCGCATACGACGCTTTTCATCATTTCTTCCAAATCGTTCACCACGGTGGATACCCTGGCCAATGCCGAAACGGCCTTGCATTGGTTGCGCCGTTCCCTGGGGGATATGGAAGGCTTGCTGCGCTGCCATTTCATCGGGGTGTCGTCCTCCGCAGAAAAAATGGCGCAATGGGGCATTCCGGAAGAAAACCAGCTGCGTATCTGGGATTGGGTCGGGGGCCGTTTTTCTCTTTGGTCAGCCATCGGCTTGCCGATTGCGCTGGCCTTGGGCATGGAGGGTTTCCGTAGCCTGCTGCGCGGCGCGCGCGATATGGATCAGCATTTCCGGCACGCGCCCTGGCGCGAGAACCTGCCCGTGCTGATGGCTTTGATTGGTGTCTGGAATATCAATGCCCTGGGCGTGCATGCCTTGGCGGTCTTGCCTTATGACGGGCGGCTGCATCACTTGCCGGCCTATCTGGAACAGCTGGAGATGGAATCCAACGGCAAGAGTACCGGCCGTGACGGCAAGCCCGTCAGTCGGGCAACATGCCCCATCATCTGGGGCGGTGTCGGGCCGAATGCCCAGCACGCGTTTTACCAGTTGCTGCACCAGGGGACGGAGGCAGTCGCCTGCGATTTCATTGTGCCGGTGCGCCGCTACCGTGAACAGGCCTATACCGAGGCCATGCGTGAACTGGTGGCGCAGCATGAACTGGCCTTGGCCAACTGCCTGGCGCAGTCGCGCTTGCTGGCGCTGGGCGACGCCGCCTTGCCCGGCGCGGTGGCGGATTTGCCGGTGCATATGCGCTATCGCGGCAATCAGGCATGTTCCACGCTGCTGCTCGATGAGTTGTCGCCGTATAGCCTGGGTGCCGTGATTGCCATGTACGAACACAAGGTGTTTGTGCAATCCGTGATCTGGGGTATCAACCCATTTGATCAATGGGGGGTGGAGATGGGCAAGCGTATCGCGACTGAAACCTTGAAGCGTATTCGTGCGCCCCAGGAAGACTTTCGCGGTACGGACGCCTCCACGGCGGGTTTGCTGCGCCGTATCCGGCAAGCCTGAGCGGTTTGTTTGACAAAGGCCTGGGGGGCGGATGGTGGCGTATTCAGCGCCATCCGCCCCCCAGGTCGTCTGCACAGGCTAGGCTGTCACGGTGATGGAAGTGATGCCGTGGACTTCCACGCGGTTACGGCCATTGTGCTTGGCCTGATACAGCATGATATCCGCGTATTTGAGGACGGTTCCAATATCGGCGGCGTCTTCGGGCCAGCTGGCAACACCCAGTGAAATCGTGATGTGGCCCACCTTTTCGAATTCCACTGCCGCGATGCGCAAGCGCAGCCTTTCTGCGACATGGGCGGCCAGGGCTTTATCGGTATGCGGCAGCAGGATCAGGAACTCTTCACCGCCGACCCGGCATGGCAGGTCCATCTGGCGGGACGCATTCATCATTTCCTGGGCAAGAATCTGCAACACGATATCCCCGTTGTCATGGCCATAGGTATCGTTGATCCGCTTGAAGTGGTCGATATCTACCGAAATGA
This sequence comes from Kerstersia similis, assembly GCF_965139615.1. Taxonomy (NCBI): domain Bacteria; kingdom Pseudomonadati; phylum Pseudomonadota; class Betaproteobacteria; order Burkholderiales; family Alcaligenaceae; genus Kerstersia; species Kerstersia similis. The sequence goes on from NZ_CBCSIQ010000002.1 coordinate 53,262, forward strand.
TGGAAAACGCCGTACGGGTTTGAAGACTATGCTCCAGTGCAGCGTCCAGGCTGCGGCGATTGGGTAGCTTGGTCAGGGCATCGGTTTCGGCATCTTCCCGCAGCTTGATGATTTTCTTGTTCAGCAGATTCACGCCAAACAGCATCATACGCTTGAGTTCATGCGCTTCGAAGTACCAGGATTTGACGCGGTTGATCTTTTCGCCGGTGCGCGGGTCGTCCATATTGCCGGCCTCGTTGGCGAGAAATTGCAGCGGCTGCGACACCTTGCTGGCACACCACCAGATCAGGACGAAAATCAGAATGGCGAAGGGCACGGTCCGGAACAGCATTTGCTGCATCAGGGCGTCGAGAGGCGCCAGCGTCGCGCTGAGCGGGCGCTGGGCCACAATGCCCCAGTTGGTCAGCGGCATGACGGCATAGCCGGTGATCATTTCGATTCCTTTGCTGTTGGTGACGACACCGCTGCCGGAGCGTTGTTGCAGCAAATTTTCTATCGTGGCATTTTTGCGGGCAGGTTCGCCGACTCGGGTCGTGTCGGGATGGTAGAGAATGGTGCCATGCTGATCCACGACGTACAGATAGGAACCGTCGCGATAATAATGCGTGCCCAGCAAGCGGTGCAGAATGCTGTCCTGTTTGAGATAGATAGAGCCGCCTACGGTTCCCAGGAATTTGCCCTCTGTGCTGTATATGGGCTGTGACAAAAAAATCAGGAAATTGCCGACGGCGGAGAGATAGGGCTCACTGATTAAAGGCTTACGTAACTTCAGGGATTCCTGAACGCCGGGAGTGTTCAGACGAAGGCCGACGATGCCCAGGGTGTTGGGCGAGGCCGCCAGCACATCGCCTTCGGTATCGGTAATGACAACCGAGTTGAAACTGTCGGTCTGGGTATGCAGGCGTTCGGCTTCTTCCGCCAGCCGCGGTATGTTGTCCATTTGATTGGCCAGCACGCCCGCAGCGACATGAAGTTGCTGCAGCGAGGAGTTCAGGAACTCGTTGGTACTGGTCGCCAGCTTGTTGGCATACATATAGCTGCTTTCCAGCGTCTGGTCGATCAGCTGTTGCCGCTGCACGGTATAGCCGGAATGAAAGGTGCTGATCAGCGCAGCAAGGGCGCTGAGGAGCGAGAGAAAAAGGATCAGGCGGCGAAGATTGATCCGAGGAGGGGAAGAGTCGGGCATCCTGTCATTCCGCGCGGATGGGTTAAGGCAACGCCACAACGGATGGGGCGCATCGAGCATGGGGGTGTCTGGTGGTCGGCAGCGGCTCGGGTTGCGAACCGCGCGGGGGCCGGATAATTATGGCGTGGTGGCAGTGTGATCGTGACCGGCGTGTTCGGAAAGGCTGCCATCGCATTGCGCGCAGTGCGATAGCCCCTGAATAATCGCACATTCTTCGACAGGATGGTCGCCGTTGCATTGACGCCGCAAGCTGTCTAGCCGGGCCCGCAGTGCGCTCAGCGCCGCCATGCGTTGCTCGATTTCCTCAATGTGGCGATCCAGCAGGGTGTTGACCTGCTGGCAACCTTGCCGAGGCTCTTCGCGCAAGGCCAGCAAGGTGCGGATTTCGTCCAGCGACATGTCCAGCGAACGGCAATGGCGCACGAAGAGCAGGCGCTCATGGTGTTCCGCCCCGTAAACACGATAATTGCTGCTGTTGCGCAGTGGTGGTGGCAGCAGGCCGATCTGTTCGTAATAGCGGATGGTTTCAACCCCGCAACCGGTATGCTGGGCGAGCTGGCCGATTTTCATGGCATTCTCCGGAACGGAAGGTAGGAAGAGGCACCAGCCACGCTGGCGCACAAGCGTGTTGGCAGGCGCATGATACGCGGTACTGATTGGCGGCAGGCGTCTGGCAAGCAGGTTTTCTCGCGCTTCTCATTATAGCGCTTGACCCTATAGCCGCTACAGGGTTTGTAATGAGGGCAAGATCAAACCAAGAGCAGGATGCATGCGATGGAAAAGAATCACGCCCACAGCCATGAACATGACCATGCGGCCGGTCGCGCGCATCGGCGCACACATCAGCATGCGCCTGAGCACACGCATGATAGCGGCGCGGCATGCTGCACGCCAGCTCAGGGCGCCGCGTGCAGCGCAAGCGAGGAAGGGGATGCGCTGGCCTGCTGCGACCATGGCGACCACGGACATGGCACCGAGTTTGGCTGGATGCTCTGGGTGGCGGGTGCGGCAGCCTTGGGTTCGGAGATCGCGCACTGGGTGCTGGGTGATGGCAACTGGCTGGTCTTGCTGCTGGCGGTCGTAGCGATTGCCTGCAGCGGTTTTTCTACCTACAAGGCTGGCCTGTCAGCCTTGGCGCGTCTTGATCTCAATATGAATGCGCTGATGACCGTTGCCGTGACGGGCGCGGTGCTGATCGGGCAATGGCCCGAGGCAGCCATGGTCATGTTTCTGTTCACGCTGGCAGAGTTGATCGAGGCGCGCTCGCTGGAGCGTGCCCGCAATGCGGTGCGCACCCTGATGGATATCGCACCGGAGACGGTGGATGTGCAGCAAGCTGACGGCAGCTGGTTGCCGCAAGCGGCGGCGCAGGTGCCGGTCGGCAGCCTGGTCAGGGCGCGGCCTGGTGAGCGTATTGCGCTGGATGGCGAGATTGTCGAAGGGAGGGCGGCGCTGGACCAATCACCCATTACCGGCGAGAGCCTGCCGGTGGAAAAGGGCCCGGGGGATACTGTCTTTGCAGGTAGCATCAATACTTCCACGCTGGTGATTTACCGCAGCACGGCGCCCGCGGATGGTTCCAAACTGGCCCGTATCATCGCCGTGGTCGAAGGCGCGCAAGCCAGTCGCGCGCCGACGCAGCGTTTCGTGGATCGCTTCGCACGGATTTATACGCCCGCTGTGTTCGTGATTGCCTTGCTGGTCGCCATCCTGCCGCCGCTGTTGCTGGGGGGCGCCTGGATGGATTGGGTCTATCGGGCCTTGGTGCTGCTGGTGATTGCCTGCCCTTGCGCACTGGTGATTTCCACGCCGGTGACAATCGTCAGCGGGCTGGCTGCCGCAGCGCGTGTCGGGGTGCTGGTCAAGGGCGGCGCGTTCCTGGAGCAGGGGCGTAAATTGTCCTGGGTGGCCTTGGATAAGACGGGCACCCTGACGCATGGCAAGCCGGCGCTCACGGATATTCGTGTGCATGACGGCATGGGGATGGCAACGCCGCAGGATGTTGCCACGGGCGATGCGTTCCTGGCCTTGGCGGCCAGCCTGGCGGCCTTGTCGGATCACCCGGTTTCGCAGGCGGTGGCAAGGCACGCTGCGGAGCGCGGCCTGGTGCTGCATGATGTGGATGGTTTTGAAGCCGTCAGCGGGCAAGGAACGCAAGGCCGGATCAGCGGACAGGACTACCGCCTGGGCAATTGGAAGCTGATGGCCGCAGGCGGAGTGGCGGACGGTACGGCGCAGGCGGCCATGGATGCCTTGGCCAGCGAAGGCAAGACGGTTGTGGCCTTGGCATCCGGCAAGCAAATGCTGGCGCTCTTCGGCGTGGCCGATACGCTGCGCGCTACCAGCCGCGATGCCATTGCCGAGTTGCATGCCTTGGGGGTTTCCACCTTGATGTTGAGTGGCGACAACCAGCACGTGGCCCAGGCCATTGCCCGGGAAGCCGGCATTGATGACGCGCGTGGCAACCAGTTGCCGGAAGATAAGTTGACGGCCGTGCGTGGGCTGCAGCAGCAGGGCATTGTGGTCGGCATGGTGGGGGATGGCATCAATGACGCCCCCGCGCTGGCGCAGGCAGATATTGGTTTTGCCATGGGGGCGGCAGGTTCGGATACCGCAATGGAAACTGCCGATGTTGCCCTGATGGATGACGACTTGCGCAAGTTGCCCTACTTTGTACGCCTGGCGCGCCGCACGGCCAGGGTGCTCTGGCAGAACATCGGCCTGGCGCTGGGAATCAAGGTGGTTTTCCTGGCGCTGGCGATTGCAGGGGAAGCCAGCATGTGGATGGCGGTCTTTGCCGACATGGGGGCAAGCCTGCTGGTGGTCTTCAACGGCCTGCGCCTGTTGCGCGCCAGGATGTAAGCCAGACATCGCATTGTTTCGAGTGCGCCGGCCCAGTGGCAAGTGCCCTGGGCCTTTTTTTGTGCGTTGCCTGGGTCGCCTATTGGGTGCAGCTGATTGCGTGCGGTGTAGTGGGCGCAGCCTGCCGTGCTGCCGTGCACGCAAGGTGGTCTGGAAATTGAGGGGAAACTGGTCTGTCTGCGGTTCGCGCTGGCGCGATATAAAACGGCTTCTTTCCTATGTGGTATGCACATATGAAGACTTTTTAATGAATGAAGCCGGCCATTTTTGCCGTCAGATAGTCGCCAGCCCTGGCTGGAAAGGATTCGCCCCATGACAAGCGCTGTACAAACCCAGATTTCGGTTCGTCCTGTATCCCCCGCGGATGTTGAGGCCTGGAATGCCTACTGGTCTGCGTACCAGGTGTTCTACAAAGTGGCGCTGGACGCCGATGTGACCCGGACGACCTGGGCACGTTTTTTTGATCCGGCAGAGCCGGTGTATTGCGCCGTTGCGGCGGATGAGGAACGAATCTACGGTTTTGTGACCTATCTCTATCATCGTTCCACCTGGGGGCGCAACGATTTCTGCTATCTGGAGGATCTGTTTGTGGATCCGGCAGCCCGGGGCCAGCAAGTCGGCAAGCAGCTGATCGAGTACGTTCAGGCCCAGGCACGCGAGCGGCAGTGCGATCGCCTGTATTGGCATACCCAGGAAACCAACCACACCGCCCAGCGCTTGTACGATTGGATCGCTGACAAACCCGGCCTGATCGAGTACCGCATGTCGCTGAAAAGCCAGGCGTAAACGGCAGGCTTTGTCGGCGCTTGTAAAATAATGGCCCCGCCTGTATTGGCGGGGCCATTGTTCGTGGGCGGCCGGCAGCGGTGCGGGGGTGTGGAACAAGCCGCGCCAGTAGTCATGACGTGCCGGCCGCGTGTCGGTACGTCAGTCCTGTTTTTTGGCAGCCTGCATCAGTTTGCGGCCACGACGGCGCTGCACCCAGACTTGCGCCATGGGAAGCAGCACGGACAGCACAATGATGGCCAGGGCCAGCAAGGTCAGGTTATCGCGCACGATAGGCAGGTTGCCGAACAGGTAGCCGCCATAGACGAAAAGCACCACCCAGAGAATGCCGCCCAGCGCGTTGTAGAGCATGAAGGTGCGGTAGTGCATGCGGCTCATGCCGGCGACAAAGGGGGCGAAGGTGCGGACGATCGGGGCGAAGCGCGCGATGATGATGGTCGAGCGGCCATGGCGTTGATAGAACTGCTCGGCCAGCATCAGATGGCTGCGCTTGAACAGCCGGGAATCCGGATTGCTGAACAGCTTGGCGCCGAAGTACTTGCCGATGGTGTAGTTCACGGTGTCGCCCAGGATGGCGGCGGCCAGCAGCAGCAGGGCGATGCCATGTACATGCAGGGGCGTATCCGGCAGCGCGGCAAATGCGCCCGTCATGAACAGCAGGGAATCGCCCGGCAGGAAGGGCGTGACGACCAGCCCGGTTTCGCAAAAAACGATCAGGAACAGGATCAGATAGACCCACACGCCATAATCGCGTATCAGCTCTGCCAGATGGGCGTCTATGTGCAGGATGAAGTCAAAAAGATAGACAAAGAAATCGCTGATGTAGCTGAAGAATTCCATCACAGGTCAGGCTAGGGTTCTGCGCGTATCGCGGAGCTGAAAGCATAGCGCTTCGCGATACGCAGCGGGGGCAGGGAATGAATGGAGGGACGCTTAATCCGGGCTCTGGTGCTGTTATGGCTTTAGGCCTCGGGATGGGCGGTTTTAGGCTTGCGCCGGCTCGTCTTTTTGGCTGGCGCCGCTGAGGTGGCGGCGCTTGGGTCAGCCGTTGTGGTTGTTGTGGCCGTTGACTGCGTGGCAGCGGCATCAGACGGCTGGGCCGTTGCGGCCGGGCGGGTCGCGTCGGTTGCGGGAGCAGCGGCCGAAGACACCGTGCTTTCCGGCTGTTTGCCGGACTTGGGGGCTCGGGTGCTTTTGCTGCCTTTGCTGCTTTTGGTGTCTTTGGGGGCGGAACGGCCTGTTTCTGCTTGGGCAGGGCGGTCCGTCGTTGCCGTGGCCGGCGTTGCCGCAACGGCGGGTGTATCCGGGCCACTCGGCTGGCCGCTGGCAAGGTGAGCTGCGGAGGCAAGGTCCGCATGTGCTGTTTTGCGATTGCTATTGCGGCTATTGCGCTGCGTTGCCGCGGTTCTGCGTGTGGGTTTCTTGGCGTTGGCCTGCACTGCGTCAGCGGGCAAGGCCTCTGCAGCCAGAGGCTCGGTGCTGGCGGTAGCTGGAGCGTCTGACGTTGCAGCCTGGGCGCGCGAAACCGCAGGGGCGGCTGTGGCGATTTCGGCGGCTGGGGTTGAGGGCGCTGATGAAGCGGCCACCAGGGCGGCCGTGGACGTGGCGCTCAATGGATCTGCCTCGGCGTCAGCCGTTGCCGGTTGCGCGGCCTGGCGGGGGCGTGTGTCACGTTGCCGTTCGCGCAGGCTGCCGTCGCCGTGGCGTTCGTCATCCTTGCTTTTTTTCCGCTCGCCCTGGCGTTTATCCTTGTCCCGCCGCTCATCCCGCCGGCGCGGCTGCTCTGCGCCTTTTTCGGATGGGTCGCTGCCTTCATGGCCGCGTTCGTCGCTGCTCGCCGGGCTTTCCACCAAGGCGGCATTGCCATCTCGCCAGACATAGGTGCCCGAGCGTTCATCGCGGCCCACGCGTAGCAGGCCTCTGGCTTGGGCTTCCTCTAGCAGATTGCCGAAGGCGCGAAAGCCGTAGTACGACTCATTGAAATCCGGGCGCCGCCGCTTGATGGCGTCTTTCAGCACGGATGCCCAGAGCTTGCTGCCATCGCCCCGTTCCGACGATAGGGCATCATAGGTTTCCATGGTGATTTCAAGCGCTTGGGCACGCCGGGTGTCCAGATCTTCGCGGCGGGGGCGGTTGTCCTCCGGGCTGGCGTTGCGTTTGCCTGCGCTGCCGTCACGGCTGCTGCCCTGGCGGCCGGAACGTCGTGCCTGCTCGCGCACCAGATCATCGTAGAAAATGAATTCATCGCAGTTGGCGATCAACAGGTCGGACGTCGATTGCTTCACGCCGACGCCTATGACTTGCTTGGCATTTTCACGCAGCTTCGATACCAGCGGGGAAAAGTCGGAATCCCCGCTGATGATGACGAAGGTATCGACATGCGACTTGGTGTAGCACAAGTCCAGCGCATCCACGACCAGCCGGATGTCTGCCGAGTTTTTGCCGGAGTGGCGCACATGGGGGATTTCGATCAGTTCGAAATTCGCCTCATGCATGGCGTTCTTGAAGCCCTTATAGCGATCCCAGTCGCAATAGGCCTTCTTCACCACAATGCTGCCCTTGACCAGCAAGCGTTCCAGTACCGGGCGGATGTCGAACTGCTCGTATTGGGCATCACGCACGCCCAGCGCAACATTCTCGAAATCGCAGAAAACGGCCATGCTGATGCTGTCGTTATTGCTTGTTGCCATGCGTGAAAGTCCCGAAAAAACATACAAAAACTGCATATTAATGTGTTTCTATGCGAGAGGCGTGCAAAAGTCCGGATTTGTGTGATGGCGGATGCTGTAACACATGGTGTATAAATCAGCCTGATCGCAGTACGGCTGAACCGCTAGGACGATTCTGGGTTCGCTCTGAGGTATTTCGCGGCTGGATTGCAAAAGAGAGCGTATCAATGGAAAAAGAAGAAGACTTTGGTACGTGCGATGAAAGGCTTCCTTTGGCATTGTTCGAGGAAGCAGCGGTGGCTATGGTATTTATGGACCGTGCGAGCCGTGTTTATTTTTTCAATCGTGCGTCGGAGCGGCTCTGGGGTTATGGCCGTTCGGAAGTTTTGGGGCGCGATGCCGGGTTCTTGCTGCCTGCTTCCTTGCGGTGCAGCAGTCCGTTGTTGGGCGGCCTGTCGCCTGCGGAATGTGACCATGAGCAGGCCGAGGCCATTTGTTCCGCGCAGGGGCGCGATGTTCGCGTGGTGCGCAAGGATGGCAGCCATGTCGGTGCCGTGATGGCGCTGGTGCAGTTGGGCGATGGTGGCAGTTTGCTGGTCGGCCTGTGCCGTGGTGTGCAATGCGAAGAAGTCAGGCTGGAGCCCTGGAAGAAGCTGGAAGGCGGCGATGGCTGCCAGTTGTGGTCGCCGCATGAGCAGGCGCGGCAGGCTCAGGAACAGAAAATCCGGGAACTCGAACGCGATATGCTGGCTGCCTTGACCAGCGGCATGTCTTTTGAAGAGCTGGGCCGGTATCTATGCCAGCAAGTGCATGGCATTGCGCCGGAGGTGTTGCCTTCCCTGATGACCGTGGATCTGGAAGCGGGAACGCTGCAGGAATGGTACATGGGTTTCCTGCCGGACGCTTATGTCAGCGCCATTGTCGGGCAAGGCGTAGGCGAAGGCGTCGGTAGCTGTGGCACGGCGGCGGCGCGCGGAGTGCGCGTCCCGGCCTACGATATCGCGACCGATCCGCTCTGGAATAATTTCCGGGCCGTGGCGCTGGCGCACGGTTTGCATGCGTGCTGGTCCTATCCCATCAAGCGCCGCGATGGCAGTGTGGCGGCCACTTTCTCGTTCTACTCCAGGGATGCGCGTTGGCCGTCAGCCTTGCACGAAAGAATTATCAGTGCCTGCGTGCACTTGTGCGCCTTGGCGGTGGAGCGTGAAGAAAGCCGGCAGCAAATGGCCAGGCTGGTGCAGTCCGATGCCTTGACGGGGCTGCCCAACCGGGGGCGCCTGCATGATTATGTCGATGCGCTGTTACGCCGTTCTCCTGAGCAGGAAATGGGTTTTTTCTGCCTGGATATCGACCGTTTGCAGGATATCAACGCGACCTTGGGCCATGTGGCAGGCGATCATGCCCTGGTGCAGCTGGCCAATGCCTTGCAGCAGGTGCTGAAATCCGGCGAGTTCCTGTGTCGTGCGGAAGGCGATTTGTTCGTGATCGTGATTCCGGGCTGCACCATTCGCCATGCGGCAGTGATGGCCGAGCGGCTGCTGGCTGCCGTGCGTGTGCCGGTGAATCTCGGCGGGCATCAATTGAGCATGTCCGCCAGTATTGGCATCAGCCATTACCCCGATGGCAAGCTGGACCGCGATACGCTTTTCAATAACGCCAAGAACGCCATGTATCGCGCCAAGCAGTCCGGTGGCGATGCCTACCAGTTTTTCAGCCCGGAAATGAACCAGCTGGCGCGTAGCCGCTTGCTGCTGGGCGCCGCGTTGAAGCGCGCCATTGCCAACAATGCACTGACGCTGGCGTACCAGCCGCAGGTCTATACGGCCAACGGCCAGTTGCATTGCATGGAAGCATTGGCGCGTTGGCATGACCCCAAATTGGGAGAAATTCCGCCGGGCCGTTTTATCAATCTGGCCGAGGAAATCGGCCAGATCGACGCGATCGGCGCCTGGGCACTCCGCGAAGCCTGCCGCCAGCTGGCGCAGTGGCGCAGCGATGGCCTGAAGGTTCCTGCCGTGGCGGTGAATCTGTCGCCTTTCAATTTCCGCAATCGTGAATTGCCGGCCATGCTGGCGGATCTGCTGCGGGAGTACGATTTGCAGGGCACGGATCTGACCATAGAAATTACCGAGAGCGCCATGATGGCCATGACGCCGGAAATGCAGGATCTGCTGCATCGTGTCCGGCAACTGGGCATCGGTTTGTCGGTGGACGATTTCGGAACGGGTTTCTCCAGCCTGTCCAATCTGGTGAATCTGCCCGTCACGGAAGTCAAGATCGACCGCAGCTTTATCAATAAAAGCCAGGAAGATCCCCGCTTGCAGGCGCTGGTGGCGGCCGTGATCGGGATTGGGCGCAGCCTGGGTCTGGCAGTGGTCGCAGAAGGCGTGGAGACGCGTGGGCAATGCGAGTTACTGGTGGCTTACCGCTGCCCGATTTCCCAGGGCTATCTGTTTTCACGCCCCTTGCCGGCGGCCGAGGTGCCGGCCTGGCTCAAACAGCTGGAAGGTGATAGCGGTTTTGTCTTTCAGCGTTGCCAGGGCGGGGATTGAGGGCAGGGATTGAACCCCAGGCGCTTGTTTGGTGTTTGTCCTTGTCCTGTCTGCGGGACTCCGATTGTGCGGTAACGCCGACGCCTTCGTGTGTCACTCAGGCAAGCAGCCTGGCATGAAAAAACAGGCGCCGCAAAGCGGGCGCCTGCCAGGCTGGCCTCATGAGTCGGCCCAGGCCGGTTCTTCCCAAGCCACTTGCCCAGGCCGTAAGTTCAGGCCTCGTTTGTTCAAGCCACTTGACGGCGGTTGGCGGCCAGGCGGCGTTTCAGGCTGATTTCCGCCATGTCGATTTCCTGCACCAGTCCACGCATGGTTTCATCATTGATGAGATTCTTGCGGCGCTGGGCATAGATGGCCCGCCGTTCCGCCTGCAGCCCGCGCAGGCGCATTTCCTGTTCGATGATATAGCGCTGCTTGCGTTCGATGATCGCTCGGGAGTCGCTTTGGCCTTCTGCATCTTCCTCGGGATCTTCATTGCCTTCGGGCTGATGGGCTTCCATCATTTCGATGCGGCGGCGGTATTCCTTGGTCAGCAGGCCGATGATTTCCTGGTGCTGCGTCAGCCATTTTTCGTCATGCGAGGCAATTTCGGCATCGGTAATGGCCATGCTGTTGATGGCTTGCTGGCAGGCCTGGATACGCGCCAGCCGTTCTTCTTCTTCGGCGTGGTCGGCGGTAGGCTTGGGCAGGCCGCGCAGCAGCAAGGGCAGGGCAATGCTGCCCAGGATCAAGGTCAGCAAGATGACGCCGGTCGCCAGGAAAACGACCAGGTCGCGGGCCGGAAACGGCGTCTTGGCGTTGAGCATCAAGGGGAATGACAGGGCCGCGGCCAGCGTCACCGCACCCCGGATACCGGCGAAGGTGGTGGCCACCAACAGGCGCTGCGAAGGGCGCTCAGGTGGCTTGCCGGGCGCATGGGTGCGGAAGAAGCGGCCATACACCACGAAGGTCAGCCAGAACCAGCGCACCAGCAGCAGGGCGGCGCCAATGATGAAGACAAAGCTTGTCAGCTCCCACCAGTGATAACTGTGGGATTCCATCATGGTGCGGGAGATGGTCGGCAATTGCAGGCCAAGCAGCAGGAAGATGGCGCCGTTGAAGGAAGATTCCACCATGGACCAGGTGCTGTCGGTCTGCAGGCGTTCATGGATGAATTCGCCCCGGTCCAGGTCTGCCATGTTCGTGGTGATCCCCGCGGCAACGGCAGCCAGAATGCCGGAGGTGCCGATGACTTCGGCCAGCAGGTACACCGCGAAAGGCAGCAAGACCAGCAGCAGCACCATTTGCGTGGCTGCCATATCGCCCAGCCGCCGGGTAATGTTCTTGCGGGCAGTGCTGAATCCCCAGCCCATCAAGGCGCCCAGGCTCAGGCCGCCGACGCACATCCAGACGAAGTCGCGGGCGGCATCCAGCGCAGAGAAGGCACCTGTCAGCGTGGCCGCCAGCGCAAATTTCAGCGCCACCAGGCCGGACGCATCATTGAGCAGCGATTCCCCTTCGAGGATGTGCATGGTCTTGTGCGGCATGCCCAGGTTGCGGGTAATCGCGGAAACGGCCACCGCATCCGTGGGCGAGACCACGGCCGCCAGCGCGAAGGCAACGGACAATGGCATGGACGGCAGCATCCAGTGGATCAGATAGCCCAGGCCCAGAACGGTCAGGAAAACCAAGCCGAATGCCAGCAGCAGTACGGGGCGATACAGGCCGAAGAGTTCACGTTTGGGAATCCGCCAGCCATCCGCGAACAGCAAAGGCGGGATGAACAGCAGCAGGAATAGTTCCGGATCGAAACCGATATGCAGGCCTGCCTGCGGCCATGAGAGCAATGCACCGATGGTGATCTGGATCAGGGGCAGGGGAATGGCCGTCAGGTAGCGCGAAGCTACGCCCGTGACGGCGCCTAGCATCAGTACCAGTAGGATGATCTCTACGGTGTGCATAGTGATATTGGCGACGACTGAAAACAGGAGGAAGGGTCAGGGTGCCATTGTGGCACGTGCCTTCTGTCATAGAGCAGAAGATTGATCATTTTTGTCTGCATAAGGCATTTTGTCTGCGGTATGTGGTTTGCATCAGGCAGGGTGACAGGCAGATTGATTTGACAAGCGCATCTTGCTGACTTTCAATATATAAAAATATATATTATTTATTTAAATATTGTTTCTTGTCGCTCAACCCGCTCAACCCGCATGGCGGGCAGCAATACATCCTTCTGGAGTCAGCGCATATGCATCAGACCGATTTCGTTGCGACAGTGTTCGATGGCCGCAGCAACCCCAATAAAGTCACCGTGGCCTTTACCATGGCAGTCAATGCCTTGCGCAAGGGGCATAGTGCGACGCTCATATTGATGGTGGAGGCCGTCGAGCTGGGCAAGCCGGGTGCCGTGGCAGGCATGGATATCGGCCAGCCGTTCGAGCCTGTGGAACAGTTGCTGGCGCAATACCTGGAGCTCGGGGGCCGCGTGGCAATCTGCGGTTCCTGCATGCTCCACAACGGCCTCAAGGCCGAAGACATGGATTCGCGTTATGCCATCATTACAGCCCCCGATGTCATTGACTTGCTGATGGGGGCGCGTGGTTCCTTGCAGATTACCTGAGGGAAGACGGATCTGCCGCGGGCCCGGCGGGCGCTGGCGTCAGCGTCCAGCCCTGGGCGTGTTGCTGGCTGCGCCAGAGGCGGGCATAAATGCCATCCTGGGCCAGCAGCTCGTCGTGGGTGCCTTGCTCCGCCAACCGCCCGTGGTTCATGACCAGTATCCGCCTGGCGTGCCGGATGCTGCGCAGGCGGTGGGCAATGGCAATGATCGTGCGGCCTTGCGCCAGCTCTGCGATGGCGCGTTGCAGCAGGGCTTCCGCAGACGGGTCCACACTGGCCGTGGCTTCATCGAGCAACAGAATCGGGGCATCCTTGAGCAAGGCGCGGGCGATGGAGAGACGCTGGCGTTCGCCACCGGACAAGGACGCGCCACCTTCGTCCAGCTGGGTGTCGTAGCCTTGCGGCAAGGCCATGATGAAGTCGTGCGCCTGGGCCCGGCGGGCGGCAGCTTCGACTGCCTCGCGAGTGGCATCGGGACGGCCGATGCGCAGATTGTCCAAGACACTCCCGGAGAACAGCACGACGTCCTGGAACACCATGCTGATAGACTGGTGCAACTGTTCCGTACCGATTTCACGCAGGTCAACGCCGCCCAGGCGGATGCTGCCCTGGTTGATATCCCACAGCCGGGCGATGAGATGAACCAGCGTGCTTTTGCCTGCGCCGCTGGGGCCCACCACGGCGGTCAAGCTTTGGGCGGGGATATGGCAGCTCAGGTCGCTGACGGCTGGCGTTGTTTCGCCATCGTAAGTGAAGCTGACGTTCTCGAAAACAATGGTGCGGCCGGCAGGCTGGCGCGGCGTCTCCGGTTCGTTCAGGGGGTGTTGCGCCAGAATGTCTTCAATGCGGGCCAGGGCGCGGGTGGCAAAACGCAATAGCAGGGTGGATAGGCCCAGGTCGTACAGCTGGCGGTAAACGGGTAGCGCCATGACCAGGAACAGCACCAGGACATCGGCGCTCAGGCTGCCATCCAGCAGCAGCCAGGCGCCGATCAGCGCCAGCAGGGCAAAACCGGTTTCGAGCACGAAGCCATAAAGCGATACCCATGGCGCCGGACGGCATTCCACGGCCAGGGCGGCGTCGAATTGCTGATCCAGGGCTGCTTTCAGTTTGTGCCAGGCACTGCCGAAACGGCCAAAACTGCGGATCACGGCGATGCCTTGGATATAGTCCAGCAGTTCGGCCTGCGCATGGGCGTTGGCGGTGAGGAATTGCGCCCCCGGTTTGGCGGCAACGCGTTGCCCCCACCACAGGGCCAGCAGCGCCAGCGGGATCATGGCCACGACCGCCAGCGCCAGGCGCCAATCCAGCCACAACAGGAAACATAGCAGGAAGCCGGGCATGGCCAGGCCGGCCACGAAAATACCAAGAAAGTGCGACCAAAGGTTTTCGACCAATTCCAGGTCGGACGTCAGGCGGGCACCGAGATCGCCGCCGCGCTGCCGGCCAAACCAACCCATAGGCAGTCGGCGCAGGTGGTCGGCGATGCGCAGGCGTGCTTCGCCCATCATGGCGTAGGCCCCCGCGAAAATCAGGGGCATGCTGCGTATGCCGGCAAAAATGCGCAAGGCAATGCATAGTGCCATGGCCAGCGCCTGCCAGGCAATGGATGCGGCGCTGGCGGCCCCGGCAAAGAGATCTTGCAGCAGCAGATACAGGATGGGATAGGGGGCAGCGGCGAAGAGACCTTCCAGCAAGGCCCAGGCCAAGCCTCGGGAAAGTCGCTGATCTTTGGTGCCGGACAGGCGGAAACCGGATTGAACCAGGGCGCGGATCATGATTGCAGGTCTCCTGCTGCGGGCGTCGATGTGGGGGCGAGTGTCCAGTCCCGCGCGGCTTCGTGGTCCAGCCAGAGTTGGCGGTACAGGGGGCAGGAATGCAGCAGGGCCTGGTGCGTGCCTTGCCCGGCGACCCGGCCTTGGTCCAGGACGACAATATGATCGGCATGCATGATGGTGTGCAGGCGGTGAGCAATGATAAGGACGGTCCGGCCCCGGCAGAGTGCGGCCATGGCTTCCTGCATCAGGGCTTCGTTTTCCGCGTCCGCATAGGAGGTGGCCTCGTCGAGAATCAGGATGGGTGCATCCTTCAGCAGGGCACGGGTGATGGAGAGGCGTTGGCGTTCGCCGCCGGACAGGCGGGCGCCGCGATCTCCCAGCTGCGTGTCATAGCCTTGCGGCAGCGCCATGATGAAATCGTGGGCCCTGGCCGCCTGGGCGGCGGCGATCATGGCTGCATCGCTGGCGTCCGGGCGTGCCAGCAGCAGGTTGTCGCGCACGCTGCCGTGAAACAGATAGACGTCCTGGAATACGATGGCAATGCGGGCCAGCAAGGCGTCCAGCGGCCAGGTACGGATGTCCCGGCCGCCGATCAGGATTTGTCCGGACTCGTATTCGTAGAGCCTGGGCAGCAGCCGCGCCACGGTGCTTTTCCCCGATCCGCTGGGGCCAACCAGCGCGGTGAGCCCGCCAGCCGGGGCATGGAAGCTGATGTCATCGAGCGCCAGACGTTCGCCGTAGCGGTGGCGCACATGTTGGAATGACAAAGCGAGGGGTGCCTGGGGCAGAACGGACGGGGCTGCGGCCTCATGCAGAACGGGGGCGCGCAGAATGGCGTCGATGCGGCTCAGTGCTTCTGCGCGCTGCATTTGCTCGCCCAGTGCAAAGGTCAGCCGCAGCAAAGGCAGCAGGACGCTGGGCGCGACCAGCAAGAACAGCAGATAGACGGGCATATCTATGCGGCCAGCCAGGAACAGCCAGGCACCAATGGGCGCGACGACCACAATATTCGCGGCCAGCAGGCCGGTGAACATGACCCAGCCAGTTGAGCTGCTGCGGGCGTAATCTGCAACCCAAAGGACAGCGCCACGTATGGCATCGGCCAGTTCGGCAAAGGAGCGGGCGGACAGTCCGAAGGACTTCACGACATGCACGCCACGTACGTACTCTCCGACCTGGTTGGCGATGCGTTTTTGCAGCGCGCTCCATTCCGCCATGCGCGAACCGGCACGCCGCATCATCCAGGCCTGCGCCAGCAGCGCCAGTGGCAGGGGCACCAGTGCGGCCAGCGCCAGGCGCCAATCCACCAGGAACAGCAGCAGCATCGCTGCCAATGGGGCGGCAGCGGCGGCGGCCGCATCCGGCAGCATATGGGCCAGGAAACCCTCCAGGCCGTTGATGTCGTCAGACAAGGTGCGGCGCAGGCTGCCGGATCCTCGGTTGGCAAAAAAGGACAGCGGTACTTCGCCCAGGCGGCGGGCCAGCGCCAGCCGCAATTGATATTGCGCCGTGAAAGCGCCCTTGTGCGCCAGCATGTGGCTGGCCGTCATCAAGATCCAGCGCAGGGCCAGGACGGCAAGCATGACGCCCAGATGGATCCAGACCGCCTGCATGTCGGTGCTTGGCGCCAGCAGTTGTGCCAGCACGAGGTACAGCAGCCAAAAGGGCAGAATGCTGCAAATGGCGGACAGAATCGCACACAGCACCGCCAGCCCCAGGGTGCCGGGCGCCATTCGAATCAACTGGCCGAAACTCAGGGCGGGTGGGTCGGCGGCAGGCGGTGGAGCGATGTCAGGTGCAGGAGCGTCGCGGCGAAGCGTAGGCATGAAGCAGTCTCTCTATCGAGCGAGTGATGGAGCAGACAGCATTGTGAGCGTGGCCGCGGCAGCTGACTTGTTTGCAATGCCGCAGATTCTTGGCGCGGTGCCGGAAATGTGTGAGGCAGGGGGGGGGGGCAGGCCGGCAGTGCCCGTTCCCGCAGAAGAAACGGGAGGAATGCTGTCCTGGCCTACCAGTGGCTGGGCGCTACGCCAAAGCGGCGCCGGAAGGCGGCGGTGAAACTGCTGGCATGCCGATAGCCGGTACGCTCGGCCGCCTGTTCGATACTCCAGCCTTCTTGACGCAGGCCACGGCTGGCGAGTTGCAGCCTGCATTCACGCAGAAAATGGAAGACGGATTGCCCATAGGCGGCCTGGAATTTTTCGCGCAGGCTGCTGCTGCTCATGCAG
This sequence comes from Kerstersia similis, assembly GCF_965139615.1. Taxonomy (NCBI): domain Bacteria; kingdom Pseudomonadati; phylum Pseudomonadota; class Betaproteobacteria; order Burkholderiales; family Alcaligenaceae; genus Kerstersia; species Kerstersia similis. Next base: position 69,921 of record NZ_CBCSIQ010000002.1, read on the forward strand.
GCCAGGCGGGCCAGGTCGGCAAGGGTGTGATCGTGTTCCGGGTAGGTCAGCAGGTATTCCTTGACTCGTTCCAGGCGCGCCATATCACGGCTGGCCGGCCGTGAGGGAGCGGGCGCTGCCTGCTGCGTGCCGTTCAAGGCAGCGGCCAGAATTTGCAGGGCAACGCCTTCTTGCCAAAGCCGTCCCAGGCTGCCTTGCCAGCGAGGGTCGAACAGACTGTTGGCTGCTTGCAGCAGGACGGGATCAGCCTGCCAATGCTGCAAACGCAGTTGGGGGTCATCCAGCCATTGCGCCAGTTCAGGCACGTGCGTGCCGGCGGCATCGGCCAGCTGTGCGGAGCGCGCCATCAATGCCACGCTGCGTAGTCTCAGGCCGGCGGGGTGGCTGCCTGTCATGCTCTCCGTGTGCCGATGGCTGGCGGTAATGGCATGCTTGGGTGTCAGTGCCAGGGTCTCGCGGCGGGAGCCGAGGTGGGCTTCGGTATGGCCGTCGAGCATCAGGATGGCCGTGAAACCGGGGGCAATCAGTGAGCTGGCGCTGTAGCGGTAGTGGTTGAGGACATCCGATACGATCAGTGTGAACCCGTGGCTGACAGGAATTTCCTGAATCGTGCCTTCCGCCAGGATGTCGTCTTCGTTTTGTATCGCAGAGGCTTCGATCGTCGGCCAGCGATAACGGAAACCATGCCGTTCGCCGAAGCGACGGTAGTCTGCCATGCTGAAATGTTGAATAGCAGCCATAGCGCTTTAGATGACCAGGAATGACAGGTTAGCTGAGGTGGGGGGGACGGAAACGGCAGGCGCCGGATGAAGGCCTGGGCTGCCTGTCATGGAGCATGGGTATCCGGCGGGGATGGAAGCGAGGAGAGCGAGATCAAAGCCCCCAAGCACACACCGGCAGAATCAGTGGCGAAGCATATTCGTTACTGATAATCATTGTCAATCGTTGGGGTGAGAGCGCAGCGCACACAGGGGATAGCCGCGCCACCGCCGCCTCGAGGCGGGCGGGCCGGTGCGGGCGGCTGGTGTCAGATATCGTCGAATTCCTTGATGTGCTGCCAATGCTGGGCGATGTCTTCCAGGCTGCGGCATGCCACCCGCGCCAGGTTGGTGGGATAGACGACAGCTGGGTTTTCGCAAAACCGGGTGGCGGTGAACTGGCCGTTACTGGCGCGCAGAATGAGGCCCGTGTCCTGGCATAGTGGGCTGGCCAGATACAGGACGCCTGGGGCCACCCATTCCGGCTTGAGATCTTCGGGAGGGTGTGTCACGCCCCACATGCGGGTCTTGGCGACTGGCGATATCGCATTGACGAGAATGCCATGTGGCTGGCCTTCCATGCTCAAGGCATTCATGAGGCCCAGCTGTGCCATTTTTCCGGCTGCATACGCCGTCAGGCCCGGTTGCGCGTATTGCTGGTACATCGCCCGGTCCGAAGTATTGAGGACGATGCGCGGCGAGGCAGACTGTTTGAGATGAGGCCAGGCGTGCTTGCTCAGCCAGATCGGCGCACGTAGGTTGATATCCAGGGCACGCTCTAGGAACGCATCTTCCTGTTCTTCAATGGATTGATAGCCTACCCAGCCGGCGTTGTGGATCAGAATATCCAGCTTGCCAAATTGCGCAATGGCCAGCGCAATGAGCTGTTTGCAGCCGGCTTCTTGATCCAGCCGCCCGCTGTGTGTGACCAGTTGCCCGTCATCGGCCGGCAAGGTGCTGGCGGCCTCGGTGATCAGGTTCTGATCGGCTCCCGCGCCAGCCCGGTCAGTGCCCAGGTCGCTGGCAACCACTTGCGCGCCACGCGCCAGCAATGCATGCACATAGGCTAGTCCTAGCCCCTGGGCGGCGCCAGTCACGATAGCTACCTTGCCCTGGAAAAGCGTATTTGTTGGATGGGGTTTCTGTGTCATCGCGCATTTCCGTGAAATCGAATGTCACGATGATGACGCCGTCAGAACAGTTCGTAAAATATATTGTTCATACCAAAATAAGACTTAAATCGTCTTGTTTTCGGTTGCTGATGCCATGGCCTCACGTAATTCTTCGATCAGCCTGTCCCGGATGATGCAAGGGGCATGCTCGCGCCAGGCCATTAATAATTCCACTTGATGCAATGCATCAGGGGCGTCCACCTGCATCGGACGGAACACGACATCCTCACGTGCCTCTTGAGCCAGGGAGGCTGGCAGCAGCGCGATGCCGAAGCCGCCCGCTACCAGGGCAATCAGTGTCTGCAGCTGTCGCGCCTGCTGAACAATGCGGGGCACAAAGCCCGCCGTTGCGCACAGCTGAATCAGCTGGTCATGAAAGCCTTGGCCCAGGTGCCGGTGTGAGGAGACGAAGGCTTCCTCATGCAGCGCGGCCAGTGGAATGGCCGGTCTGTCTGCAAGGCGATGCCCGGTGGGCAGCGCAATAACAAATGGCTCGCGCAACAGCGAGCAGAATCGCAGGCCGGGCGCGGTTCTGCCTGGCGGCCGCATGAGGCCGAGGTTGGCACGGCCCTGTTCCAGGGCTTCGATTTGCTCTTGTGTCGTCGCTTCCCGCATGGTGAATGACACTGCCGGGAATGTGGTGCGAAAGCGTTGTAGCGCGCGCAGCAATGCAGGGTAGGGGGCGATATTGATGAAGGTCAGGATCAAATGACCCTCAATGCCTTGCGCCACGCGTCTGGCCTGCTCGACACTCTCGCCAAGAAGATGCAGCACTTTTTTGGATGACGCCAGAAAAGCTGCGCCTGCAGGCGTCAGCGATACACGCCGATTCGTGCGTTCGAAGAGCGGTGCGCCAATTTCTTGCTCCAGCCGACGAATCGCCTGGCTCAATGGTGGTTGCGCCATGTGGAGCCGTTCCGCCGCCCGGTTGAAGTGCAATTCTTCTGCAACGGCGATGAACTGGTGAAGGAGTCGGGTTTCGATCATGCGATGTCACGCCTATCCATGATGGCCCCTGAATTTCAAAACCGCCATGCGGCGGATGCCTGCATGGCGGTCAGAGGGCAAGGCCGGGTTGCGACCTGCCTGGCGGGCAGCCCGGACACTGAACCGGGCTGCAATCCGTGCGGAATCAGGCGGTCGGGGCCTGGCGGCTGGCTTCAAACAGGAACCAGGTGCGGCGCTCGGCTTCGTCGATCCAGTTTTCCAGCAGGCTGGAGCTGGCGATATCGTTGTATTCGTCAGTGACGGCGTGCGCAGCGCGCAGCGAGGCCGCCAGGGCCTTGTTGTCGTCACGCAGTTCGGCCAGCATGTCTTGCGGATCGACGTAATCGGCGTCGTTATCCAGCACACGCTGGGTACGGGCGATATGGCCGATGGAGCGCAAGGTGGTGCCGCCGACTTTACGGATGCGCTCGGCGATGTCGTCGGTCATGGCAAACAGCTGCTCGCCTTGTTCGTCGAACATCAGGTGATAGTCACGGAAATGCGGGCCGCTGACATGCCAGTGGAAATTCTTGGTTTTCAGATACAGTGCGAACACATCGGCCAGAAGCTGATTGAGCGCTGCCGAAATATCACGGGTGGCATCGGTGCCCAGATCAGTCGGGGTTGCCAGAGGACGCTTGCGACGTTGTACTGCGGCACTTGCTTGCTTGGAATCCAGTTTTTTTGCCATGGCAAAACACTCCTGTTGGGTTGAGTTCTGTTGCTGCGAGCGTTGCCGGGCGGGTTGTCCGGCATCGCTGAAAGTCTTGGCATTGCTGACTCTTGTTAGCCTAGCACTATTCAAATGATTTGGCTGTGCTGCAGATCAAGCAATATTTAAAAATTCTTTTCTGTCACCGCTTGCATGGGGTGTCTGGTGCCGTGCGCACATTGAAAAAGCGGTATGGCCGTGGTTGCCATACCGCCAGTTATCCAGCGTTGCCTGCGAAGACGCCGCGACGCGGCGATCCGGACGATCAGAATCGGTACATGGCGCCGATGCTGCCGAAAACATTGGTTTTCTGTGCAGTCAGCGGGCTGTCTTTGGCGTCGCCGAACAGGCGGTTGACGCCTACGGTGGTCAGGGCCGACCAATTGCTGCTGATTTGATAGCTCCAGACGGAGAACAGCGAGGCAGACTTGAAGCCGGCCGAAGGTGAATAGGCGGAGAGGCCGGCCTGGCTGCTAAGCGCTTCTTCCTGGGTGACGCCAAACCAGGTTTTCATCGCGCTGCGGCTATTCCATTGCGTATCGACGCCAATGCGAACATTATGCCGGCCGCTTTCCCAGGCGGCGTAGGATGCGCGTAGTTCAACGACGCTGCCATAACCGGTATGCGCGGCTTTGCGGAAGGCGGCGCCCAGCGAGAGCGGGCCGGGCGTCCATTCCACGTACGCGCCGTAGCTGGCGTGGAAATGGATGTTGTCCAGGCCTTCGGTGCGCGCAGTGCGGCTGGCTTTGCGGCCCAGATCCATGCCGACGAACACACCGGCTTCCACATCCTGCGACAGATGGGTTTTCAGGCCCATGGCAGGCAAGCCGGCGCGCGGGGTAATGAAGAAATTGCCGGACTGATAATTGATGAGTGGCAGGGGCACGACCCGGTAGGTGCTGGAGCCTTCATACACCGGGATGACGGCGACGCCTGCGCCAATGTAGTTGTCGGCCTGGGCGGTGGTGGTCAGGGTTAGGCAAGCAAGCGTGCTGGCGCTCAGGGCCAGGCGGCAGAAGTTCATGGATAGTCCTTCGAAGCGGGCCCGGAGGGCCGGGGTTCAGTGCGATGCAGCCGCTATTGTATCGGCGGTGCCGGGGCAAGGCTCGGGCGGCCGCGCGGATCATGACGGTTTTTTGCTCGAATGCCCTTTGTGGGTACGCAGTTGTGGTGGGAAAGCATCGTGCGCAGTGAGCGCTTTGCCATGAGTGGCCGGGGGCGGCGGTGCGCACTGGAAAGAAAGGAGGGGGGATGCGGATGTGGAAAGGCGAGCGGGGAGGGGGAAATGCATCAGGCAAATGAAAAAGGCGGAAAATCTTGCGATTTTCCGCCTTTTGGAATTAAGTGGTGCCCAGGAGAGGACTCGAACCTCCACACCCGAAGGCACTAGTACCTGAAACTAGCGCGTCTACCAATTCCGCCACCTGGGCACTGCATTGCTGTTATGCTTCCAGCAATTTCCTGCATGCTGCGCATATTACACTAGAAATCTTCCTAATGGAAGCCCGTCTAACCTTTTGCAGCTTGTTTAGCGACTCTCGTAGAACAGTGCGCTAAACTGCGGAAGCTGCGCATTATAGAAGAGAATTTTTTATTTTGGCAAATAGAACGCAAAGAAGTGGGGCAAGGCCCCGTAGAACAGCCGTTGATGCGGCTGAGCAGGCCGTTGCGCCGGTAACGACAGGTGTGCACGTGCCTCCGGATTTTGATCCGGATGTGCCCAGCCGCGAGAAATTGCTGGCAGCCCTGCGCGCCGCAGGCGAGCCCTTGACGCCGGATGAGCTGGCGCGTCAATTGAATGTCGTGCGTGAAGCGACGCGCCGTGGCTTTGATCGCCGCCTGGCTGCCATGGAACGCGACGGCCAGCTGCACACCAACCGCAAGGGGGTGTTGTTGTTGGCAAATAAACTGGATTTTGTTGCAGGCCGGGTACAGGGCCATCGCGACGGTTTCGGCTTTTTGATTCCTGATGCCGGTGGCCAGGATCTGTTCCTGTCGCCCCGTGAAATGCGCAAGGTGCTGCATGGCGACCGGGTGCTGGTGAAGCCGACCGGGGAATACCGGGGCAAGCCGGAAGGGGTGATTGTCGAAGTGCTGGAACGCCGCACCAATCGACTGGTTGGCCGCTTTCTGAATGAAAGCGGTGTGAATATCGTGGTTCCCGAAGATCAGCGCATCAAGCACGATGTGCTGGTGCCGCCGGCAGAAACCGGTGGTGCTGAACCGGGTCAGGTCGTGACGGTGGAGATCATCGCCCAGCCTTCGCGCCACAGCCAGCCGCTGGGCCGGGTGGTAGAGGTGCTGGGGCAGGTGGATGACCCCGGCATGGAAATCGAAATCGCGGTGCGTAAGTTCGATGTGCCGGTCGATTTTTCCGATGCGGGCGCTGCGCAGGCGGATCGGACGCCGGACAGCGTGCGCCGCTCTGATTTGAAAGGGCGCTTCGATTTGCGCGATGTGCCGTTCATCACGATTGATGGCGAGGACGCACGCGACTTCGATGACGCGGTCTATGCGGAAGAGATTGAACTAGGCTCGGAAAAGCGCCGCCGTCCGGGCTGGCGCCTGCTGGTGGGCATCGCCGATGTCAGTCACTACGTGCGCGACGGGGATGCGCTGGATGTGGATGCCCGCGAGCGCGGCACCAGCGTGTATTTCCCGCGCCGGGTGATTCCCATGCTGCCCGAAGCCTTGTCCAACGGCATTTGTTCGTTGAACCCCGGTGTGGACCGGCTGGTGCTGGTTTGCGATATGGTCATTCCGGCGACGGGTGCCAAGGCCGGCCAGGTAACGGCCTACCAGTTCTATAACGCGGTGATTCATTCGCATGCCCGCACGACCTATAACCAGGTCTGGGAAGGCTTGCAGCATCCGGAAGGCCCGGCAGGCAGGTTCCTGGGCGAGCGACTGAAGGATGTCCAGTCCCTGTATGAACTGTATCGCCTGCTGGCGCAGGCGCGCGTCAAGCGCGGCGCCATTGATTTCGACACGGTAGAGACACGCATTGTTTGCAACGCCCTGGGGCGCATCGAGCAGATTGTGCCGATGGTGCGCAATGATGCCCACAAGCTGATTGAAGAGTGCATGCTGGCGGCCAATACCTGCGCCGCGGATTTCATGCAGCGCAGCAAGCATCCGGGTCTGTATCGCATTCACGAAGGCCCCAGCAACGAACGCCTGCAGGCCTTGCGCGAGTTTCTGCGCTTGCAGGGGCTGACACTGGGGGGCGGTGACGAGCCGCGCCCTGCGGATTATCTGGCCCTGCTGGAGTCCGTGCGCGCCCGGCCGGATTATGGTCTCTTGCAGACCATGTGCCTGCGCTCCATGCAGCAGGCCATCTATGGCCCGGACAATGTCGGCCACTTTGGCCTGGCCTATCCCTCCTATACCCATTTCACCTCGCCCATCCGACGTTATCCGGATTTGCTGACGCATCGCGTCATCAAAAGCCTGCTGGACGGCAAGCGCTATGTGCCGCACCTGGAAGGCCAGATGCCGGCAAGCACCGTGCGCGAAAAGCGGGCGCAGGAGCACGATACCTGGGAGCGCCTGGGCCTGATGCTGTCGGCAACCGAGCGTCGCGCCGATGAGGCTTCGCGTGATGTGGAAGCCTGGCTGAAGTGCTGGTTCGTGAAGGAGCGCGTGGGTGAAAGCTTCAGCGGCCGGGTCACGGGCGTGGCCAGCTTCGGTATTTTCGTGACGCTGGATGGCCTGCACGTGGAAGGGATGGTGCATGTCTCTGAGCTTGGAACCGAATACTTCCAGTTCAATGAAGCCTTGCACGAACTGCGGGGCGAGCGTACCGGCATGCGTTACCGCCTGACCGACGCGGTGCAGGTGCAGGTGGCTCGTGTGGATCTGGAAGCGCGCCGCATCGAATTCCGGCTGGAGAAAAGCACCAGCTACGATGCGCTGCGCAAGGTGGCTCGCAAGAGTGCTGACGAAGAACCCAGGCGCGTTCGCAAGGCAGCGGCTCCCAAGCCATCGGAATTGAAAGGAACTGCTTCGCAACGTCGTGCCGCCGCAGCCAAAGCGCTGAGGGCGGAACGCACCGCGGGGCAGGCGAAGAAACAGTCCGCCAAGCAGGCTGGACGCAAGAGGCGTTGATATGGCAGCAGATGTACAGGTATTGGCAGGTTTTCATGCGGTGGCAGCGCGTTTGCGCCATGCGCCGGATTCCGTCAAAGAGGTTTATTACGATGCCCAGCGCCGCGACAAGCGCATGGGAACGCTGCTGGAGCAGGTGAAGCGGGCTGGGTGTGCTGCGCATGGCGTGCCCGCCGAGCGGCTGGATGGCCTGGCCAAGGGCCTGCGCCATCAAGGCCTGGTTGCCTTGGCCGACGCCAGGGTGCTGGCTGTCGATATCGACGAAGTACTGGACGAAATCGAAGGCCCGCCGCTGCTGCTGGTGCTGGATGGGGTGACGGACCCGCATAATCTCGGCGCCTGCCTGCGGACTGCGGACGCCGCTGGCGTGCATGCGGTGATTGCGCCGCGTGACCGGGCCGTCGGCCTGAATGCGACGGTGCAGCGGGTGGCTTGCGGCGCGGCCGATACCGTGCCGTACATCATGGTGACCAATCTGGCCCGCACCTTGCGCGCGCTCAAGGAGCGAGGAATCTGGGTAGTGGGAACGGATGACCAGGCGACGGAGACGATTCATGCCGTGGATGCCCGCCTGCCTACCGCCTGGGTGATGGGCGCAGAAGGCGAGGGCATGCGCCGGCTGACCCGTGAAACCTGCGACAGTCTGGTGAATATCCCCATGCTGGGCGCGGTGGAAAGCCTGAATGTGAGCGTGGCCAGCGCCGTATGTCTCTATGAGTCTGTGCGCCAGCGTCAGCAGGCGTAAACTATTTCGCTCTTCCTCCGTTGATGGCTGCCCTGGGGCAGCCCTATTACCGAACATGACCAAGCAGCAAGGCTTCACCACCACCATCCTGCACGCCGACAGGCTCTCCAATGTCGAACACGGCGCGGTTCACAAGCCCATGCATACCTCTTCGGAGTATGCCTATGCCGACGCCAGGGAGCTGGCAGCAGTGTTTCAGGGGAAGGCAGGCTTTACCTACGCGCGCCAGGGCACGCCGACGACGCAGGCCCTGGAGGCCAAGCTCAGTGCGATGGAGGGAGGGCAGGCCACCGTCACGTTTGCCACCGGCATGGCGGCATTGGCAGCCATCTTCACGACCTTGCTGCGCCAGGGCGATCACCTGGTGTCCAGCCGTCATGTGTTCGGCAATACCAACAGCCTGTTTTTGACGCTCAATGAAATGGGCGTGGATGTCACGTTGGTGGATGCGACGGATGCCGCCAATGTGGAAGCGGCTTTGCGTCCTGAAACCCGGATGGTCTTTACCGAAACCATTGCGAACCCTGGCACCCAGATCGCCGACTTGATGGCGATTGGTGAAATCTGCCGCCAGCGCGGCCTGGTGTATGTCATAGACAACACTTTGACTTCCCCCTGGCTGTTCCGGGGCAAGGATGCCGGTGCCGCGTTGGTCATGAATTCCTTATCGAAATATATCGGTGGCCATGGTCATGCCCTGGGGGGTTCCGTCACGGCGACCAGATGCTACGACTGGAAGGATTACCCCAATATTTTCGACAATTACCGGCAGGGGGATTCGCTGGGTTGGGGGCTGTTGCAGATCAAGAAAAAAGGCCTGCGCGACATGGGGGGAACGCTGGCTGCGGAGCCGGCGCACCGCATTGCCGTCGGCGCGGAAACCCTGTCCTTGCGGATGGATCGCGCCAGCAGCAATGCTTTGGCGCTGGCGCGCTTCCTGGAAGGCCATCCGCAGGTCGCCAAGGTGCATTATCCCGGGCTGGCCTCGCATCCTCAGCATGAGCGTGCCCGCAGCCTGTTTCGGGGCCGCTTTGGCGGCCTGATGGGCGTGGAACTGGCGCCAGGCCTGGATTGTTTTACATTCCTTAACCACTTGAGGGTTGTTGCCCTCTCGACTCACCTCGGTGATACCCGCACACTGGCACTGCCGGCGGCACATACCATTTATTATGAAATGGGTGCGGCACGCCGTGCTGAAATGGGAATTGCGGACAGTTTGATCCGGGTTTCGGTGGGCATTGAGGAGGAAGAAGACCTGATTGCCGATTTCGACCAGGGGCTGGCAGCAGCACGGGCCAGCATCCAGGACGTCTGAACGCAGTGCCGAAGCGCGTGTCAGGCCAAGGCTGGCGGCATTTTTTTTCTTGACAGTGCCGTCTGCCACAAGGCCTAATACGCATCTGCGTCTGCGATAAGCTGGTATGCCGACTGGCGGTGCAATCTGACTGGGCCGACGGCCGGCAGCGCTGTAAAGGAAGCAGCTTCTGCCAAGAGGATGCCTGCTTCGCGTAACGACAACTTCATACCTAATGAGGGGTAATTTCTAAATGAACAAGACCGAACTGATCGACCACATTGCCGGTGAAGCAGATATCTCCAAGGCTGCCGCTGGCCGTGCGCTTGACGCTTTCGTTGAGGCCGTGAAGGCTGCCCTCAAGCAAGGTGATTCGGTAACGCTGGTTGGCTTTGGCACGTTCGACGTGTCCGAGCGCTCCGAGCGTTCGGGCCGCAACCCGCGCACCGGCGAGGTCATCAAGATCGAATCCGCCAAGGTGCCCAAGTTCCGCCCGGGCAAGGCCCTGAAAGACGCGGTCAACTAAATCGCGCTTGGCGAGCGCTATACATTCATGTATAATGCTCGCTTTCGCTGTGACGCAAGGTCTGCTTGGAATCATTGCCAGCAGGCCGGCGCATCCGGCACGGATGGATGTTTAGCTCAGCTGGTAGAGCGGCGCCCTTACAAGGCGTAGGTCGGCGGTTCGAACCCGTCAACATCCACCAAGAATTCAGCAGTGAAGCAGGCACTTAAGGTAACTTAAGTGCCTTTTTTGCGTCTGCGTTTCTGCGTCCATGCTTTTTTGAATTCAGGCTTTTGTGTGGCTACCCGCCCCTCGGGGGGGGGCGAGTCTTTCCGCCTCGACGGTGATGGGCAAGGCTTCCGTGGATGTGGCGTGTCTGTCTAAGGGTCATCATCACACCCGGGACGGGTTTGCGCAATCTTTTGCACTTGTTGTGCTGCTGCGGCGCCCGGTTCGGCATGCGGCGTGCCCTCAGCGGGCGTCGCCAAATCGAGAATCTGCTATAAGTAACGCTGGTATCTCATTGATGGAGTTGGATATGCGAACAGAATTTCGGCCTTGCCGGGCACTGGGCTTGGCGCTTGGGGTTCTGCTGATATCGGGTTGCTCGACGCTGGGCCTGGGCAGTTCCTCGGATCGTGGCGGCAATTGTGAGGCGGACCCCAGCGCTTGCGCGTATGGGCCGGGCGAGCGGGAGTTCGCAGAGAAAGAGGCGGCACGACTGAACAAGGAGTCGGCAGCCAAGCTGCGCCGCAGTTCGCGGCGCTGAGCTGCTCCGAGGCGGCTTGAAGCGGTCTGATATATCCCGAGGGCGGTGTTGGGTCGCCTAAGGCGGCGATGGGGAGGGGAATCAGCCTGCGCCCACCATTTCAGACTCAGGCCTGGTGATCTCGTGCGTGGGGTTTTGCGGTGCTGCCATCCATGAAAGGCAGATGGCCGTATTCCACCAGTTCCAGCTGATTGCCGAAAGGATCCAGAAAATACTGGACGCGCAAGCCGGCGCAAGGGCCATCACTGATAACGATGGGGCCTTCCATGATGTGCAGGCCACGTTCGCGCAGAAATGCGATTGCGACATCCAGATCCTGCACTTTGAATGCAATATGGCCGAAACCGAGGTCGCAGTTGCGCGGCACCTGTGTGCTGCGGTTGTCGGGGCGGCTGAAGCAGAATAGTTCCAGCATCAGCTTGGGGCCCAGTGCCAGCATGGCAATGTCAAACCGGGCATCTTCGACGTTTTGATACGCCTCGGTCCAGTCACGGCCATCCGGCTGGCGGGGAAACTCCCGCGCATCGAATGGCCCCAGCCGATATAGCTCAGTGCCGCCAAAGGTTTCGCAATAAAAGCGCGAAGCGGCGGTCAGGTCCGCGACGGCCAGGCTGACATGGTCAATATGCTGCAGGCCGGGGAGGGTGTTGGGTGGGTTCACGAGTCTCGCTCCTGGTTCTTGCCCAGATGGTTGGGGCATATATTTTCATTTTGATAAATATAGTTCTTAATGAATTTGCCGGCCAGTATGGCAGCATGGGTCTGTCAGGTGGCTGAATGGAGGGCTGAACGACAGGGCGCGGCCCGTCTTGCGCGCGGGCGCTGCGGAGAGCAGAGGAAGAGGCAGGGAACAAGCAGAGGAAGAGGCGGGCGCTGGCTGGCCGTTTCTTGCCTGGCGCGGCGATGAATGGCAGCGGCTGTATGTGGCAGCGCCCGGCCGGCAAGAGAGGCCGGCCAGGCTTGGTCTTGCTAGGCGGGCCGGGCCTGCCAGTAGCGGCGCCAGGCGAAAATGGTCAGGGTCAGTGCGAAGGCGATGAACAGGCCACCGACGGCGCCCAGGCTGTTGATGTCATAGTGCAGCAGCACCGTACTGCCCATCAGCGCGCCGCCACCGATACCGATATTGAAGATGCCGGAGTAAATGGAGGTGGCCACATCGGCGGAGTCTGGTGCGCTGGCCAAGACCTTGGATTGCAGCCCCAGATAGACGATGGTCATGGAGGCGCCCCATACCAGGCAAAGGATGACGGTCGTGGTGGCCGTGACGGTGGCGAAGTTGAGCGCGAGCAGGCACAGCAGCAGTACGGCGAGCGGGCCGGCAAAAGCTTCGAAGGGATGGCGTGGCGCATGCCGGGTAAAGATCAGGGTGCCGACGATGCCGGCGCCGCCAATCACCAGCAGCAGCGATACCACGAAATTGTCGCTGAACCCGCCGACCCGCGTCATGAAGGGCGTGAAATAGGTGTAGGCCGTGAAATGTCCGGTGACGATGATCAGGGTCAGCAGGTAGGCCTGCAGCAAGGCGGGCCGCTTGAGCACATTCGACAGATTCTTCAGCGGCGCAGGGTTGGTGCTGGGCAGATTCGGCAGTAGCTTGCGCAGGGCCAGCATCACCAGCAGACTGATCGCAGCAATGCACATGAAGGTAATGCGCCAGCCGGTTTGATGGCCGAGCAGTGTGCCCAGCGGCACACCCAGCACCGTGGCCAGCGAACTGCCGGTCACAATCAGGCCCAGGCCTTTGGCCTGTTTGCCTTCCGGCGACAGGCGCACCGCCAGCGGGATGGAGATGGACCAGAAAATGGCGTGGCTACAGGCAATCCCAATACGGGCGGCCATCAGTGAGGCAAAACTCCAGGCAAACCCCGCGAGGATGTGGCTACCGATAAAGATTGCGAACAAAATCATCAGCAGGCGCCGGCGTTCCTGCGCGGCGGTCAGCAGCGTCAGCGGCAGCGAGAGAATGGCAACGGTCCAGGCGTATCCGGTCAGGAGCAGGCCGGTATGGGCGACATCCATGCCAAAGCTATGGGCGATGTCGGGTAGCAGGCCGATGGGAACGAATTCCGTTGTATTGAAGATGAATGCGGCCAAGGCCAGGCTGACAACAGGCAGCCAGTCACGCCAGCTTGGGGAAGGAGAGGTGTGCATGTGCGTGCAATGAAGATGGGGGCCGAGGCATTATAGAAGCGTCCCAGGGTTTGTACGGGGTTTCTATCCTGGGGCGCGGGGCCGATCCCGGACGGAATCGGCCATCCGGGCGGCCCAATCAAGTTGCCGGGGTGCCCTGGGCTGGGGCATGGCCGGGCTGGGCCGTCTCCGGTGCGGCAAAATCCTGCAGCAGCCAGTTGCGAAAGGTTTGCAGGGAAGGCAGGTGCTCATTGCGCGCAGGATAGACCAGAAAATAATTGCGGCGGCTTTGCACAGGCTCGAAGAGCTGCACCAGTTGCCCGCTGGCCAGTTCTTCGGTGACCAGCACCTGGGGAACCAGACCTACGCCCAGCCCGGCCGTCACGGCCTGGATCAAGTGGCCGGTCAGTTCAAAACTGGGCCCCATGCGCATGCGGCGGTGCTCCAGCCCATGCTTGTCGAACCACTCGCTCCAGGCTTCGGGGCGGGTGGTGATGCTGAGCAGCGGGTAGGCGAGGATGTCTGCCGGCGTGGCATGCTGTACCGATGGGACGGTTGCCGGGCTGGCGATGACGACGAATTGCTCTGCCTGCAGAGCGTGAGCACGAAGATCGGGCCAGGGCGCCGTGCCGCTGCCGGCGCAGATGGCGGCATCCAGATCGCTGGCGTTGAAGTCCGGCGGCGCAATGCGTGAATGCAGGTGGATCATGATGCCGGGGTGCTGTGCGTGAAAATCCGCCAGTCGCGGCATCAGCCACTTCGAGCCGAAGGTGGGCAGGACCGCCAAGTGCAGGGAGCCCTGGCCCGATTCATGCGCTAGCGCCTGTAGCGTCGCGCTGCGGATGCGGCCCAGCCCGGCAGCCAGTTCCCGCAGATAGAGTGCGCCTACGGCGGTGAGTTCGATCTGGCGTCCATGGCGCACCAGCAGATTCAGGCCCAGGGTTTGCTCCAGCGCCTGTACTTGCCGGCTGACGGCACTCTGCGTCAAGCCGAGTTCTTCGGCGGCGCGGGTGAAACTCAGGTGGCGTCCGGAGGCTTCAAAGGCAGTCAGCAAGGACATGGAGGGGGTCAGTTTACGTGGGTTCATTCATAAAACTCATGCAAAGCGGGCATAAAATCCATTTTGCATTCTATCCCTGAAGTCGCACAATAGCGCCATCGCAGCACGCATGGCGCATGGGAAATGCTGCACCTGGCTGCCTGCCGGGGCAAGTTCCCCGGGCAGTATGAGCGTGATTTGCGATTCATTCACATTTGTCATCTACTATTATTCACCGGATAGCTGTGTCCAGCGCGGGCGTCGCCCAAGCCGCTGGCCCCAGCTGTCCGGCAGGCCAAGCCCATGATTGCTACCCTTCCTGTAGAGCGCAAGCTCGCTTCTCATTGCCATGCTTTCCTCGATGCACTGGCCCGTAGCGGCTTTGAAGGGGATATCGCACGCGATGATGCCATGCTGACGGTGCTGTCCACGGATAACTCCGTGTATCAACGCTTTCCTCAGGCTGCGGTATTCCCGCGCCACGCGGAGGATGTGCAGCGTCTGGCACGGCTGGCCGATCAGGCGGAGTTCCAGCAGGTTGTACTGACGCCCCGAGGCGGCGGCACCGGAACCAACGGCCAGTCGCTGACTGATGGCATTGTGGTGGATGTGTCGCGCCACATGAATCAGATTCTGGATATTGATGTGGCCGCCCGGCGGGTGCGGGTGCAGGCTGGCGTCGTGAAGGATCAGTTGAACGCCGCGCTCAAGCCTTTGGGGCTGTTCTTTGCGCCGGAACTGTCCACCTCGAACCGGGCCACCCTGGGCGGAATGATCAATACGGATGCTAGCGGGCAGGGCAGTTGCCGCTACGGCAAGACACGCAATCACGTGCTGGAGCTGGATTATGTGCTGCTGGGCGGGCAGCGGATTGCCAGCCATGTCGTCGATGATGATGAGCTGGCGCGCCGTTGCGGCCTGCCGGGCCGCGCCGGTCTGGTGCACCGTGTGGCCAAGGATATTTTCGATCGCCATCATGAGCGTATCGTGGCGGGCTTCCCGCCCCTGAACCGTTGCCTGACGGGCTATGACCTGGCGCACCTGCGCGAAGCCGACGGCCGTTTCAACCTCAATAGCGTGCTCTGCGGCGCGGAAGGGTCGCTGGGCTTTGTCGTGGAAGCCACGCTCAATGTGCTGCCGATTCCCAAGCATTCGGTACTGGTCAATGTCCAGTACGCGGGCTTCATGGATGCGCTGCGCGATGCGCGCGCGCTGATGGCAACCGAGCCGCTGTCCATCGAAACCGTGGATTCCAAAGTGCTCGGGCTGGCGATGAAGGATATCGTCTGGCACAGCGTGGCGGAGTTCTTCCCGGAGCAGGAGAGCGGCCCCGCCCTGGGGATCAATCTGGTTGAGTTCAGCGACGATGACCCGGTGGCTTTGCAGGCCATGGTGGATCGTTTCCTTGAGGTGCTGCGGACGGATCACAGTGTGCGCCGCCTGGGCTATACCCTGGCCGAGGGGCGCGAGAACGTGACCAAGGTCTATGGGATGCGCAAGCGTGCCGTCGGCTTGCTGGGGAATGCGCAAGGAGAGGCGCGGCCGCAGCCGTTTGTTGAGGATGCCGCGGTGCCCCCCGAAAACCTCCCGGAGTTCATTGCAGAGTTCCGGGCATTGCTGGATGGCCACGGGCTGCAATACGGCATGTTTGGCCACGTGGACGCGGGCGTGTTGCATGTCCGCCCGGCGCTGGATATGAAAGACACCGCCCAGGCGGCATTGTTGCGGCCGATTTCGGATGCCGTGGCGGCGCTGGCGCAGCGGTATGGCGGGCTGCTGTGGGGGGAGCATGGCAAGGGCGTGCGTTCCGAGTATGCCCCCAAGTTCTTTGGCGAGCTGTACCCGCTGCTGCAATCGTTGAAGACGGCCTTTGACCCGCGCAATCAGCTGAATCCGGGCAAGATTGCGACGCCGACGGCGGCAACCAAGCCTTTGTTGCGCATTGACGGGGTGCCGCTGCGGGGCGACCGCGACCGCGAAATCGACGAACGAGTCTGGCGCAGCTATGGCGCTGCCATGCACTGCAACGGCAATGGCGCCTGCTACAACTACGATCCGGACGATGCCATGTGCCCGTCCTGGAAGGCCACGCGCGACCGGGTGCATTCGCCCAAGGGGCGCGCCTCTTTGATGCGGGAATGGCTGTGGCGCCAGCAGAAGGAAGGCGTGGATGTGCTGGAAAGCGCGCAGGCCGCACGTCGTCAGCCGCTGTGGCGCAGTTTGCCGGCCAAGGCAGGCAACGCCTGGCGGCGCTGGCGTGGCGAGCAGGATTTCTCGCACGAGGTGTACGATGCCATGGCGGGTTGCCTGGCCTGTAAGTCCTGTAGCGGCCAGTGTCCCATCAAAGTGGATGTGCCGGCGTTCCGCTCGCGCTTCCTGGAGCTGTATCACAGCCGCCATTTCCGCCCGCTGAAGGATTATCTGGTCGGTTCGCTGGAATCGACGGTTCCGACGCTGGCGCGCTACCCCAAAGCCTATAACGCGGTCATGGGCGCGGGCCTGACGCGCAAGCTGCTGGCACGCACGGCAGGTTTGTCGGATAGCCCATTGCTGGATACGCGGAATTTTGGCGCTATCCGGCAGCAGTGGCAGGCCGAGCTGGCTACGCCCCAGCGTTTGGCGGCCCTGAGCCCGGCTGAGCGGGCACGCAGCGTGGTGTTGGTGCAGGATGCCTTTACCCGCTATTTCGATACCGGGGTATTGGCGGACTGGATGGCCTTGGTGTCCATGCTCGGTTTCCGGGTGTACCTGGCGCCGTTCATGCCCAACGGCAAACCCATGCAGGTGCAGGGTTTCCTGAAGGGTTTTGAAAAGGCCGCCCGGCGTAATGCCGCACGGCTCAAGGCATTGGCAGCCAGCGGGGTGCCGCTGGTGGGGCTGGATCCCGCCATGACGTTGACCTATCGCCAGGAGTACCTGCGTTTGCTTGGCGAGGATGCGCCGGAAGTGAAATTGCCGCAGGAATGGCTGCTGGATGTGCTGCCCGCGCAGGCGGCGGATGGCATCGTGGACGAGCAGCCTTATCTGCTGATGGCCCACTGCACGGAAAAGACCAATGCGCCGGCCAGCGTGGATGTTTGGAAAAAAGTCTTCGAAAGGTTTGGGCTTATTCTGAAAGTACAGGCAAGCGGATGTTGCGGAATGTCAGGGACTTACGGCCATGAAACCCGTAATCAGCAGACCTCAAGGGTGATTTTCTCGCAGTCATGGGAGCCTGTCTTAATTAGCAATGGCGCGACTTCGCGGGTTTTGGCGGATGGCTACTCCTGCCGCAGCCAGGTCAAGCGCTTCTCTCCCTACGAGACACGGCATCCGTTGCAGGCGTTACGTGATCATGTGCAGCAAAGGGTGCACATAAGTTCAGGTGCAGCTATTATTGAGGCTCAGTTAAACACTACAGAATTGTCTGTCTCAATATCATCATGACGATCAGCCCACGTGAAGATCTCGCGCAGTACGAGCAAACCGCCAACCTGGCGGTCCGTTCCGCTGCAGAAACCCCAGGCCGTAATGCCGAATCCGGCTCGCGCCCCGGTGCCGCCAAGGGCAAGAGCGGTAGTTTGGCAGCCAAGGCGCTGTGTCAGTTCTTGGATGCCGATGCCGAGCAGGCCGCCGCATTGCTGCGTGCCGCAGGCAATCCGCGCCGCTTGCTGGTGCTTTGCCTGCTGATAGAAAACGAGGAAATGTCGGTGGGCAGCTTGCTGGAACACCTGGACCTCAGCCAGTCGGCCTTGTCCCAGCATCTGGCCCGCATGCGCGAAGAAGGGCTGGTGACTTACCGCCGTTCTTCGCAGACGCTGTATTACCGCATAGATGATGAACGCGTGCGCCAGCTGATCGCCGCGCTCAAGGAAATCTATAGCCCGCAGCAGGCTTGAGTGCCTGACGCCTGAGCTTGCTGCAGGCGTCGCATCTATTCCGGGGTTTCGTCGCTGGCGCCGGCATCCGTGAAGCTGCTGCGCTGTATGCCGTGGCGCTGCAGCTTGTCATAGAACGTTTTGCGCGGAATTCCCAAGGCGGCAATCGTATCTTTGACGCTACCTCGACAGGCCGCCAAGGTCTGTTTGATCACTTGCGCCTCATAGTGCTCCATGCGGGCCGGCAGCGTCAGGCCGGCAGGCAGCGTGGCGGCGGCGTCATGCTGGGTGAGGCCCAGCACATGGCGTTCCGCGTAATGTGCCAGTTCCCGGACATTGCCCGGCCAGTCATGCATTTCCAGCTGTGCCAGTGTTTGCGCACTGGGCGGCGGCGCAGGACGGGAAAATTTCCGCCCTGCGAGCGCACAGAAGTGCGCAAACAGCAGCGGAATATCTTCGCGCCGTTCACGGAGCGGTGGCAGTCGCAGAGTAATGACGTTGAGCCGGTAGTACAGG
The DNA here is from genome assembly GCF_965139615.1 of Kerstersia similis. Classification (NCBI taxonomy): domain Bacteria; kingdom Pseudomonadati; phylum Pseudomonadota; class Betaproteobacteria; order Burkholderiales; family Alcaligenaceae; genus Kerstersia; species Kerstersia similis. The sequence goes on from NZ_CBCSIQ010000002.1 coordinate 88,512, forward strand.
TCCGCGCGAAAGCTGGCCCGCTGCGCGGGATCGCCCAGGTCAACCTTGCTGGCGGCGACGACGCGCAGATCCACCTCCCGTTCTTCATTGCTGCCCAGCGGTTGTACCTTGCGGTTTTCCAGTACGCGCAGCAAGCGTGTCTGGGCGGCCAGCGGCATGCTTTCGATTTCGTCCAGGAATAAGGTGCCGCGGCTGGCGTGTTCGATCAGGCCGGTACGGCGTTTTTGCGCGCCGGTGAACGCGCCGGCTTCGTGGCCGAATAATTCGCTTTCGATAATGTTTTCCGGCAGGGCGCCGCAATTTACGGCCACCAGACGGTGGGGCGCACGTTTGCTCCAGCGGTGCAGCAAGGTGGCGACGACTTCCTTGCCGCTGCCGGTTTCCCCTTCGATCAGGACATCGGCGTCGGCGTCGGCGATATGCCGCAGCGTGTTGCGCAACAGGACCATGACTGCCGATTCGCCCAGCAGCGGCGGGCCGCTGGTGTCGCTTTGCAGGGCCCGCTGCAGTTGGCGATTTTCAATGCACAGGCGGCGTTGGGTGGCGGCATGCCTGGCTGTGGTCAGCAGCTGGTCGGGCGCATAGGGCTTGGTGAGGAAATCATAGGCGCCTTCCTGCATGGCTTGAACCGCCATTTCAATCGTGCCATGGCCCGTGATGAGGATTACGGGCAGTTCCGGGTCGCGGGCGCGCAGGGCGTGGAAGAGTTCGATGCCATCCATGCCGGGCATGCGGATGTCGCTGATGATGGCGCCGGGATAGTCGGGAGGCAGCTGATCCAGGGCTTGCTGCGCGTTGGTGAAGGCTGCGACCTCAAACCCTGCCAGTTCCAGGCTCTGGGCGGTTGCGGCCAGCAGGTCGGGGTCGTCGTCGATGAAGGCGATGTGCAGGGTCATGAGTGGCTGAGTGGCAGGGTAATGACGAAATGCGCGCCTGAGCCGGGCTGGGAGCGTTCTTCCAGTTTGCCGCCGCAGGCATGAATGATGTCGTGGGAAATCAGCAGGCCCAGCCCCAGGCCGTCCCGGCGTCCGGAGGCAAACGGCATGAAAAGACGTTGGCGCATGTCGGCGGCGATGCCGGGGCCATTGTCTTGCAAATGAATTTCCGCCATGCCGTCATGAGCGCGGGCATGAATGCGGATGCATCCGTTCGGGGTGCCTGTGAGTGCATCCAGGGCATTGCGGATCAGGTTGGTGAATACCTGTTCCAGGCGTACTTGCGCAGCGCGTACGGTGAGGCGAGGATGAACCCCGTGGATATCCAGTTCGACGCCCTGGCGCCGGGCGCGGTGGGCCAGCAGCAGCAAGGCGTTGTCCAGCGCGTCGCGAATGCTGATGTCTGCGCTTTCGTCGGCGGTCTTGCGCGAATAATGGCACAGCTGCGAGGTGATCAGGCCGATGCTGTGGGTCAATTGGTCTATGGCGTCCAGGGTGCGGGTGACGCCCGCCGGATCCTGGCGTTCCAGATAGGTGCGGCTGTTGGCGGCATACATGCGCAGTGCGGCAACCGGCTGGTTGATCTCGTGCGCGACGCCTGCGGCGATCTGGCCCAGGAAGGAGAGCTTGTCTGCTTGTTCCAGCTGTTCGCGCAGTTCACGCGCTTTGGCTCGGGACGCCTGCAGGGCCTGCATTTCATTTTCCAGTTGCCGGTTGGCCTGGCGCAGCGCTTCCGTGCGTTCTTGTACGAGGTGTTCCAGTTCGCGGCGCTGGCTGAGCTGCTGCAGCGCGTTTTCGCGGGCACGCTGGTTGCGTTGCAGCCACAGTGCGGCCAGCGCCAGCAATGCGAAGACTGCCAGCAGGGCGGTCAGTCTGGCAGTCGCTGCCTGGCTGGCGAGCTGGCTGCGCGTGGCGGCGAGCGCGTGCAGCGTCCAATGGCTGTCGCCAATGGGGATGCGTGCTTCGAGATAGGTTTCCACCGTGTCTTGCAGCAGGGCGTAGCTGCCATGTTGTTCCTGCCGGAAGGGCAGGGGTTGCAGTGATGCGTCACCGAAAGGCTGGGCAGTTTTCAGCGCGCTCATGCGTTCGGTCGGGAGCGGGGTGTCGGTAAGGAAGCGCCATTCCGGCCGGCTGCTGAGGATGACGACGCCGTCGGCATCGGTGACGAACAGCGTGTCTGGGTAGTGCTGCCATTCTTGTTCGAGTTGCAGGAATTCCAGTTTGGCGATGATGACGCCGGCATCCGGGCTGTCGGCCTGGCCCAGGCGGCGCGAGAAGTAGAGGCCCGGCCTTTGGCTGGAGGTGCCCAGCGCGAAGTATTCGGCGTGTCCGTGGCGCAGTGCGTCAGTGACATAGGGGCGGAACAGGAAGTTTTGTCCGACGAAGTTTTCCGGGCGTTGCCAGTTGCTGGCCGCCAGGGTCAGCCCCTGGGCGTTGACGAGGTAGAGCACGCTGGCCCCGGTTTCTTGCGCCAGGTCGGCCAGTTTTCGGTTCAGTGCAGTGACAGCAGATGCGTCGGCCTGGCCAGAGAGTACCTGTTGGAATTCCGGGTCTTGTGCGAGGACGAAAGGCAGGGCACGGTACTTGTTGCGGATGTTGCCGATGACATCCGCTTGGCTGCGGGCCAGACTGTTGAGCCTTTCCTGTAGGCCGTCCAGGGTGGTCGTGCGGCTGGCGTTGCCCGCCAGCCAGAAGGCGATGAGCAGTGCGGCCAGCCCGGCCAGCCCGAGGATCAGCCATTCGCGGCGCATGGGGCGAGCCAGGGCTGAGGGCGTGGAGACGGCATGGTGAGAGGCGGCCGGGGACATATCAGGCGTTGGGTGTGCGGGTTTTCGCACTTTTTCTGTTTGGCTGTGTGGATTTTCGCACAAATTGTCGGGGCTGAATGGGATGCGAGCGGCTGGGATTGATGTGGGTCAGGTGATGTCCCCTGCGGGGATGCGGGTTTTCGAAGGTTTGTCAGGAATTTCTACTATTGGCACGAAATTTGCTTGAGTGCGCCGAAGCAGAAACCGGAAGCGGTTTTGCTTGGGCCGTCTTTGTGCGGCCTGCGGTGCAGCGGCAAGCCCATTCGCTGCAAGGGAAGGGTAGTCGGGCAAGAGGCGCGCCGTTCAAAAATAGACGCGCCGTGATAGTCGAAACCAGAAAGGGGACAAACGACATGGCCGATATGTTCATCGGCGGCGGCGCACCCATGCGCAAGCCGAAAATCTATCAAATTCTGTATGTGCAGGTGATCGTGGCGATCACGATCGGCATTCTGCTGGGGCATTTCTATCCGGATATCGGCGCGAAGATGCAGCCCTTGGGGGATGCATTCATCAAGTTGGTGAAGATGATTATTGCGCCGGTGATTTTCCTGACGGTGACGACAGGGATCGCTGCGATGAGCGATTTGCAGAAGGTCGGGCGCGTGGTCGGTAAGGCCATGGTTTATTTCCTGACTTTTTCCACCTTGGCCTTGATTGTCGGTTTGGTCGTGAGCAATGTGGTGCGGCCAGGGCACGGGATGCATATTGATCCCGCCACCCTGGATCCGGCTTCCGTGCAGGGCTATGTCGATAAGGCGCACGACAGCACGATTACCGGCTTTTTGATGGGTATTATTCCCGATACGCTGCTGAGTCCTTTCAATACAGGCAACATCCTGCAGGTGTTGTTCGTGTCGGTGCTGTTCGGGATTTCGTTGGCGATGGTGGGCGAGCGCGGCAAGCCGGTGCTGACGTTTATGCAGTCGTTGATGAGCCCGGTGTTCCGTTTGGTGGCCATGCTGATGAAGGCGGCGCCGATCGGTGCGTTTGGCGCGATGGCATTCACCATCGGTAAGTACGGGATCGAGTCGGTGTCGAGCCTGGCATTGCTGGTGGTGACGTTCTATCTGACCTCGGTGTTTTTTGTTTTGTTTATTTTGGGTGCCGTGGCGCGCTATAACGGTTTTTCCATTGTGAAGCTGGTGCGCTATATCCGCGAGGAGTTGCTGCTGGTTCTGGGGACGAGTTCGTCCGAGGCCGCGTTGCCGACGCTGATGCAGAAGATGGAGCGGGCCGGGTGCGCGAAGTCTGTGGTGGGCCTGGTGGTGCCGACCGGGTATTCGTTCAATCTGGACGGGACGAATATTTATATGACGATGGCGGCGCTGTTTATCGCCCAGGCCTGTGATATTCCTTTGACTTTGCAGGATCAGGTGTTGTTGTTGCTGGTGGCAATGCTGAGTTCCAAGGGCGCGGCCGGCGTGACGGGCGCGGGTTTCATTACTTTGGCCGCGACGCTGTCAGTGGTGCCGAGTGTGCCTATCGCCGGGATGGCACTGATTCTGGGGATTGATCGTTTTATGTCCGAGTGCCGGGCGTTGACCAACTTGACGGGTAATGCCGTAGCCGCGATTGTGGTGGCCCGTTGGGAGGGCGAGTTGGATAAGGATCGGTTGACCGCTGTGTTGAATGGCGAGCCTGTGCCTGATGTGCTGGCCAGTGCGCCGATTTCCGATTTGGAGTCGGAGGCGGATCGCCGTGATGCGCCGGTTGGGGCCTTGCCTCAGCAAGGGGCTTGAGTTGCAGGCTTGCGCTGCGGCGCTTTGCTAAGGCTCGTTGGGGGGGGGCGCTGTTTGCCCTGGGGGCTCGCTTGTTGCGGAGCATTGCGCTGGCGAAGGTCGCGGCGCGGCGTGAGGACAGGCCCAGGGCAGACCGCGCGGTTCCGGCTGTGCCGGTACTCCCCGTGCCGGGCGGCGCCACACGGCCCCAGGCCCGCCCTCACACTGTATTGCAGGCATCCGTATTCTGCAGATGCACTTTTCCCGGTTTGCCCGCTTTTCCTCGTTCCCAAAATGGGCATTCTGCTGCTGTCAGGCAGTGGAAATGCCAGGCCGTGGGCTGTAGCGCAGCAGGGACGGTGTAATAAGGCAGGGCGACAAGGGGCTGCGAGCAGTGTGGTGGAGCTGGTGCTGGTGATGAGATGGGTAGTGCGTGGGTCTGGCCGGTTTGCGGCCTTTTTTGTTTTCTGGCCGATGTTCTTGCTTGTCTAATACGGCAGTTGGCTTCAGAATGTCTCCGATTCGTTTTTTCTGTCAGGGAAAGCAGAGGGAATTAGCCTCTTTTTGTGATTCAAGTGGGATATCAAGTTGTGAATAAGTCCCATTTATTTTACAATTTTCACTTGCCTGATTGAATGTCTTTCTCAGGCTGTTTCTCTGTCATGGGGGCGGACAGCCGCCAGCTAAGCGATGTTTCCTTTTCATGCTTCATAACTTAAACAACTGGTCCACGCAGCGCTATCCTCTTGGCCTGCGTGTTGGTGCCGGTGTGGCTGTGGTTGCCTTGCATGCTGCCTTGTTCGGCGCATTGTTCCTGGCCGAAGGTGATCCTCCTGTTCAGGAAGAGCCGGAAGCGGTAATGGTGCGTTTTGTGGAGATCAGTCCTGATCCCCAGCTTTCCAAGGCTCCCCAGGCAGATACTCCCCCGGCGCCGCCGCCACCCCCGCCTGTCAAACCCGAGCCCGAGCCTGAACCTGAGCCCGATGAGCCAGAGGTTGAGCCGGATCCCGAGCCTGAGCCTGTAATAGAGCCCGAGCCCGAGATCAAGCCGCCTGTGGTGGAAGAGGCGCCCAAGGTCAAGCCGCAGCCTAAACCCAAGCCCCGACCCAAGCCGGTTGCGCCGCCTGCGGTGACTCCCGTGCAGGAGCCGGTCGAGGATGCGCCGCCGTCCGATGCGCCGCCGTCCGATTTGCCGCCTAGCGGTGATCCCGATGCGAAGGGCGCGCCCAGCGGCCCGCAGATGGGTACGCCGCCGGATCAACCGCGCATGATCGGCCATGTGGATTATCTGGGTCGCCGGCCGTTGCCGGATTACCCCCAGGCTTCGCAGCAGCGTCGTGAGCAGGGCCGGGTGGTCATCCGTGTGCTGATCAATACGAACGGTGAAGTCGAGGACGCCCAGGTGCAGCAGTCTTCCGGTTTCGAGCGTCTTGATCGTTCCGCCTTGGCTGCAGCGCGCAAGTCACGTTTCAAGCCCTATACCGAAAATGGTGTGCCGTATCCTGCCATGGCCGATATTCCGTTTGATTTCGTCCTGAGGAACAGGCGTTGAGTTCAGGCATCCTCCTTTTGGGGGATGCCGCTGGTTTTTAATCCAATCGGATCGCAGCACGCCGCAGCGGCAAGCGACCACATAGTATTTGTCATGAGGAAATAAGATGTCCGATACCTTGATTACGCCGACAACGTTGGCCCAAGTGTTGGCGCAGGTGTCGCCGGCGGCGGATGCGGCGAGCAATACCGGCGCAGCGACTGCAGCAGATGTGGCAGGTGCGTCGCAAGCTGGCGCGGATGCGGTGGCCGCCCAGGCCGGCGCCGCTTTGCAGGCAGGTGCAGAAACGGCGCAGCAGGCCGGCGCTGCATTGCAGGCTGGGGCAGACGTTGCCGCCGCGCAGGCTGGTGCCACCTTGCAGGCCGGTGCCGATCTGGCTGCGGTCCTGAGCCAGCAGGCCGTCAATGCCAGCGCGGGCGCCGCCGAGCAAAGCATGGGCTTCTTGCATTTCGTCGCACAGAGCGATGTCGTGGGCAAGGCGCTGTTCATCGTGCTGCTGGTGATGTCGCTGATCAGCTGGTATCTGATCATCGTTAAGGCCATCAGCAATTACCGTACCCGCAAGCGCGCCCGTTCTTTCCTCGACAAGTTCTGGAATGCCAGTTCGCTGGAGCAGGTCGAGAATGAAATCATTACGCATGGCGCCAACGATCCGTTCTCGCACCTGACCAGCCACGCGGTGTACGCTCAGAAGCATCACGCCAAGTATGGCGCGACCAAGCTGGAAGAGTCCGGCAGCAATGGCGATTTTGTCAGCCGCACGATGCGCAAGGTGATTGATGAGGAAACGGCCAAGCTGGAAAACGGTTTGACCGTGCTGGCTTCGGTGGGCTCCACGGCACCGTTCGTCGGTCTGTTCGGTACGGTGTGGGGCGTGTATCACGCGCTGGTTGGTATCGGCATGTCCGATGGCATGACGATCAACCGTATCGCAGGCCCGGTGGGCGAGGCGCTGATCATGACCGGCCTGGGTCTGGCAGTCGCTATTCCGGCCGTGCTGGCGTTCAACGCCTTCGTGCGCAGCAACCGCGTGCTGCTGTCGCGTCTGGATGCGTTCGCCTATGATCTGTTCGCATTCCTGAGCACGGGTCAGCAAGTTGAGTTGTCCGATGGCAAGCTGCGCGCAATGCAGCGCCGTGGGCAGTCGGCACAGAACAAAGGAGCCAACTGATGGCTTTCGGCAGCTTTGACAGCAAGCAGAGCGGCGGCCACACCATGTCAGAAATCAATATGGTGCCGCTGATCGACGTGATGCTGGTCTTGCTGGTTATTTTCATCATCACCGCGCCTTTGCTGGCGCACTCGGTGCGCATCAACCTGCCACAGGCCAGCTCCGAGCAGATCGAGGAAAATCCCAAGACCATCGACCTGGCGATTGATGCCGGCGGCGTGGTGTTCTGGAATGAAGAGATCGTACTGCTGGATGATCTGACCGGCCGTTTTGCTTCCATTTCGCACGAACGCCCCCAGCCCGAAGTGCGTATCCGCGCCGACCTGAATACCCGCTACGAAACCCTGGCGCGTGTCATGGCCAGCGCTCGTCGCTCCGGTATCGCCCGCATCGGTTTCGTGACGCAGCCCGGCGCTCCCGGCTCTGCGGCAGATAGCGCAGCGGGTACCGCAGCACCGGCCGCACAGCCCCAGCCTGCTTCGGGCGCGGCTGCGCATGGCGCGCACTGAGGCCTGACGAACAGAACGGCGCCCCGGGCTCTCAGAGCCGGGTGCCGCCTGGAGTCAGGGGCGCTGCGCCATTCATGGCCTTCGCTGCTTGTGACGCAGGCAACAGCCTGGCTGCATCGGTCACCTGACAGGAAACACCCCGGAAACGTTTTCTCGTTTCCGGGGTGTTTCGTTTTGATGTTCCGCCAGCATGCCTTCGGATAGAATTCATGACATGCGAGTACTCCTGATAGAAGATGATGCCACGCTGGGCCATGCGTTGCGGGAATTCCTGCAAGATCAGGCCTATGCGGTTGATTGGCTGCAGAACGGTACCCAGGTGCAGAGCGCCCTGGATGGCCATTCCTATGATTTGCTGGTGCTGGATCTCAACCTGCCGGATGCGGATGGGCTGGATATTTTGCAGCGTATCCGGGCAGCCGGCGACGATGTGCCAGTGCTGATTCTGACGGCACGGGATAGCCTGAGCGATCGGGTGCAAGGCTTGGATGCGGGGGCGGATGATTATGTGGCCAAACCGTTCGAGCTGGCTGAACTGGCCGCCCGTGTGCGCGCCCTGGCGCGACGCCGCCTGGGGCAGGCGCAGCCGCTGCTGGAGGCCGGGCTGCTGTCCATGGATACGGTTGGCCGCGAGGTGAGGGCGCGAGGCGAGCGCCTCGGTTTGTCCGCCAGAGAGTTTTCCGTGCTGGAAATGCTGATGACACGCCTGGGCAAAGTGGTGACCAAGCGCCAGATTGTCAATTCGCTGTCAGCCTGGGATGCGGATTTCAGCGAGAATGCCGTGGAGGTCTATGTGTATCGCTTGCGTAAGCGGCTGGAAGGCTGCGGCGTGAGCATACAGACGGTGCGCGGTTTCGGTTATGTGCTGGAGCCATGCAGCGAGTAAGCACCAAGCCGGCGACGCCCGGCAGCATTTTGCGCCGTGGTTCGCTGGCGCGGCATTTGCTGGTACGTTTGTTGCCGCCCATTCTGGCGCTGGTGTGCGTGGATATCGGCGCGACCTGGGTGCTGACGCATAAGCTGGAGGCCTCGACCTGGGCGCTGGAAGATGTGTTCTGGTTCATGGTGGCCGGGCAGTTGGCGTCCCTGTTCCTGTTTGCCTGGGTGCTGCTGGTCGGCGTGCGTTCCGGGCTGAAAGGTGTGACGGATCTGTCGGAGTCGCTGGGCGAGCGCAGCGCAGAAGACCTGCAGCCGTTGCCTGCCAATAATCTGCCGCTGGAGATCGCGCCCTTGGTAGAGCGCACCAATGAGTTGCTGGCTCGCCTGGATGCGTCCATGGCCGCGCAGCGGCGCTTTATTGGTCATGCCGCCCATCAGTTCCGCACGCCGCTGAGCGGTCTGAAACTGGAGTCCGAATTGATGCTGGCGCGTTCCTTGCCAGAGGATATCGAAGCCAGGGCGCGGCGCATCAAATCGGTCACGGATCGCATGATCCGTCTGGGGCAGCAGTTGTTGGTGCTGGCGCGGGTGGATCCTGGAGTCAGGCCGCAGGATAGCTTTGTTTCCATGGATTTGTGCGAGTGGGCGCGGCATAGCGGCGCCCGTTGGCTGAGCAAGGCCAGGGATGCCGGCCTGGAGCTGGATATGAGCGCGCCGCCGCATCCGGTCTGGATAGATGGCGATCCCTTGCTGCTCGATGAACTACTGGGCAACCTGATCGACAACGCGTTGCGTTACGCGACAGGTGCGACCACCTTGCGTTTGCGTATCAGCAGTACACCCCCCGTGCTGGTGGTCGAGGATGATGGTGTCGGCCTGGCGCCTGATGAGCAGGAAAAAATCTTCGAGGCGTTTTACCGGGGGCCATCGGCTGTGCCGGGTGGCGCCGGCCTGGGGTTGGCGATTGTTCGCGAAATCGCCGAGGCCCATGGCGCCTGGTGGCGCCTGGAAAGCCGGCCGATATTGTCCGGGACGCGCTTCAGTGTGGTGTTTCCCGGGCCGCGTAAGGGCGCCGTGTTGAATCGCCAGGAGCGGCGCAAGTGGGAGTCCACGGAAAGCTGAGGGCACACTGCCCGACCAGGCAGGGCAACAAGCACCAAGGGGCCGGATATTCCGGCCCCTTGGTATTGGTAGGGCGGCATGCCGGGGAAGGCTGCCGCCTGTTTTTGTACTGCCCCGTACTTGGGTGCGGCCAGGGCAGATGGGAGGTCAGCGTTTGCCGATCAGCAGGAATTCCATCAGGGCTTTCTGCACATGCATGCGGTTTTCTGCTTCATCCCAGACCACGCTTTGCGGGCCGTCGATGACTTCGGCAGTGACTTCCTCGCCACGGTGGGCGGGCAGGCAGTGCATGAATACCGCATCTGGATTGGCCTGGGACATCAGGCGCTCATCAACGCGCCAGCCGGCAAAGGCGGCGCGCCGCTCGGCGTTTTCTGCTTCATAGCCCATGCTGGTCCAGACATCCGTGGTGACGAGGTCAGCGCCACGGCAGGCCTCGGCGGGATCATCGAATTGCTTGAGCACCGAGGCTGCCGGGTTGCCGATGCGGGCAGGGTCCAGGGCATAGCCCGGCGGCGTGGAAACATGCAGCGTGAAGCCCAGCATTTCCGCTGCTTGCAGCCAGGTGTAGGACATATTGTTGGCGTCGCCGATCCAGGTGACGGTCTTGCCGGCGATGGGGCCACGATGTTCGATGAAGGTAAAAATGTCCGCCAGAATCTGACAGGGATGGTACTCGTTGGTCAGGCCATTGATCACCGGTACCCGGGAATGGGCAGCGAAGCGTTCGATGCGGGTCTGTTCAAATGTGCGGATCATCACCAGATCCACCATGCGCGATACCACGCGAGCCGTATCTTCGATGGGCTCCGAGCGTCCCAGCTGGGAGTCGTTGGTAGTCAGGTGGATGACAGAGCCTCCCAGCTGATACATTCCGGCCTCGAATGACACACGAGTACGCGTGCTGGCTTTTTCAAACACCATGGCCAGGGTACGGTCGTGCAGGGTCAGGTGCGGGATGTAGCGTTTGAAGTCATCCTTGATGATGCGGGCGCGGTCGAGCAGATACAGGATCTCGTCGCGTGTCAGATCGGTGAACTGCAGGAAGTGACGCAAAGGAGCTGCTTGTTGAGAGGTCTGGTTCATGATTATCTGCGTGATGGTTCCTGCGCCGGGCAGTTTGTGCAGCGCAGCATGTAAAGCACTCCGGCCCACCGGCCAGCGCTTTCCGCCACATCGCGGAGGAGCCCCAGGCCCCAGCCGCAATACCTGGCAGAAGCTGCATCCATGCGGCGCAAACTCCAGCCCAGATGGGTGACAGAGCTATCTATCATACCTGACGAGCAGGAAATGAGATGCAAGCACGAGGCAGAAGATACGGCAGCCTGCGGTATGTGCAGCGCAAAATGCGCAATGGGGCAAAGAGGCAGGCGAGTGAAGCGGCACGCCTGGGGGGCCGAAAGAGGCACGTACAGGTTCAATCATATACAATCCCTGCGCAAGCAAGTTGCGGCGCCGGACATCGGTCTTGGCCGGGCAGCTTGCCAAGCCTGTTGATCCTGGTGCATTTTCCATGACAGAACAAGTAAGCCAACACATTATCCACGGCGTGACAGAATCGGGGCAGCGCTTTCGCCCCAGCGACTGGGCTGAACGCCTGGCGGGCGTGATGGCTCCCTTCCGACCGGTCGGTTCCCCGGCCAGTCACTTGACCTATTCCCCTTACGTCGTGCCTACGGTCATCGACGGCGTACGTTGCGTGGTGGTGGATAACCGCCTGCGCGAACTGGAGCCGCTGGCCTGGAAGTTCGTCATCGGCTTTGCCCATGACAATGGCCTGAAGATCAGTGAGCGGAAGGGCGGCGACTGAGGCCTTTGCCGCGCGCCTGCCGTGAGTGCGGGGCTACCCAGACTGCTTTGGCCGGTTTCATCCCAGCAAGCCTCTGCACAGGGTTCCGGGCTCAAAGGTGACGGGGCACGTGTCGCACAGGCTGCGTGGGCAGCCTGCAGCGTTGTCTGCCCGGTCAGACGGGTGTCAACACTTTGCCGCCAGCCAGAAAGCTGCGCAGGTTATCGAAGAGCAGCTCGGCCATGTCCGCACGGGTTTCCAGCGTTGCGCTGCCGATATGAGGCAATAGCACGACTCTGTCGGATTGCTTGAGGGCATCGGGCACGTTGGGCTCATGGGCGAAAACATCCAGTCCGGCTGCGCCCAGGCTGCCTTCTTCAAGTGCTTGAACCAAGGCGTTTTCATCCACGACCGAGCCGCGCGCGATGTTGATCAGCGTACCTTCCGGGCCGAGCGCGCGCAGGATGTTCTGATCGACCAATTGGCGCGTATCGTCGCCGCCGACGGCCGCCACAACCAGAAAATCTGACCAGCGCGCCAGGTCTTCCAGGGTTTGCGCATAGCCATAAGGCACATCGCTGCGAGGATGGCGGTTGTGGTAGCGGATTTCCATGCCAAAGCCATCGCCCCGTTTGGCAATGGCGCTGCCGATGCGGCCCAGGCCAAGAATACCCAGTTTGCGGCCGCTGACCCGACGGCCCAGCGGAAAACCGCCATGCACGGCACCCCAGTGTCCCTCACGGACAAAGCGGTCGGCTTCGGCAATTCTGCGCGCGCTGCCAAGCAGCAAGGCCCAGGCGAGGTCAGCCACGCAATCGGTCAGAACATCGGGGGTATTGCTGACCTGGATGCCGCGCTGGTGCGCGGCGGCGATATCAATCGAATCGAAACCGACCCCCCAGCTGCAGATGGCCTGCAGATGCGGCAGCGCCTGCATGGTAGCGGCATCGCAGCCGCGTACGGCGGTAGTGACCAGCAAGCGTATGGCGGGAGCTTCCTGTTTGAGGACGGCGGCAGGGTCGTCCGCCTTCCAGAGGGGAACGACGTCATAGAGCGATTCCAGGCGTTCCTGGGCGCCTGGAGAGCCGGCCAACGGCCCCAATTGCAGGATGCGTATTTTTTCAGTCATGGCAAATCTAGCTTGAAGGTCAGTGAAAGACGAAAAAATCATGCCATGACCCGGCATCCAAGCGCAAACTTTGTCCTTGATGCCCTTGATGCCCTTGATGCTTCGATTGCCTTGAGCGTCCTGAATGCCTCTAGCGTTCTTGGCTGGCCTCAGTGTCGCCGCTATCGTCCTCCGTCTGCGGAAACGCCAGCAGCACAGCGCCCCCTTGCTTGTCGTCGAGCAGGCGGGCCTGGATGCGCCCGGTGGGCAATTGCAGCGCGATGCCTTGCGACCAATCTTCCTGCTTGCTGGCGTAGGCGACAAAAGCCGGCATGCGCAGGATGTTGCTGAGTCGGAATCCGAGGTCTTCGGGCAGGTTGAGACTCAGCATCCGTTCCGCATTTTGATTGCACCAGGTCAATTGCAGCTCGCCGTCGAGCCGCAGGACGCCAAAAGGCAGGGCGTTCAGCATGGTTTGCCAGTCATCGAATACGGCATGCGCCTGCTCCGTCTGTTTGCGTAAATGCCGGTGCTGGCGATAGATATTGGCGATCAGTTTGTCGTAGCCGCGCAGTTCCGCGGGTGGTGTGCTGTCGAGCTGTACCGACCAGTGCAGAAGCCGCTGTTGACGGCGCCGGCTGCGCCAGTAGAGCAGCAGAATGCCTGCCGCACAGGCCAGAATGCCGGCGTAGCCGCCCAGGGTTGCCTGTAGCGCGGCACCGACGGCAAAAACAAGCAGAAGGGAAAGGGGAATGGCGAAGGTAGAGGGCGTAATGGGTACGTGCATGTAACGTCGCGTGAAATCAAGTCTAACGAAATATAACCCTTGAAACAAAGGGTGCCGGACACATTAGCTGCTATTGAAATCGCTTTACGCTGCATGAATATGACCGCGGGAGCACCGATGGTTCCGTGGGAAGGCCTGGTGGATGGCGGGTTTTGCGGGGTGTGGCACACGTAAAACGGAGCCGGAAATCCGGCCACGGCAGGTTCTGCAGCAGCTTTGGAGAGCGCAGGCGCATCGCGAGGGGTTGTTACATTTTTCGTGGCAACTTGCCGTATTTTTCTGTGGAATCGGCCAGGAAAGGTAGAGAAACCCTGCCGTGTCAGTGCGGCTTCTGCCATGTAAGAACGTGTGCGTTACGATGCGGCATGCAGCTTGCCGGTGGATTTGAATGCGTCGGCAGGGCAGGACAGATGGATATTGGAGACGACATGGCAGAAATTTCGATTCTGGATCTGGCGCGGATTGGCCAGGACGCCGATGCGGGTGCCGCCTTGCGGCGTGCCAGGGATTTGGCCGCGCAGGCGGAGCAGTGGGGGTATTCGCGTTTCTGGGTCGCTGAGCATCACAATATGCGGGGCATCGCGAGTTCCGCGACGGCCGTCGTGATCGGTTATATCGCCGCAGGCACCAGCCGCATTCGTATCGGTGCTGGCGGCGTCATGCTGCCCAACCATTCGCCACTGGTGATTGCGGAACAATTCGGCACCTTGGCCAGCCTGTACCCAGGACGGATCGACCTTGGCCTGGGGCGTGCGCCCGGCACGGATCAGGCCACCTTGCGCGCCTTGCGCCGCCATCCCGCTGCGGCGGATCGTTTCCCGGAAGATGTGCTGGAGTTGCAGGCCTTGCTGGCGCCGCCGCGCACCGGACAAACCTTGTTCGCCGTGCCGGGGGTGGGCATGGAAGTGCCGCTATGGATTCTCGGGTCCAGCACTTTTGGCGCTCGCCTGGCGGCAGAGCTGGGCTTGCCGTTCGGGTTCGCCTCGCACTTTGCGCCGGAATACCTGTTGATGGCGCTGGATATCTATCGCAGCAATTTCCGGCCGTCGCAGCAGCTGGCACGCCCGCACGCCATGGTTGGCGTCAATATCATTGCCGCGGACAGCGAGGCCCAGGCGCGCCGTCTGGCCACGACCCAGCAAATGTCATCGACCAACCAGATGCGCGGTACGCGCGGCCTGAGCCAGCCGCCCATCGACGATATCGAGACCTACTGGACAGCCGATGAAGCCCGTCGCGTGCGGCAAAAGCTGGCGCGCAGCATTATCGGCACACGCGATACCGTGGCTGAAGGCTTGGCAAAGTTGCTGGAAGAAACGCAGGCCGATGAATTGATGATTGTGTCCGATGTCTATGAGTTCGAGCACCGCCTGCATTCCTATGAGTTGATCAGCCAGGCTCATGCCCTGGCGACCGGCGTATAGTGGGCCGCCGGCAGAGCCATTTGTTTTTTACTCTCTTGCAATAAGGAGTTTCACCATGACAGAAATTTCCCGTGATGGCAGTTCGGGCATGTTCCTGCGTCGAGTGCTGGCGACGGCCGGGCTGGGCCTGGGGCTGATGTTTGCCGCTGGCGCCCAGGCGGCTGACGCAGCGACGGATCTCAAACCGTTCCCGGCCGCTCAGCCAGGCCAGACGCGCTATGTGCTCAACCTTGAGAGCCGGCCCCTGGAAGAAGACTACGAAGTGCAGTTGATTGTCGGCAAGACGCTGCCTACCGATTGCAATCGACAGTGGTTCATGGGCAATCTGTCCGAGGAAACCGTGCAGGGCTGGGGCTATGGCTATTACGTGCTCAATAACGTAAGTGGGCCTGCCAGCACCCTGATGGGCTGCCTGGATAGCGTCAAGAAGAACAGCTTCGTGAGTGTTCAGGGCGATGGCTTCAAGGTGCGTTACAACAGCCGCCTGCCCTTGGTGGTCTATGTGCCGGAGGGCTTCCAGCTGCGTTACCGCCTGTGGCGCGCCAGCGATGAAACCTGGGAAGTTGCCGCGGACTGAAAATGCTGGAAACTTTTGCGATTCTGATGCTCTGTCAGGGCATCGGTGAGTTGTTTGGCCGTCTCCTGCATCTGCCTATTCCCGGGCCGGTGCTGGGGATGGTGCTGCTGTTCTGTCTGTTGCGGGCTCGCCCGCTGCTTTTGGCCCGGATGGAAGCGACGGCCAATGCCTTGCTGCAGCACCTGTCGGTACTGTTTGTTCCGGCAGGCGTCGGGATCATCGCGGCATTTGGCATGTTGAAGGAGCATTGGCTGGGGATTCTCCTGTCCTTGCTGATCAGCACGATTCTGACGCTGGTTGTGACCGGGCTGGTGGCGCGCTGGATGACCGATGCCGAGAGCAAACGCGCATCAGGAGAGGCGCATGAGTGACACGACAGGCGGATTATTGGGGTATATGGCGGCTTCGCCGTTGCCTGGCGTGACACTGACGCTAGGCGCCTTTCTGGTGGCGCAATGGGCGCACGGACGCACGGGGCGGGCGCCCTGGGCAAATCCGGTGGCGATTTCAGTCGTGATCGTGGCTGCTATTCTGGGGCTCGCCGGTATTCCCTATGAGGTGTATTTCGATAGCGCGCAGTTCATTCATTTCCTGTTGGGGCCGGCCACAGTGGCCCTGGCAGTGCCGCTGGCGCGGCTCTGGCCGCGTTTGAAGACAGCCTGGCGGCCGTTGACGGCCGGTCTGGTGGCGGGCTCGGTCATTGCGATCGGTTCGGGCACGACCCTGGTGCTGCTGATGGGCGGCGACAAGGTGCTGGCCATGTCCATGGTGCCCAAGTCGGCCACCTCGCCGATTGCCATGAGCGTTGCCGAGCATCTGGGCGGGCTGCCGTCCCTGGCGGTGTCCTTTACCCTGGTGGCTGGCATGATAGGTGCAATTACCGGCGTGACCGTGTTGCGCCTGATGCGTATGGAATCATCCGTGCTGGGCGGGTTTGCGCTGGGGGTGGCTTCGCATGGCATCGGTACCGCCAGGGCATTCCAGGTATCCATGGAAATGGGGGCTTTCGCCGGCCTGGGCATGGGGCTCAACGGGATCGCTACGGCCGTGTTGGCGCCGTGGATAGCACCGGTCATTATGTGGTTGTTCGGATGAGTGGCGCGCGATGAGTGGTGTGAATCTTCCTGCCATGGACGCATTGTCGGATCTGGCGCTGAGCGACGCCGCTCGCATGCGCCAGGCCATGCTGCAGGCGGCCGAGGCGGCGGTGCGGGGCGAGGTGCCGGTAGGCGCCGTGATTGTCGATGCCGAGGGCAAGGAGCTTGCGCTGGGCGGCAATCGCGTCATAGGCGACAGCGATCCGAGCGCGCATGCGGAAATCGTGGCCTTGCGGCTGGCTGCCGCTGGCATGGGCAACTATCGCTTGCCGGGGGCAACGCTGTACGTCACGCTGGAGCCTTGCGTCATGTGCATGGGCGCCATCATGCATGCCCGCCTGGCGCGTGTGGTGTTTGGCGCGAGCGACCCCAAGACTGGCGCTTGCGGCAGCGTGCTAGATCTGCCCGCGTGCAAGACGCTGAATCATCATACCGTTGTGCAGGGCGGAGTGCTGGCGGAAGCGTGCGGGGAGCAATTGCGCGCCTTCTTCCGTGAGCGCCGTCTCCGTCAAAAAATGCAGCAGGAGCTGGAATAATGGGTGTTGAGCACCGTTCGCGTGCAATCTATGTCATGTCTCCCGCCGGTGCGATCCGCGACCCTGCGGTCTTGGAACGAGGGGTCGCGCATTTGCGCGCGCTGGGCTTCACGGTGACGCTGGATCCGGCTGCGGCCGGGCGCTATCAGCGTTTTTCCGGCACGGACGAAGAGCGGCTGGCGGCATTCGAGCGCGCGCTGGCACAGCCTGCGGATATCGTCATGGCAACGCGTGGCGGGTATGGCCTGAGCCGCCTGTTGCCGCGCCTGGACTGGGCGGCCTGGGCGGCGTCGGGCAAGCGCTTTGTGGGTTATAGCGACTGCACTGCATTCAGTCTTGGCCTGCTGGCGCAGACCGGCGCAGGGAGCGACGCCGGGCCGATGGTCTGTAGCGATTTTGGTGTTCAGACGCCGGATCCGGGCATGACGGCAAGTTTTCTTGGCGCGGTGCGCCAGGCGCAGGTCTTGGCCGATTTCGTGCCGGAGTTGCCTGCCGGCGCTTTTCGGGGCGATATCGCAGGCGCGGACTCCCCGGAGCTGGACTGCTCGGGTATGCTTTGGGGCGGCAATCTGGCCTTGCTGGTGTCCTTGATCGGCACGCCGTATCTCCCGGCGGTGCAGGGCGGCATTCTTTTTCTGGAAGATGTCAGCGAAGCGCCGTTTCGGGTCGAGCGTATGCTCAGCCAATTGCTGCATGCCGGCATCCTGGCGCGGCAAAAGGCGATTCTGCTGGGGCGTTTTACTGACAGCGGCCATCCGGACAAGCAGGACGGGCACGACCTGGTCCAGGTGTTCGAGTGGCTGGCCCGGCAAGTCAGCACACCGTTGATCGGAGGCTTGCCACATGGGCATGTGCCGGAAATCCTGACGCTGCCGGTAGGCGCGCAGGCCCGGCTGACGCTGCAGTCCGGCCGGGCGCGACTGGTGCGCGCCTGAGCCGGGCGCGGGCATAGGGTGCGTTTGCTGGCCGTGCTTGGTACACTCCCTCTTTCCCCGGGCATTTCCCCCTGGCGCCAGGCGGCGCCTGCCTGGCCTGTACGGCAGGCCGCCAATCCGTTTCTTCTCATCCCCTTATCGTGATCTCTACAGCCAATCTTACTATTCAGTTCGGCCCGAAACCCCTGTTCGAAAATGTTTCGGTCAAGTTCGGCGACGGCAACCGCTATGGCCTGATCGGTGCCAACGGTTCCGGCAAATCCACCTTCATGAAAATCATCGGGGGGGATCTGGAACCGAGCGCGGGCAATGTGACGCTGGATCCGGGCATGCGGCTGGGCAAGCTGCGCCAGGATCAGTTCGCGTTCGAGGATTTCCGGGTGCTGGATGTGGTGATGATGGGCCACTCGGAAATGTGGCAGGCCATGAGCGAGCGCGACGCCATTTACGCCAACGCGGATGCGACGGAAGAAGATTACATGCGGGCGGCCGATCTGGAAGCGCTGTTCGCCGAATATGACGGCTATACCGCCGAAGCCCGTGCCGGTGAATTGCTGCTGGGCCTGGAAATTCCGGTGGAACAGCACAATCTGCCGATGCGCGAAGTGGCCCCTGGCTGGAAACTGCGTGTGCTGCTGGCGCAGGCGCTGTTCTCTGCGCCGGATGTGCTCTTGCTCGACGAGCCGACCAACAACCTGGATATCCACACGATTCACTGGCTGGAAGAAGTGCTCAACGGTTATCAGAGCACCATGATCATCATCAGCCACGATCGTCATTTCCTGAACCAGGTCTGCACCCACATGGCCGACCTGGACTATGGCGAACTGCGCATTTATCCGGGCAACTACGACGACTACATGCTGGCTTCGGCACAGGCGCGCGAGCGTGTCATGTCTGCCAACAGCAAGGCCAAGGAGCGTATCACCGAACTGCAGGACTTCGTTCGCCGCTTCGCTGCCAACAAATCCAAATCGCGCCAGGCCACCTCGCGCCTGAAGCAGATCGACCGGATCAAGGCCGATACGGTCGAGGTCAAGCCGTCTTCGCGTCAGAACCCGTATATCCGCTTCGAGCAGAACAAGGTCATGCACCGCCTGGCGCTGACGGTCGAGGGCATCAGCAAGGCCTATGACAAGCCTGTGATCCAGCCTTTCTCGGCCATGATCGAAGCCGGTGAAAAAATCGCCATCATCGGTGCCAATGGTGTGGGTAAAACCACCTTGCTGCGTATGCTGGCCGGTGAACTGGCGCCTGATCGCGGCACGGTCAAATGGTCAGAAAATGCCGATATCGGTTATATGGCGCAGGACGTTTCCGACCAGTTCGATACGGATCAGCAACTCTTCGACTGGATGAGCCGTTTCCGTCAGCCGGGCGACGAAGACCAATCCATCCGTTCGGTGCTGGGGCGCCTGCTGTTCTCCAGCGACGATCTGCCCAAGAAAGCGCGTGTGCTGTCTGGCGGTGAGAAAAACCGCATGACCTTCGGCCGTTTGATGCTGGGCCGTCACAACGTGCTGCTGATGGATGAGCCGACCAATCACCTGGACATGGAATCCATCGAGTCGTTGCAGCTGGCGCTGGAAAAATTCGAAGGCACCTTGATCTTTGTCTCGCATGACCGTGAGTTCGTCAACGGCCTGGCGACGCGTATCTTCGAAATCCAGGAGGGCGGTTCGGTCAACGATTACCGTGGCACCTACGAAGAACTGCTGGCCTCCAAGGGCGTGGCAGGCTGATCGCTGGCAGCGCAGTGAGCACGCCCATCTGCACCCTGGAAGGGCCGGCCAGTTACGAGGAAGACGTCAAGAAGAGCCGCTTCCTCGCGCTGGCCTGGCCGGTGGATGATGTGGATCAGGCGCTGGCGCATTTTGCGGCGGCCAGCGACCCGGAAGCCACGCATAACTGCTGGGCCTATCGCATTGGCGCGCAATATCGCTTCAATGATGATGGCGAACCCGGTGGCACCGCCGGGCGGCCCATCCTGCAGGCCATAGAAGGGCAGGGGCTCGATCAGGTCGCAGTGCTGGTCATCCGCTGGTTCGGCGGTATCAAGCTGGGTGCAGGCGGCCTGGTGCGCGCCTATTCCGGTGCTGCGGCGCAATGCCTGCGGCTGGCGCCCAAGCGCGTCATTATTCCCAGTCGGCTGGTGGAAACGGCAGTGGTCTTTGCCGAACTGGCGCGTTGCCAGGCCTTTGTCCTGGGCCAGGGCGCGGAAATCGTAGCGGAAGCCTACGATGGCGGGGGCGTTTCCTGGGTGTTGAAGGTGCCTGAAAGCGCACTGGCGACGGTGCATCGGGGGCTGATTGACATGACCCGAGGGAAAGCGCCCTGGAAAATCCAGGATGCGGATGACGCGTTGAGCGGCGGTACCGAGGGCTAGGCCTGAAAGTCCACGCCATGCCTTGTTTTGGCGCACAAGGACAATGCTTCGGTGCACCAAGATAAAGCAGGGCAGCGCATTCTGCCCAGGTTTCACTGTCGGAACACGGGCGAGCAATGCTGGCATGAAAAATGCTTAGGAGGAAGTACGCGTCCGGCCTCTCCCCCCTGATCACCAGGGGCAGCGGGCAGGACGTGATGGCCTGGTGCCATTCCTCTTCCTACTGCCTGGAACCCATCATGACGAAAACCCTGCTTCTCGCCTCGCTTGCCACTGCTGTGCTGGGCCTTGCCCTGGGCTCGCCGCCCGCCAGGGCCGATACAGACCTCGGTTCGGGTTTCACACTGACCGGCAACGGCACCATTACCAATGACTACCGTTTCCGAGGCTACTCACAGACCAATTTCCGGCCCGCCATCCAGCTGGGTATTGACCTTGCCCATACCTCTGGCTTCTATCTGGGCAACTGGAACTCCAACGTTGCCGACAACGTCTTCAACGAGGCCAATCTGGAGATGGATTTCTACGGGGGCTGGCGCGGTGATCTGGGTCACGGCCTGGGGCTGGATATCGGCGTGTTGCAGTACTGGTATCCTGGATCCGATAAAACGCCGGTGGCGGGCAAGGGCGGGAACTTCAATAACACCGACCTGTATGTGGGCCTCAGCTACGACATCTTCAGCCTCAAATACAGCTATACACCCAGTGATTTCTTCAATACGCCCGATAGCAAAGGTACCTGGTATCTGGATGCAGCGGCCAATATCGACCTGGGCGAGGGTTGGGGGCTGAATGCACACCTGGGCTACCAGAAACTGAAAAACCAGGTGGATATGGATGGCGATGATATCGGCCACTATGTGGACTACAAGCTGGGGGTCACCAAGGAACTGAACGGCTGGATGTTAGGTCTGGCCGCAGTGGGCGCCAGCGACGACAACTGGCTGCCAACTCGCAATGGCAAGAAATCTGGCCGCCTGGGAGCCGTGTTTTCGGTGTCGCGCGCATTCTGAGTCGCGTGGTGTATGCGCCAGGGAAGGTATAGCGTCGTCAAGCTGTGTGGGTTTATATATACTACGCAAGCAGGATCTGCTCGGTTTCAACCGTTTCTGCGGCGAGTGTTCGACGAACACGCCCACTTCACACTTGTGGTGGGGACGCTACGCGCCGAATGATTTCCGGTATCTTTGCCCAGCCACGAGGCAGCGTGGCTGGTGCATTCAGCCCAGGGGCGCCAGTCTCTGTTTCAACTGATGGAATGCTCGCAGTTTGGCGGGAATTGTTTCCCGCCGGTTCCGTTCCAGCATAGACAGAATGGTGTTGTAGCTGGTGTCTTGTGTAATCTCCACGAAACGTAGGCGGGTGAGGGCAGAGGCTTCATCCCGAATCGCGGTTTTGGCATCGGAACTGGAGCCAGGCAGGTCAATGGTAATGCGGACGGGAATGTGCAGGCTGTCGATCTGCCTGCCGGTGACATAAATCTTTTTTTCCTTGAACGGGTGCACGCCGTCACTGATGCCGAGATTGCTGAATTTGTCCACGTTATCGCTGTACAGCCAATAACGTCCGGGCTCCAGCCATAGACCGTGCTTGCTTATTGCTTCGACCTTGACGCCACCCATTTCCAGAGAAACCGCAGTTTCCAGCTGCTCCATGATCATGGGCAACCGAGTGTCGGGAATGGAAAAATGAATGGAATCAATGTTGCAGTAACAGATTTCCAGCTCTGGCAGCAGTTGGCAGAGCTTTTCCATGTATTCCAGCAACAGAGTGCGGCTGCGAGCGACGATGCGTTGACTGAGGCTGAAGCATGCCGAAGCGCTGCGCAGAGCCGGCGCTATCAGTTCCATGCCATTCGCTTGCTCGCGCAAGGTGATGCCCTTTTTTCCTGATAGCCATAGGCAGAAGGCAGACATAGGTTCGCCTGCATGAGGAAAAATGCCGAAATTGTTGCGCAGGTAGGCCAGCGCCTGATTTAGGTTGGGGAAATGGCGTTTTTCTTTGTCGGGGCGATTGGCGCACGAAGCCATCAGGGTCATTTTGAATTTTTCGCAGTCTTCCAGTGGCTTGTTCGATTGTTTTCTGAAGTTCAGACGCCGGGCATGCGCACGTCGGACTTCCCGCGCCAGAGGGTGCCGGATACTGCGGTCGGCAATGATGCCATCTACGAGATGAAGGCGCGGAAAATGTCTGCGATAGAACTCGATTTCAAATTCGTTTAGCTCGATTTCAATGCCGTGTTCCAAAGATGCGCCCAGATAACGGCCTGCGAAAAAATGACGGAATGGCGAGTGCTTTTGGATAAACGGGCTGTGCTTGCCGTCAAGTCGGCAGCGGAATAGGCCAGGGGGCAGTTTTTCATTTTTACCCAGCGGCCTGTCATAAGTTTGCACCGACATCCGGCTCGGGTCGGGGAATGAATACTGCATGCATGCCGCATACATGGCGTTGAAGTCGATCGCGATGACGCTGCGATCAGGCCGGGTTTCTTCCAGCACATAGACGTCCTGCAAGGGCAGGTGCCACGCGCTGTAAAAGCGAGTATCCAGGTCGCTGATCATGCCTAGCGCATTGCAAATGGTATTCCAGCCCTGGTTGCAGAATTCATCGGGCATGAACAGGTGCTTGCCATAGCGCTGCAAAAGGGCGAGCAGTTGCGCATGGTTGCTGCTGGCGTCGCCAATATATTTTCGCGGGGGCAGCCAGGGATGCAGGGCTTCCAGTGCTTTTGGAGGGCGCGTGCCTGGATTGGCAAGCGCGATCAGATCCGCCTCGCGCTGGGTCAGCGTGAGGGTGGCAATGCCGGCGTATTTTTCTGGGTACTTCTCGATGTCATGGTGGCCGCTTGCATCCACAATGCAATTCGGGTCGGCGCCCAAAGATATGCTTGTGGCAGGCGTTGCGCGTTTTTTTTTGCGCAGACGCATGCGGCATGCTTCCGCGCTGGAAAAGGACGGCGCGCCGGCAAAGCGATAGATGCGATTCATACCCTCAATGGCAGTTTGGGAGTCGTTTGCAACGGGCCCGTCGGTGTTCTCGGGCGGCCTGCAAGCTTGCATAGGCCAGTGCCAGTTCATTGACGGCAATCGTCGGGACAAGTGTCCGGCGTGCCTGCGCCATGAAATGCGTTACACGCTCGAATGATTGACGGATACTGACGGGATAGTAATAGGTGATGGGCCAGAGGTGCTGTTGTTGCCAGCCACGAATGAAACGGGCGTTGGGTCGCTGAAGGAGAACGGCGGGCGCGCCGGCCTGCTGGCGGCGCTTTGCATAGGCCTGATCCAGGTTGATCAGTGCCATGAACCGCTTCTTCTTCGACTCTGAAACGGAGAAATGCAGCCGTACAAGCGATAGTATCCGGCGCATTTTCTCCCGGTCCAGGTGCTTTGGGCCTAGCGGCCCCTGGATGTCTGCGGCGATACGGTGAATGGCGTCCTGTACCTGAGTCGTTCTGTCATAGGCAAGCATAGTTGGCGCGTCGAGGTCTTGCTCGAATTCCTGTCCTTGCTCGAAGGCTTCTTTCAAGCATAGGCGATGCTGGCGACTCAGGGACAGGCCGGACTCAGTAAAAAAACGGTACAGCAACGCGGTAATGCCATAGGGCAGAGAGGCCGTCATGGCCGAGTCGATGGGAAGGTTTTCTTTGCGCGCGTATCGGCGGATGGCGTAGGCACGGCCTTCGGTCAGCAATGCTTTGACGAGTTGTGATTCGAGTTGCTCAGGACGGTTGCTGCTCCCGCCCAGGTGCTTGTCGGCGCGATAAAGCGCCCATTGCCAGTCTTGCGGCGACAGACCCAAGGCATCCTGCAGCAGGTGTGGACAAATGAAGCTGCCGTCGAGCAGGTCTATGTCTTTGAATTGGCTGTCCCAGGCCGCAGCCAACTGTTCTTCGTGGCTGTCATCGTCACCGTGAATCGAGACAAACGCATCCAGTTCCCGGATATAGATCGAGTCAAAATTTCCCGTGTTGCTCATCGTCGTCTCGTGTTCAATGCGTGCTTGGACGGGGAGGCTGCGCAGCAACATGCTACCGGCTCTCTCCCGTCCCGATTGGGGTCATCCTCCACCTATTGGATCAGCCTGGATGCCAGCGCTGCATCACTCGGCGAAAAAGGCGTAACGGATCACGAACAGCGCCGCGACCACCCAGGTTGCAGGATGGATCTGGCGAATGCGGCCGGTGCCGGCTTTCAGAATCACATAGCTGATGAAGCCAAAAGCCAGGCCATTGGCGATGGAGTAGGTGAAGGGCATCATCAGCACGGTCAGTGCTGCCGGGGTGGCTTCGGTAATGTCTTCCCAGTTGATTGCCGTCATCTCACGCATCATCAGGCCGGCGACATACAGCAGCGCGGGTGCGGTGGCATAGGCCGGCACGGAACCTGCCAGCGGTGCGATGAACAGTGCGGCCAGGAACAGCACGGCAACGACCAGCGCGGTCAAGCCGGTACGGCCGCCGGCTTGCACGCCCGAGGCGCTTTCGACAAAAGCAGTCGTGCTGCTGGTGCCCAGCGCGGAACCGGCGATGATGGCGGTGCTGTCGGCAAACAGGGCGCGGCCCAGGCGATTGGGCTTGCCTTCGGGCAGCAGATCAGCGCGCTTGGCGACGCCAACCAGTGTGCCGGTCGCATCAAATACTTCCACCAGTACGAACACCAGAATCACACTGATGAAGCCCGTATGCAGCACGCCGATAATATCCAGCTGCATGAACGTCGGCAGAATGCTGGGCGGTGCGGAGAAAACACCGGCAAACTCGTTGTAGCCCAGTACCATCGACAGCACGGTAATGACCAGGATGCCGATCAGAATGGCGCCGCGCACGCGCAAGGCATCCAGAATGGCGATCAGGAAGAAGCCGCCCAAGGTCATCAGCGGGGCATGGTGATGCATATCGCCCAGCGTTACCTTGGTTGCCGGGCTGGCGACGATGATTCCCGAGGTGCTCAGGGCGATGATGGCCAGGAACAGGCCTATGCCGGCGGCGATGGCGCTGCGCAGCGATTTCGGAATGCCGGCAATGAGCCAGGCGCGAATACCGGTGGCAGTCAGGATAATGAAGATGACGCCGGAAATGAATACCGCCCCCAGCGCTTGCTGCCAGCTGTAGCCCATTGTGCCGACCACGGTGAAGGCGAAGAAGGCGTTCAGCCCCATGCCAGGGGCCATGCCTATCGGCCAGTTGGCGACCAGCGCCATGATGATGGAACCCAGTGCTGCCGCCAGGCAGGTTGCCACGAACACGGCGCTGCGATCCATGCCGGTCGAGGACAGAATGTCAGGATTGACGAAGATGATGTAGGACATCGTCAGGAAGGTCGTGATCCCGGCGATGATCTCGGTGCGCACGGTGGTGCCGTGTTCACGTAGCTTGAAAAATTGCTCCAGCATGGGGGTTCCAGAGAGTAGGTCGATGAAAGGCGTAGCCGGCAGGTGGGCAGACTGGGTGCGGAGGCGCTCGGCCCGTACCAGGGCGGTAGGCCTGGCGGGGGCATATTGATGCACGGCGGCGCGGCGTAGCCGGTTGGTTCTGCAGCGCAGCTGGCATTTTCGTCGATTGGCCGCACCAATGAAAGCCTGGCGAAAACCGCGCAGAAATTACCACTTTTCCGTATGATATGCAGCGTTTTCCATGGGCAGGGCTGAAAGAAAGACCGCGTTTGGATGTAAACTGCGGCCGCATGATCATCCTGGGATTCGAAAGCTCCTGCGACGAAACCGGCGTTGCCGTCGTCTGTACGGAGCGTGGGCTGTTGGCCCATGCCTTGCATACACAAATCGCCATGCATGCCGATTATGGCGGCGTGGTGCCTGAACTTGCCTCGCGCGACCATATTCGTCGCGCCTTGCCGCTGACCACAGAGGTCTTGGCCCAGGCTGGCCTGACGCTGGCCGATGTCGATGCCATTGCCTATACGGCCGGGCCGGGCCTTGCCGGTGCCTTGCTGGTAGGCGCCAGTGTGGCGCAATCCATGGCCTGGACGCTGGGGGTGCCTGCCATTCCTATTCATCACCTGGAAGGGCATCTGTTGTCGCCGCGGCTGGCGACGCCGCAGCCTGCATTTCCTTTTGTCGCCCTGCTGGTCAGTGGCGGCCACACCCAGTTGATGCGCGTCGATGGGGTGGGACGTTATGAGTTGCTGGGCGAGACGCTGGACGATGCGGCCGGCGAAGCCTTCGATAAAAGCGCCAAATTGCTGGGCCTGGGCTATCCGGGCGGGCCGGCATTATCGGCGCTGGCCGAGCAGGGCGATGCCAGCCGCTTCGAGTTACCGCGCCCCATGCTGCATAGCGGCGACCTGGATTTCAGCTTCAGCGGGCTGAAAACGGCGGTGCTGACCAAAGTGAAGGCGGCCAACGCCAATGGTGCGATGGACGCGCAGACGCGCGCGGATCTGGCCGCAGCCACCCAGCAGGCGATTGTCGAGGTATTGATCGCCAAGGCTGCGAAAGCCTTGCGTCAGACCGGCCTCAAGCGTTTGGTGGTGGCGGGGGGCGTGGGAGCCAATCGTCTGCTGCGGCAACGGCTCGATCAGGCGCTCAAACCGATCAAAGGCGAAGCCTTCTTTCCACCCCTGGCGCTATGCACGGACAATGGGGCGATGATCGCTTTTGCGGCAGCCCAGCGGGTTCAGGCTGGCCTGTGGTCGCCTGAGGAGGATCCGGAGACCAGTCTGGCCCATGCCTTTACGGTGCGGCCGCGCTGGGATCTGGCGGATGTCTCGCGGCCTGCCTGAGCCTGCCGGCGCGCTTGCGCGCCAGCGTGACATCCGGTGCATCGAGGGCTGAACAGACGCCCCCGTGCACGCTTGGTGCAGGTGCAGGCCGGGGTCAGCGCTTGCGCTCCTTGCGCGCATCGGCATTGGGGCGGATCTTGCCGGAAATGGTGGCATTGCCGCCATGGTCTTTTTTCTGCCCGATGCGGCTTTCCTTGCCGGCCAGCAGGCGTTCGATATTGGCACGATGGCGGGTGAGCAGCAGCAGGGTCATCGCAACGATGGCCGTGCCGACGGCCGTGCTGGTGCGCCAGGCAATGTCGGAGCCGAGGATATAGTAAAGCGGTGCGGCCAGCGCGGCGATCAGGGCCGCCAGCGAGGAATAGCGCCATATCAGCGCGGCGGCAAGCCAGGTCAGCGCGACCAGCAGCGCCAGCAAGGGGGCCAGGCCGAGCAGGACGCCCAGGGCCGTGGCCACGCCCTTGCCGCCCTTGAAGCCCAGGAACAGCGGAAACAAATGGCCGAGGAAGACGGCAATGGCGGTCAGGGCCAGTACGCCTGCGCTCAGGTCATACTCCGGCCCCCAGACGCGCACTGCCCAGACGGGCAGCCATCCTTTGGCCGCATCGCCCAGCAGCGTCAGGGCGGCGGCGGTCTTGTTGCCCGTGCGCAGCACATTGGTCGCCCCCGGATTGCCGGAACCGAATTTGCGCGGATCCTGCAGCCCCATGACTTTGCTGACAATCACGGCGAAGGGCAGGGAGCCGATCAGGTAGGCCAGGGGGACGACAATCCAGGGCAGCAGGGCGTATTCGTTCATGAGAGACGAGGAATGAAGGAGGAGTTCATGCAAGGCCGCCTATTGTAAGAGCTAAGGTAAGGGCTAAGTACAGGTTTGCGACTTTTGGTTCGCGGCTTTTCGCTCATCATGCCGCATGGCGGAACGCCTGCCGGGCATGGCCGGGCAGTAGGCTTGCTGGCGTAGCGGGTCTTTGCCAAGGGCCGGCCGGCTGGCAAGTAAGCCCTGGCGGGTTCCCGCAGGCCGGTTCCTGATAGTGCAAAAAATCCTGTGCTTTGATGCGGTTACGGTGGGCGGAAGCGGTGCCGGCAGGTACAATCAGGCGCTGCTGTTTCGCTGGATCCGGCTCTCGCGGGGATCTCGGCAGCTTTATGGATGGACAGGAAACTATGCGTATTTTGATTTCCAATGATGATGGCTATTCCGCTCCCGGGCTACAGGCGCTGGTGGATGCCTTGCGCGGCCTGGGCGACCTGACGGTCATTGCGCCTGAGGCCAATCACAGTGGCGCGTCGAATTCGCTGACCCTGTCGCGCCCGCTGACGGTACGGACGGCCAGCAACGGCTTTCTGTGTGTCAATGGTACGCCTTCGGATTGCGTCCATATTGCGCTGACGGGCTTGCTCGATCAGATGCCAGATCTGGTGGTTTCCGGCATCAACAATGGCGCCAACATGGGAGACGATACGCTGTATTCCGGCACTGTCGCCGCTGCCATGGAGGGCTATCTGTTCGGTGTGCCGGCCATCGCGTTCTCACTGGTGGAAAAGGGCTGGTCGAACCTGGATGCAGCCGCTGCCGTTGCGCGCCAGATTGTCGAGCGCCAGATCGCCCGGCCTTTGACGGCGCCTTCGCTGTTGAGCGTCAATATTCCCAACCTGCCTTTGCATGAGATCAAGCCGCCGCGCGTGACCCGGCTGGGGCGTCGGCATCCATCCTCGCCGGTCATCCGTTCGGCGAATCCGCAAGGGGAAGTGATTTACTGGATCGGGCCATCCGGGGCTGCGGCAGATGCCGCGCCGGGGACGGACTTCCATGCGCTCTCTGAGGGCGCAGTCTCCGTGACGCCGCTGCAAACGGATCTGACCCATCACGGTCAGCTGCCGCGCCTGCACGATTGGCTGGCCTGATCGCTTCCATGAGCAAGCAGCCGCCCGTTCCGTTCATGGATACTCCCCCGGCGCGCCGTACAGGTGGCGGGGCAGGGAGCGGCGCGCTGCATGGCATTACCCCGGCCAA
Organism: Kerstersia similis; assembly: GCF_965139615.1. Lineage (NCBI taxonomy): Bacteria > Pseudomonadati > Pseudomonadota > Betaproteobacteria > Burkholderiales > Alcaligenaceae > Kerstersia > Kerstersia similis. Next base: position 117,605 of record NZ_CBCSIQ010000002.1, read on the forward strand.
CAGCAATACGCGGGTATCGGCGGCCGTGCTGCCGCCACGAACCAGCGGGGACGCCGGCACCGTCGGGCGTTCGGCCGGCAATCTTGGCCTTAATTCCGACCGCATGCGGGCTGCCATGGTGCAACGCCTGCGCGCGCAGGGTATCAGCGATGATGCTGTGCTGCGGGCCATGAACGATATTCCGCGCCACCGCTTCGTTGACGAGGCCCTGGCCAGCCGCGCCTACGAGGATGCCGCCTTGCCGATCGGCTTCGGGCAGACCATTTCCCAGCCATGGGTCGTGGCGCATATGATTGCACTGGGCATGGCGGGCAAGGCGCCGCGCCGCGTGCTGGAAGTTGGCGCAGGTTGTGGCTACCAGGCGGCGGTGCTGTCGCTGCTGGTGCGTGAAGTGCATGCCATCGAACGCATGCGCGGGCTGTACGAACTGGCGCGGACCAACCTTTCCGGGCCGGCCTATCGCAATGTCCGCTTGATTTATGGTGACGGTATGGCGGGTTTGCCCAAAGCCGCGCCGTTTGACATGATTATTGTTGCCGCCGCCGGGTTGACCATTCCAGATGCGCTCTTGCAGCAACTGGCGCGCGGCGGCCGGCTGGTGGCACCGGAAGGTGGCGCGCAGCAGCGTCTGGTCGTGATCGAGCGTACCGGACCGCAGCAATGGCGGCGCCAGGAACTCGATGCAGTCCGTTTCGTTCCGCTCAAGCCCGGCATACAATCCTGATTATTGGCGCTTTGTGCTGTGCACAAAGCATGAACGTATTTTTATCGCTATGACGAATTCATCCTCTACGCGCAATTTCCGACTTCCCGTGCTGGCCGCTGCCTTGGTTCTGGCTGGCTGCGCGTCCCAGCAGCCTGCTCCCATTGTGGATGGCGCAGCAGCCAAGCCTGCGGTGGAGGTGCCTGCGCCTTCGGCCGGCATCACTGGTGCTTCCTACACGGTGCAGCCGCGCGATACGCTGTACCAGATTGCCCGCAACAATAATGTGTCGGTCGAGGATTTGCGCCGTTGGAACAACATCACCGACCCGACGCAACTGCGTATCGGCCAGGTGCTGCGCCTGTCGCCGGCAGGCAGCGCCGCAGGCGGCAGCCAGCCTGTCGGCAGCGGCAGCACGCAGGTTGCGGCCATTTCCGACCCCAAGCCGGTCGTGGTCCAGCCACCCAAGACCAGCACGGTGCAGCCTGCCACGACTCCCTCTGCAACCACCACCACGGCAACGACACCGGATGAAAAAAGCGTCGTGCGGGCTGCCGACGCCAATCTGATCGACTGGGGCTGGCCCGCGTCGGGCAAGCTGATCCAGGGCTTCAACACCAATACCAAGGGTATTGATATCGACGGCCAGCCGGGCGATCCCGTGGTGGCGGCTGCGGCAGGCCAGGTCATGTATAGCGGCAACGGCGTGCGCGGCCTCGGCAATCTGATCATCATCAACCACACTGGCGGCTTCATCACCGCTTATGCGCATAATCGCAAGCTGCTGGTCAAGACGGGTGACAAGGTCACGCGCGGCCAGCGGATTGCGGAGCTGGGCCAAACCGACACGACCTCGCCGCGCTTGCACTTCGAGGTGCGCCGCCAGGGCACGCCGGTGGATCCGCTCAAGTACCTGCCGCACCGATGACACCGGTACTGGTCTTTGACCTGGAAACCCTGCCTGACGTCGATGGCCTCAGGCGCCTGAATGGCTGGGGGCCCGAGGTATCGGACGCCGAGGTGGCGGAACGCGCTTTTGCCGCTCGCCGCGAAGAGAAGGGGAATGACTTCCTGCCGCTGCATTTGCAGCGTGTCGCGGTGATCAGTTGCACGTTCCGGGACGACAGCGGTTTCCGTGTGCGTACGCTGGGCAAGCCTGGCGATTCCGAAGCGTCCCTGATCGCCGGGTTTTTCAAGACGATAGAGCGCTACACCCCAACGCTGGTGAGCTGGAATGGCTCGGGCTTTGACCTGCCCGTGCTGCATTACCGCAGCCTGATTCACGGGCTGCAGGCGCCACGCTATTGGGATATGGGCGAGGATGACCGGGATTTCAAGTTCAACAACTATATTTCCCGGTATCACCAGCGCCATACCGATTTGATGGATTTACTGGCCAAGTACAACGGCCGCGCCAATGCGCCGCTCGATGAGCTGGCCAAGCTTTGCGGTTTTCCGGGCAAGCTGGGCATGGATGGCAGCCAGGTCTGGCCGGCCTGGCTGGCAGGCAAGGAAGATGAGGTCCGCGCTTATTGCGAGACCGATGTCGTCAATACCTGGCTGGTCTATTGCCGCTTTCGCCTATTGCGCGGCGAGCTGGATCCGCAAAGCTACGAAGCCGAGGTGCAACTGGTGCGTGACACGCTGGCAGCCAGCGGCGCAGCGCATTGGCAGGAGTACCTGGCAGCCTGGGATGCGGAGAGCCGCGCCTGATGCCAGACCGCCGGCGCAAGCGCCGGCAAGCGGTACTGAACGCCGGCCCGAGTGCCGGCGTTGCTGATTCCGTGATCCCGTTACCCGTTGACAGGGCATGGCTGCCTGCGGAGCAGCGTTAGCAGCGGGTAGTAGAAAAACGCTTGTGGTATGTGCGAGACAGTTTCTGGCGCGTGACCGTCAAGGATTGAAAACGAAACCGGGCGGCCTGAGGGCTGATTCCCATGCAAGAAACGCTAGATATCGAATCGCTGGACATGGAAGCGCGTGGCGTCGCGCACAGGGACGGAAAGGTCGTTTTTGTTGAGGGGGCCTTGCCTGGGGAGCGTGTCGTAGCGCGCGCCCTGAAATCCAAGCCCTCCTACGAAATCGCCGAACTGGAAAGGCTCATACGGCCTTCCACCCAGCGTGTGGCGCCGCGCTGCCGGCATTTTGGTACCTGCGGGGGCTGCGCCATGCAGCATCTGGAGCCGGCCGCCCAGCTGGCGATCAAGCAGCGAGTGCTGGAAGACGCTTTCGGGCATATCGGCAAGTTGCGGCCCGGCAGCATGTTGGCGCCGCTGCAGGGGCCGGCCTGGGGCTATCGTTTCCGGGCCCGGCTGAGTGTACGCATGGTGCCCAGCAGAGGCGGCGTACTGATCGGTTTTCGTGAGCGCAAGAGCAGCTATGTCGCGGATATCCGGGAATGCCACGTCTTGCCGCCGCATGTGTCCCGCCTGCTGGAACCTTTGCATGCCATGGTGGCGCAGTTGTCTGCACCTGATCGCGTGCCGCAGATCGAGCTGGCGGTGGGCGACCAGGTGACAGTATTGGTATTGCGGCATCTGACGCCTTTGAAACGGCAGGATATCGAGCTATTGCGCCGCTTTGGGGAGCAGCACGACATTTCCTGGTGGTTGCAGCCGGATGGGCCTGATAGCGCGCATCCGCTGGTACGGGGCGATGATGCCAAACTGGCCTATGCCTTGCCAGCCTATGGCCTGCGCATGCCGTACCGGCCCACGGATTTCACCCAGGTCAATCATGCGCTCAATCGGGTGCTGGTGGTGCGGGCGCTGGCTTTGTTGCAGTGCCAGCCACAGGATCGGGTCGCGGATCTTTTCTGCGGCCTGGGGAATTTCAGCCTGCCCCTGGCGACCTGTAGCCGCGAAGTGCTGGGGGTGGAGGGGAGTCCGGCACTGACTGCGCGAGCCCGACAGGCCGCGGAACAGCATGGCTTGGCAGAGAAGGCCCGCTTCCAGACCTTGAATCTGTTCGAGATTGATGTGCGCTGGCTGCGTTCGCTGGGGTATTTCGATCGCATGTTGATCGACCCGCCGCGCGACGGCGCCCAGGCACTGGCGGAGGCGCTGGCGGCGCTGCAGCCGCAGGAACGCCCGCGCCGGATTGTCTATGTCTCCTGTAATCCCGCCACCCTGGCCAGAGATGCCGCCATCATGGTGCACAAGGGCGGATACCGGCTGGTGCAGGCAGGAGTCATCAATATGTTTCCGCATACCGCCCATGTGGAATCCATTGCGGTGCTGGAATAACCGTGCGATGCCGCAGGCCAGGGCTGGCCCGGCGCCGCTTCATGATAAGGACGCTGTGTTGATCTTTTCTCTTGCTTCACGCCATCGCTGCGGGGCTCAGGCCCTGGTTGCCGCCAGCCTGGGCCTGGTGGCCAGCGCCAGTGCGGCGGATACCGTTCTGCTTGCCAATGGCGACAGGCTGAGCGGTACGGTGCAGTTGCTCGACGCGGGTACTTTGCTGCTGAAGACGAGTTACGCTGGTGAGATTCGGATTGCCTGGAAGCATGTCGTTCAGATAGAGACGGATGACCCGCTGGTATTGCATGCCCCTGGTTTGCGGGCGGGCTATCAGGCCCGCTTGTTGCCCGCCACCAGGGATGGACAGGCGCTGCAGCTTGCCGCCACGCCGGAATCATCGGAAGCCCCGGCGCCCCAGCCCATCGCCCTGGATCAGGTGGAGCGGCTGGTGCGTCCGCATCCGGTGTTGCGGGACTGGGTGTTCAAGGGCAACGCGGACTTGGCCTTGGACGCCAATCATGCTGCCAAGACCAATGAAAACTGGACGCTTGCATTGCAGTCCACTTTGCGTCGCTATAACTGGCGGCATGGCCTGACAGCCAATTACACCCGGAAATCCCAGGACAGCGTGGTGGGCACACACAACTACATGGCGCTCTATACGCTGGATCGTTTCGTGACGGAAAAGCTCTTTGTGCAGGGCCGTGTCCGCTACCGTCATGATTACATCGACGACCCGGCGCGCGACCTGAGTTTCGCCGTGGGCCCCGGCTATCAGTTCTGGGATAACGAACTGGGCGCCTTGTCGGTTTCCACGCTGGTCAACCATACGCGCTATCGCTATCACGATGGCGACACCGTGCGTTTTCAGTCCCTGGGCGTCAGTTGGGACTATTCACGCTATTTCGGCGGCAAGCAATGGCAGCTGTTCTCGCACGGCGAAGTCTATCAGGCGCTCAGCAACGATGCTGACCAGAGCCTGGATGTCGCCGTCGGGATGCGCTACAGCCTGACGGAGTGGCTGTCGCTCTATACCAAGGCGAGCTACAACCGTGTGACTGCCTCGGGGCAGGACAATAGCAGCGAGCGCAAGTATTCGGTGGGCTTGAGCACGCGCTGGTAGCCCATGCCGGAAACGATGCAAGCGTTGCCATGAAAGGTAAACGGCCCGCCGCACACGTTTGGGTGTGCGGCGGGCCGTTTCTGATGGCGCCTTGGGCGGCGCAATCACATCCTTGCCTGTGGTCAGGTTTGGCTGGCCAAGGCTCAGGCGGCAGGGGGCAGGGCGTCGATCAGGCGTTGCGCTTCGATGCGTACGCGTTCCGGTGCCGTGCCGCCGATATGCGAGCGGGAGGCAACCGAGCCCTCCAGCGTCAGCACCTGATGCACATCTTCCTGGATGTCGGGATGGAAGGCGCGCAGTTCTTCCAGTGTCAGGTCGGACAGGTCGCAGCCGCGCTCTTCGCAGGCACGCACGGCCAGCGCCACGGTTTCGTGGGCATCGCGGAAGGGCAGGCCGCGCTTGACCAGGTAATCAGCCAGGTCGGTGGCGGTGGCATAGCCCTGCAGGGCGGCGGCGCGCATGGCATCGGCCTTGACGCGGATGCCGCCTACCATGTCAACGAAGATCGTCAGGGTGTCGCGCAAGGTGTCGGCGGTGTCGAACAGGCCTTCCTTGTCTTCCTGGTTGTCCTTGTTGTAGGTCAGCGGTTGGCCTTTCATCAGGGTCAGCAGCGCAATCAGGTTGCCGTTGACCCGGCCCGCCTTGCCGCGGGCCAGTTCCGGGACGTCCGGGTTCTTCTTCTGGGGCATGATGGAGCTGCCGGTGCAGAAGCGGTCTGCCAGGTCGATGAAGCCTACGCGCGGGCTCATCCAGAGCACCAGCTCTTCGGACAGGCGCGAGAAGTGCGTCATGATCAGTGAGCCGGCAGCGCAGAACTCGATGGCGAAATCGCGGTCGGAGACGGCATCCAGCGAGTTGCGCGCAACTTCATCAAAGCCCAGCGTGCGGGCGACGCGCTCACGGTCGATGGGGTAGCTGGTGCCGGCCAGGGCGGCGGCGCCCAGTGGCAGGCGGTTGACGCGGCGGCGCGTGTCGATGAGACGCTCGGCGTCACGGCCGAACATTTCCGCATAGGCCAGCAGATGGTGGCCGAAAGTGACGGGCTGGGCCACCTGCAGGTGGGTGAAGCCCGGCATGATGGTATCTGCGTGTTCCAGCGCCAGGTGGGCCAGGGCGCGGCGCAGTTGGCCGAGCAGATCAACCAGCAAGTCGATTTCACCGCGCAGCCACAGGCGGATATCGGTAGCAACCTGGTCATTGCGCGAACGGCCGGTGTGCAGGCGCTTGCCGGCGTCGCCGACCAGTTCCACCAGGCGCTTTTCAATGTTGAGGTGAACGTCTTCGAGATCCAGCGACCATTCGAAGCCGCCGGCTTCGATTTCCGCCAGTACCTGGGCCATGCCGCGCTGGATGTCGGCATAGTCCTGGGCGCTGATGACGCCGACGGCGGAGAGCATCTCCGCGTGCGCCAGCGAGCCCTGGATATCGACGTACGCCAGGCGTTTGTCGAAATCGACGGAAGCGGTATAGCGCTTGACCAGATCGGAGACGGGTTCGGAGAAACGCGCCGACCAGGCCTTGGCCTTGTTGGCGAATTGATTGTGATGGGATGATGTGGTGTCTGACATAATGGCCGAATTATAAGATGCGCGATAATGCCGCAACCTCAATTGTCCCGAATTACTGGAAGCAATGGTAGAGCTGGCTAATTTTTATCAATCCTTGCTGGATACCTGGACGCCCAAAAGCGAGTGGGCGCAGACCGTGTTCGGCCTGTGCGTGCTGGCGGTCGTGGCGTTGTTGGCACATGTCATTGTTTCGCATGTGGTGCTGCGGGTCATCCGCCGCCTGCTGCGTGTGAGCGGCCGCGAAAATTGGGATCAGGCGCTGCGGCGGCGCGGTGCCTATCGCAATCTGTGGCGTTCGGTGCCGCCGCTGGTGGTGTCGGTGAATGCCGATCTGGTGCCGCATTTCGAGCGTCTGGCAGGGCCGGTCAGCCGCCTGGCCTTGATCCTGGCGATTATTTTCTTCTTCCAGTCCTTGCGGAATTTCCTGAGCGCCTTGCAGGACACCTACGCGGCGACGACCCGTGCACAGACCCGGTCGATCAAAGGCTATATCGAACTGGCCAAGATCGCGTTGGTGGCGATTTGTTTTGTGCTGGTGATTTCCATCCTGGTGAACCGTTCGCCGGTGATCCTGATTTCCGGTCTGGGCGCGCTGTCAGCCGTGTTGTTGCTGGTGTTCAAGGATACCTTGCTGTCATTGGTGGCCAGTACTCAGCTGACCACCAACGATATGTTGCGTATCGGCGACTGGATTGAAATGCCGCAGGCCGGGGCTGACGGGTTCGTGATTGATATCGCGTTGCATACGGTGAAGGTGCAGAACTGGGACAAGACCGTCACGACGATTCCGACCTACAAGCTGTTTTCAGAGAGCTATCGGAATTGGCGCCAGATGTTTGAGTCCGGCGGCCGGCGTATCAAGCGGACCTTGCGGATCAATGCCAGGTGTGTGCGGTTTTTGAGTGATGCCGAACACGAGCGTTTGCAGTCGTTCAGTTTGCTGAAGGAATATCTGAAGGACAAGGACCAGGAGATCTCGCGTTTCAATGCGCAGCTGGGCGAGGCGGGCAACAGTGTGGTGAATCGGCGCCGCCTGACGAACCTGGGGACATTTCGTGCTTATGCCAAGGCGTATATCCAGGCGAACAAGGAAGTCCGCAAGGATATGCTGTTGCTGGTGCGGATGATGGAGCCGACCGCCGAGGGGATTCCCGTGGAGGTCTATTGCTTTACCAACAATACGGCCTGGGTGGAGTATGAGCGGATCCAGGGGGATATTTTCGACCATCTGCTCGCGATTTTGCCGGAGTTCGATTTGCAGCTGTATCAGGCGCCTGCGGGAGCGGATCTGTTGCAGCTGGGGCCGCGTGAGGCGGCTCAGGCAGCCGCGATGGCATCTGTTCGCCACTGAGTTCGCAGTAGCCTGGCGGTGCGCCTGCTGGCGCGTTGCTTCGCCTGAGGCGGGACGACGCATGCGAGCGATTCAGGCATGGCAAGGCCGGGCTTGTTCAGACGCACCATAGTGGCAGCAGCATGTATTCAGAAATATTCTGAATTTATTTGTTTCAAGTTTCTATAAATTTTCTTGCCGGTTCGAATTGCCCTGTATTGGTGCGGCGCTCTGCGTGCCTGCACCGATACAGGGCTTTTTGCTTACAGGGTTGTTAGTTTTTGCTTTTTGGGAAATCCCTGATTTTTTCTGGGTTTGCCCTTTTAGCGCAGTTTTTTTATAGATTATCCAGGTGCCATGCGGCTTTAAAGCTGGTTTTCATGCACCAAAATGGCTGACATATTTGTCAGTTCTTCGGGTTGCTACTAGGTTTTCTTGCCGGGATTTTTCACTGATACTGACAACAATGTCAGTTTTTATCGGGGAATGTCATGGAAGAAAAGGTAGGCGGCAAGTATGTCGTGATTGGTCCGGATGAGGGGAAAAGCTATTGGCAGCCCAAGCCTGCTAACGGTTATGTCAGGACTTTGCTCAATAGTGAAGTCACCGGGGCGGGAACACCTTTTTGCGCCGGTACGCAGACCATAGATCCCGGCTGTTTCGTGCGCGAGCATTGCCATGATGCCCACGAAGAGATCATTTACATCTTCGAAGGCGAAGGCGTGGCGCAGCTGGAAGGCAAGGAGATCGCGCTGGCACCCGGCGCCTGCCTGTTTCTGGGCAAACACCGCAAACACAGGTTTATCAACACGGGCACCGGCCCCTTGTCTTTTTTCTGGACGCTGATGCCCGGCGGTCTGGATGACTTTTTTCGCCAGATCGGCCGCGAGCGTACCGCGGGCGCCATTCCGCCCGTTCCGTTTGAACGCCCGGCGGATATCGCCGCCATTGAGGCCAGCACCGTTTTCGGGTGGACGCAGAAGTCCTGAGCATCTGGCGAGTGCATATGCCGCAGTGCGGACCGGTTGGTTTCAGGCCGGTATAGGGAAAACGGACGCAGGCGGATTGCCGGCGTGAGCATCCATCAAGACAAAGGAAGCAGACAGCATGTTTATCGAAGAACGGGATTACTGCATCAAGCCCGGCCTGGCCGGCAAGTTCGTTGCGCTGTATGAGGCACATGGGCTGGCGCTGCAGAAGCATTACCTGGGGAAGTTTCTGGGCTATTTCATTAGCGATATCGGCGAACTCAACCGGGTGGTGGCGCTCTGGGGCTACGACAGCCTGGATGAACGCGATGCGGCCCGCAGCCGCATGATGGCCGATCCGGCCTGGCAGGACTATCTGGATAGGGTGTTGCCACTGATAGATTCGCAGCAGACCCGCATCCTGAAGCCGGTTTCTTTCTCTCCCATTCAGTAAAGCAGACAGCATGAAACAGATAGCGGTAATCGGCAGCGGCATCATCGGAACGTCCTGGGCGGTGGTTTTTGCCCGGGCAGGTCTGCAGGTGCGGCTTTATGACGGCGATGCCATGCAGCGGGAGCGCGCCGTGGCTGTGCTGCGGGAGACGGTGCGGGCCAGTGCGGCCCTGCTGCGCGAAGGCGACAGTGTGGAGGCCGTGCTGGCCAGGGTGCAGGTGGTGGATGCACTGGATGCCGCACTGGATGGCGCGGACTATGTGCAGGAGGCGATCTCCGAGCAGTTGGATGCCAAGCGCGCATTGTTTGCCGCCATGGATGCGCGGCTTGCGCCAGCAGTGATTCTCGCCAGTTCCAGCTCGACCTATGGCGTTTCCTTGTTTGTTGAGGATTTGCCTGGCCGGGCGCGTTGCCTGGTGGTGCATCCGATGACGCCGCCGCATTTGATGCCCGTCGTGGAGGTCGCGCCAGCACCGTGGACCAGCGCGGTGGTGACGCAGCAGGCGTTCGCGTTCATGCAGGCGCTGGGGCAGGTGCCGGTGCACATTCATAAGGAGATCAGCGGTTTTGTGTTGAATCGTTTGCAGGGCGCGTTGCTGGCTGAGATGTTCCAGGTGATTGCCGACGGCGTGATTTCGGCGCGTGATGCCGATCTGCTCCTGAGCCAGGGGCTGGGGCTGCGCTGGGCGACGGTTGGTCCGCTCGAAGGGGTGGATCTCAATGCGCCTGGCGGGATTGCGGATTATCTGCAGCGCTACGGCCATATTTTCAATGGCATGGCGGCGGAAAAAGGCTTGCCGGCACCGGTGGATGAAGCGCTGGCCGCCCGGCTGGATGCGGAAATGCGGGCATCGCTGGCCTTGGACGGCTTGGCGCGCAAGCGCTCCTGGCGCGATCTGGCAGTTGTGCAGGTGCGGCAGGCCATGCAGCCTTTGTACGGGGAAAAACCATGAAATGGATACACCGTTTTGATCGTTTGAACCAGGGTATTTGCTGGCTCCTGGGCGCCTTGATGCTGGTGATGGTGTTGTGCACGCTGTGGCAGGTGGCCGTGCGCTTCCTGTTGACGGCGATGGGCTGGAATGTGGCCGCGCCCTGGACGGAAGAGGTGTCGCGCTACGCCATGATCTGGATCATTTTCCTGGGGGCCGGAGTGGCTTGCAGGCAGGCGCAGCTGATCTCCCTGGAGATCGTCATGATGCGTTTGCCGCCGGTCCTGGGCAAGAGCGTGCGTTATGTCGCGTTATTCGGTTGCCTGGCGTTTTTCTGCCTGATGTTCGTGCTGGGCATGGAGTTCATGGAGTTTGGCGCGATCGAGACCAGCCCCGTGCTGTCCTTGCCCAAGACCTGGATTTATGTGGCGATGCCTGCCGGTTTTGCGTTGATGTTCGCCAATACCGTGGCGCTGTTGTTGAACTGCTGGCTGGAGCGGGGCGATATCCGTCACGCCGGCCATCCCCCGACGGAGTGAACGATCATGTTATCTGCCGTATTCATTTTGCTGCTGTTGTTCGCCATCAGCATTCCCATTGCGCTGAGCCTGGGGATCGCGCCGCTGCCGGCACTGATGGACAAGGGAATTCCGCTGGTGGCAGTGCCGCAAACGATGTTTGAAGCCATGGATTCCTTCGCGTTGATGGCCGTGCCGTTTTTCGTGCTGGCGGGGCGCCTGATGCAAACCGGCGGTATCGCCCGGCGACTGATTGATCTGGGCCTGGCGCTGATCGGTTGGGTCAAGGGCGGGCTGGGCGGTGCTGCGGTGCTGACGACGATGTTCTTCTCGACGATCTGCGGTTCATCGTCGGCGACGACGGCGGCCATCGGTTCGGTGATGATTCCGGAAATGGAGCGCAAGGGGTATCCGCGCCCCTTCGCGGCATCGGTGATTGCTTCCAGCGGCGAGCTGGGCGTAATCCTGCCGCCGTCGGTGCCCATGATCATCTATGCCATGCTGACCGGCACCTCCGTCGCCTCGCTGTTCGTGGGTGGCATCCTGCCAGGGCTGCTGATCGCCTTGTCCCTGATCATCACCATCCTGATCCTGTCGCGGATGCATGATTACGGCGAAGCCGCACGGGTCACGCCGGGCGAGTGGCTGCGCGGCGTGTGGCGTGCCTTGCGCCAGGCCAGCCTGTCCTTGCTGATGCCGGTCATCATCCTCGGCGGTATCTACGGCGGGTTCTTTACGGCAACGGAAGCGGCGGTGGTCGCCGTGGCCTATGCCTTCATCCTGGGCGTGTTCGTCTATGGCGAAATTTCCCTGAAATCCTTGCCGGCGATTCTGTGGAGTTCGGCAGTGACCTCAGCCATCGTGCTGTTGATCGTAGGGTTCGCGTCGGTCTTTGCCTATGTCCTGTCGCTGTATCAGGCGCCGCAAAAGGTCGCCAGCATGCTGCTGGGCGTTTCCGACAATCCGCTGGTTTTCCTGTTGCTGGTGAATGTCGCGTTGCTGGTGATTGGTCTCTTTATGGAGACGTTTGCCGCCATCCTGATCCTCGCACCGGTTCTGGCGCCTGTTGCGGTCAGCCTGGGCATAGATCCTGTGCATTTCGGCGTCATCGTGATCGTGAATCTTGCCATCGGCATGGTAACGCCGCCAGTGGGGGTGAATCTGTTCCTGGTATGCGGCATTGCCAATGTCACCATGGAACGGCTGATGCGCCCGCTGTCCATTTTCCTGGCCGTGCTGCTCTGCGACCTCATGATCATTACCTATGTGCCGGTGCTCTGGCCGGCGCTGTTCTGAGTTTCCACCAACTACTTCCATTAGGAAGGCACATCATGAAAACACTGAAAACGCTTTTGGCTGGTGCGGTCTTTGCTGCGGGTTCCATGGCGGCTTATGCGGACGAGCCCATCCAGATCAATATCGGCCATGCGCTGGGAGATACCAGCAGCTATCAGATCGCCGGCCTGCATTTTGCCGACCTGATGGACAAAAAGACCAATGGCAGGGTCAAGGTCACCATGTACCCGTCGGGCAGCCTGGGGGGAGAATTGAAACTGGTGCAGGGGGTGCGTACGGGTGTGGTTGATGCCCTGATCGTCGGTCAACCATCGCTGGAAAACACCGTTAAGGAATACCGGGTGCTGTCCTTGCCGTACCTGTTCGATGATTACGAACAGGCCAACCGCGTCATGCAGGGGCCGGTGGGCGACGAGTTGCTGGAGGTTTTGTCCAGGTACAACATGAAAGGCCTGGGCTGGGGAGCAATTTATGCCCGCAGCCTGGCCTCGATGAAGCCCGTGGACAAGCTGGAGGACGTCAAAGGCCTGAAGGTGCGTGTCATTCAGTCGCCGGGCTATGTCGAAGCCTACCGTGCCCTGGGCGCGCAGCCGACGCCGACAGCTTACGCAGAACTGTTCCTGAGCCTGCAGAATGGCGTGGTGGATGCGGCGGAGCTGAGCCCGGATCAGACGGTGGGCGACGGCTTTGTCGATGCCATCAAGCATTATTCGGTGACGGCGGTTCATCAGTTGCCGAGCCTGTTCATCATTTCCAAGAACAAGTTCGACAAGCTGCCTGCGGATATCCAGACGGCTATCGAAGAGGCAGGCAAGGAAGCGATGGGTGTGGCAGTGGCTTACCAGAATGAGCAGATCGTAAAGGCCTTCGAAACGCTCAAGCAGCGTGGCGTCACCATCCATGAGCCGGATCAGGCGCCATTGCGTGCAGCAGCGCGTGCATCCTGGCCGCGTATTACCAGCGAAGCCCCGGGCGGAGAAGAGTTCGTCGCCAAGATCGAGGCAGCAAAGGCCCAGTGATGAGCATGCCTGCATCCAAAACGGCATTCCGGGTGCAGCTGCCTGACGGCGCATGGCTGTCAGGCAGCAGTACCGGTACAGGCGTACCGGTACTGCTGCTCAGCGGCCTGGGCGGGAGCGAAGCCTTTTGGCAACCTGTGCGCCAGGGCCTGCCGGGCTACCGCTGCATAGCCTTTGATCAACGCGGTATCGGCGCATCAACACGCGGCAGCGCTGCGGTGAGTGTGCAGCAGCTGGCGCAGGATTGCCGCCATGTGCTCGACGCCTTGGATCTGGGCCAGGTGCATGCCGTCGGGCACTCCACCGGTGGCTGCATTCTGCAGGAGCTGGCGCTGGCCGAGCCGCTGCGCTTGCAGTCGCTGTTCCTGGGGGGAACCTGGGCAGGGCCGGATGACTATATGAAGGCCTTATTCCGGTTGCGCGATGAAATCCTGCAACGGTCGCCGGAATGCTATGAGCGCCTGGGCGCTTTGCTTTCCTACCCGGCGCAGTGGTTGCGCGAGCATCCGGAAAAGCTGGCGGCCGCAGCGCAAGGGCAGTGGACGGCAAGCCGTGTCGGCATCGTGCGCGAGCGTATCGCGGCCTTGCTGGCGCATGACCGGCGCGCGCAACTGGGGCAGCTTGCCTTGCCATGCAAGGTGATCGGTGCCGCGGATGACCAGGTCGTGCCCTTGCATTTGCAACGCGAGCTGGCCGGTCTGGTGCCCGGCGCAACCTTGGAAGTCTTGAATCAAGGCGGCCACTTTTTTCCCGTGGCACGCCGGCAGCAGTATCTGCAGATACTGCAATCCTGGCTTGGAGGACAGGGCAAATGAGTTTCCGCATCGCATTTATCGGTATGGGCACGATTGCCCAGGATGTCGCCCGTGCTTTATCCAGCGGCCAGCGTGCCGGACGGTATGTGCTAGGCGCGCTGAGCCGCTCCCGCCCCGAGGGGGGCGAGGCACCGGCGCTTGCCTGGTTTGAGGACCTGGATGCCTTGCTGGCCTGGGGGCCGGATCTGGTCGTCGAGGCGGCCAGCCAGGAGGCGGTCTGGGCGCTGGCGCCAGCCTGCCTGCGTGCCGGTCATCCCGTGCTGGTGACATCGGTCGGGGCGCTGGCGGATGCAGATCAGTTCGCTGCGCTACAGGCAGCCGCCGTGGCGGGGGGCGTCACGCTGAGCGTGCCAGCCGGTGCCGTGGCGGCGCTCGATTACCTGCAGGCTGTGCGTGGCCAGGACGGGGTAAAGGTCATGTATGAGTCGCGCAAGCCCGTGGATGCCTGGCGCGATGAGTTGGCGATGCGTGGCATTGCGCCGGAATCCTTGCAGGAGCCGCTGGTTCTGTTCCAGGGCAATGCCCGCGACGCGGCCTTGCGCTATCCCAAGAACCTGAACGTGGCGGCGACGGTGGCGCTGGCTTGCGCGGGCATGGAGGCCACGGAAGTCCGGGTCGTGGTGGATCCGGCGGTCACCGGCAATACCCATACTATTACTGTCCATAGCCCGCTGGGCGAGTTGCGCACGACATTGACGAACCAGCCTTCGCCGACCAATCCGAAAACGTCGTGGGTGGTCGCGCAAAGTATTGTGAGCGCGATAGAGCGGCAGTTTGCCTGCTTCCTTGTGGCCTGATGCCAGAGGGTTCAGGCGGGATGCCGCCGGCGATGAGATGAGGAGCAGAAGATGAAATTGCAGGGAAAGATCGTCATTGTGACCGGGGCCGGTTCCGGAATTGGTGAAGCGGCCGCCATGCTGCTGGCGCAGGAGGGGGCGCATCTGTGTGTGGTGGATCTGAGCGCGGCTGCCGCCCGGCGCGTTGCTACGCAGATACAGGATGCGGGCGGCAGCGCCGATGCCTGGGAAGTGGACATCGCCCGGGCCGAGGCGGTACAAGTCGCGTGGGAGGCCATTGTCGCGCGCCATGGGCGTATCGATGTGCTGGTCAATAACGCCGGATACGGCATCGCCGGCACTGTGGCCGAGACCAGCCTGGAAGACTGGAGCGCGCTGATGCGTGTCAATGTCGATGGCGTCTTTCATGGTTGCAAGTACGCCGTGCCTGTCATGCAGCGGCAAGGGGGCGGGGTGATCGTCAATACGGCGTCTGTCGCGGCGGTGGTCGGGCTGCGGCAGCGTGCCGCCTATTGCGCGTCCAAGGGAGCGGTCACGGCATTGACGCGCGCCATGGCGGTGGATCATGCAGCCGACGGCATACGCGTCAATTGCGTGGCACCGGGCACGATCGAATCACCTTATTTTGCGCAGATATTCGCCCAGGCGGAAGATCCGGCTGGCTTGCGCCGTACGTTGGAACAACGTCAGCTCATGGGCCGCCTGGGGCAGCCTGCCGAGGTGGCGCGTGCCATTCTGTTCTTGGCGTCCGACGACGGCGGGTTTGCCACCGGCAGCACTCTGGTGCTGGATGGCGGCCTGAGTGCGGCCTAAATGCAGGGTAGGGCTAGGGGCGGCTGGGAGCAACGGCAGCAGGCGCTAGGAACGCTGTGATGTTCCAGCAATAGGCTGCCGGCGCTGGGTACGGCTTGATAAAATTGAGACGAATGCTTAGAGAGAGACAAGACGCGCATGGCAAACGCAAACGACAAGCTGGCACAACTGAGCATGCGTGAGAAGATCAAGGAAGTGGCAACAGATTTGCTGATCATGCATGGCTGCCCTGGTCTGCGCTTTCAGCAGATTGCCGAAATCCTGGACTGTACGCGTGGCAATATCCACTATCACTATCGCCACAAGCATCTGCTGGTGGAAGAGGTTACGGTGGAGTATTGCCAGCGCACCATCGGTCATTTTGACCAGATATGGGGGTCGGATTTCTCCTTGAAGGAAAAAATCCGGCAAAGCATGCAGTTCAACCAGACGCGCTACCTGAAGCGCAATCCGCAAGGCAACACGAATAACCCGTGGAGCTTGATCGCCCGCATGCGTCTGGAACGCGACATCATCACGCCGGTCGCCAGGGAAGCCGTGGCGCGCTATTCCATGGAATTGCAGCGTTGTGTCATCGGCGGCATGCGGCGTTCCATCGAGCGCGGCGAGTTGCGGCCCGACACGCCGGTGGAACTGGTGTCCTTGCCGCTGATCGAGCTGGCCAACAGCGCCGACCCGATTACCCGCGACGCTGGCCAGTTCGACCGTTTGCGGCAAATGTATGAAGCCTTTGACTGCCTGATTCATGAGGCTTACGGTGTGCGCACGTAAGTCGTGCATACCCGCCTCAGAGACTGTTCGCCGCCTGCATCCGTGCAATAATTCCAATTCATGTACGGATGCCAGGCGCACCGACATCCTTCCCGTTATTGCCTTTTGTCCCGGATAAGACCGCCGTGAAGCAAGTCACTGCCATCATCAAACCATTCAAGCTCGACGAAGTCCGTGAAGCGCTCGCCGAAGTTGGCGTCAACGGCTTGACCGTGACAGAAGTCAAAGGTTTCGGCCGCCAGAAAGGGCATACGGAGCTGTATCGCGGCGCGGAATATGTCGTGGATTTCCTGCCGAAGATCCGTGTCGATATCGTGCTGCCCGCCGAACGGGTCGATGCCGCCATCGAGGCGATTCTGAAAGTTGCGCGTACCGGCAAAATCGGCGACGGCAAGATATTCGTCACGCCGGTGGAGCAGGCCATTCGTATCCGTACTGGCGAAAGCGGAACCGACGCGCTGTGAGCATGCGCCAGACACAGGAAGCAGCCAGCCAGGAGAAAGTCCGTATTTCGAAGCTGTTGGCCGAGCGCGGTATCTGTTCGCGCCGCGAGGCCGACAGCTACATCGAGAAGGGCTGGGTCAAGGTGGACGGCCAGGTGGCCCAGCTGGGTGACAAGGCCTGGCCCCATCAGTCGATTACGCTGGAACGGGCAGCCCAGACCTCGCAGACCAGCCGCGTCACGATTATTCTGCATAAGCCTGTCGGCTATGTTTCCGGGCAGGCGGAAAAAGGCTATCGGCCCGCCGCCACCTTGATTCAGGCGCAAACGCATTGGCGCGGCGATACCAGCCCGCAGCGTTTCCTGCCGAGCCATACACGCGGGTTGGCTGCGGCAGGACGGCTGGACATAGATTCCACCGGCTTGCTGGTGCTGACCCAGGATGGCCGGGTGGCGCGCCACCTGATTGGCGAAGACTCCGACGTTGATAAGGAATACCTGGTTCGTGTCGCGGGTCGCCTGAGCGAGGGCGGCCTGGCCTTGCTGAATCACGGCCTGTCTCTGGACGGCCATAAGCTGCGCCCGGCCCAGGTGACATGGCAGAACGAAGACCAGCTGCGTTTTGTCTTGCGCGAAGGGCGCAAACGCCAGATCCGGCGCATGTGCGAGCTGGTCGGGCTGAAGGTCATCGGCCTCAAGCGGGTGCGTATCGGCAAAGTCCGCCTGGGAGATTTGCCGGTCGGGCAGTGGCGCTACGTGAAACCGGGCGAGCGCTTCTGATTCCAGGAAGAACGCTGCGATTTGGCAGCTTTCACCGTCATTGAACGCTATCGTTGCCGCATGCGGCCTGCCTGAATGCTCAGACAGGCCGCTTTGCATTTCGGGAAGAGGCCCGTGGCGCCTATTCCTGCTGGAAGTCCAGGGTGTAGCTGGCTTTTCCATCCAGGGCAAGCTGGCGCGCCATCCAGGGCAAGGCTTCCTTGAGGGCGGCAGCCAGCGTCCAGGGCTGATTGATCAGGAACATGCCGCTGCCATGCAGGCCGCGTCCGTCGGGCGCCGGGGCGCGTACCGTCAACGTGGCGTTGAGCCAGTTGCGCACCGGCAGGCGTTGCAGCTTGCGCGGCAGTTCCTGTGCTTCGACCCGCGAAACAATGGGGTACCAGACCGCGATGGTGCCAGGCGCATAGCGCTTGATGGCATCGTTGACTGCTGTGACAACCTTGCGGTAATCCGTTTTGTCTTCGTAGGGCGGGTCGATCAGCACCAGGCTGCGGCGGCTGGGTACGGGCAGTAGGGCCTTCACGCCTTCGAAGCCATCCTGGCCGAAAATCGTGGTCTGGCGCATGGCGGTACGGCCACTGGCTTCCAGGTTGGCGACCAGCACCTCGACCTCGCTGGGGTGCAATTCGAACAGGCGCAGGCGATCGGTCGGGCGCAGGCGCGACAAGCTGACCCAGGGCGAACCGGGATAATGGCGCAAGGTGTTCTTGCCCTCGTTGAAGCTGCGGATCAGTTCACGGTAATTGTCCAGCAAGGGAGGGAGCTGGCCCTGATGCGACCAGACCCGGCCGATACCGTCCTCGAATTCTCCGCGCTTGGTGGCCCAATCGCCATCCAGGGCATACAGGCCGGCGCCTGCGTGGGTATCTATGACCCAGAACGGCGTGTCCTTGCGGGCGAAGTGTTCGACGGTATGCAGCAGAATGGAATGCTTGAGAACGTCGGCATGATTGCCGGCATGAAAAGCGTGGCGGTAACTGAACAAGGCGGGCCTTTGGCAAAAAGGGGCGGGAAGCGGGCGGCCGTCATGGCCTTGCCCGGTTGCGCCGCCCCGGGAGAATCTGGGGGATGGCAGGGAAGCAGTCAAGGATACCGGGGATGATGCGAACAATTCCCGAAGAGCGTCTTGCATGATGTTAAACTCGACGCCCGTGCCGTTCAGCAGGTATGCTGGGCGGTTGCAGGACGAATGGTATCGCATTCGTTTTTTGTGTCGCGTTTCCTGCGGGGTCGCGGGAAATTTTCGCCGGATGCCTCATGTTCGATTTTATTCGTAACCACAAGCGCTGGATGCAGTTCATCCTGATGCTGTTGATTCTGCCTTCGTTTGTTTTCGTTGGCGTCCAGGGATATACCACTTATGTGTCCCAGGATCAGGACGTCGCCATCGTCGATGGCGAGCCGGTGACCCGTCAGATGTTCGACAGGATGCTCAGCAACGCGCTTGAGCAAGAGCGCCAGCGCCTGGGCAGCAACTATGATCCCGCCCTTGTGGATACGCCAGCGCTGCGCAGCGCCTTGATCGACAACCTGCTGGAGCAGGCCGTGATCGCCCAGGCGGCCAGCAACTATCGTTTCTCTGCCTCGGACGAGGCGCTGCGCCGTTATATTGCGCAGCAGCCTTATTTCCAGCAGGACGGCCGTTTCTCGGCTGAGCGCTATCGCAACGTGCTGGCTGCACAAGGCCTGTCTGCCAACGATTACGAAGCCAACGCCCGTGGCCGTATCGCCATCGAGCGGGTGGTCGAGCCTGTTGGGGCGCGCATTGATCCGGCAGTGGCGGCACAGAATCCCTGGAATCCGATCAAGCCGCTGGATGCGTCGGTGCGCGTGCCCGACAGCGTCGTGCGCGCGCTTTACGATGCCATGCGCGAAACCCGTGATATTCAGGTGCAATCCTTCAAGGCGGCAGATTTTCTCTCCAAGGTGGATGTGACCGACGCGGATGTGCAGCAATGGTATGACGCCAATGGCGAAACCCTGCGCCTGCCGGAGTTCGTCGATGTCGAATATGTCATTCTCGATGAGCCGGCCGCACGCGCCGGCGTGGAAGTGAGCGATGACGATATCCAGAGCTACTACACGCAGAATCAATCGCTGTACAGCACGGCAGAGCGCCGTCGCGCCAGCCATATCCAGATTTCGGTAGCCGAAGATGCCAGCCAGGCCGAGCGTGATGCCGCGCTTGAGCGCGCCAAGGCGCTGGCTGAAGAAGCCCGCCATGACCCGGCTGCATTTGCCAAGCTGGCTCGCGAAAATTCGCAGGATGTCGGTTCCGCTGCCAATGGCGGGGATCTGGGCTGGGTGGATGTCTCCAGCTTCCCGGTCGCCAGCATTGCTGACGCCGTGTATGCCTTGCCGGAAGCCGGTGCGGTCAGCGACCCGGTATCCAGCCGTTTCGGTTATCACGTGGTGCAGCTGAGCGCGCTGGATAAGGCGCAGGTGCAGCCGCTGGACGAAGTGCGCGAGATCATCGCCGAAGAAGTGCGCACGCAAAAGGCTGGCGCCCGCTTTGCCGATCAGGCCAGCAAGCTGACCAATCTGGTTTATGACCAGCGCGACAGCCTGCAGCCGGTGACCGATACCCTGGGCCTGAAAATCCGTCGTGCCGGCGGCGTGAGCCGCAATGGCCTGGTGGAAGCCAAGGCCGCAGGCGCCGATGCCGCCATCGCCGGTGAAGATGCCGCCTGGTTGAATTCGGCCCGAGTGCGTCAGGCGCTCTTCAATAATGATGTGCTGAAGGAAGGCCATAATACCGGTGTCATCGAGCTTGAGCCCAACAAGCTCGTCGCCTTGCGCGTTGCCGAAGTGCATCCGTCGGCGATTCCGGCGCTGGCGCAGGTCAGCGACGGCATCCGTGCCCAACTGCGCGACGAGCGCGCCCAGGCGGCGGCCCGTGAGGCTGGCCAGGCAGCCCTGGCCAGCTATCAGGCGGAAAAGCCGGCCAGCTTGCCGCGCGGCTTTGGTGAAAAGCTGCAAGTCAGCCGTGAGCGTGCCATGGGCCTGGAACCTCAGTTGCTGGACGCTATCTCAGTCGTTCAGGCGGATGAGGCGCCGACATTCGTTGGCGTGCAGAATGGCCCGGATTACGAGCTGGTGTACGTGGCAGATGTCACGCCTGCCGGAACGCCTGATGCCAAGGATCTGAGCGTCTTGCGCGGCCAGCTGGACTTCATGCTGGGCGAAGGCCAGAAGGCTGCCACGCTGGAAGCCTTGCAGAAAGTGCTCAATGCCAAGTTGCTGCCGGAAGCCCAGCGTGTGATCGCCGGTGAAGGCAACGATTCACAGGACAGCGCTTCCTGATTGTTTTATGAGCCAGCGCTGGATTGCGCACCTGGACATGGATGCGTTCTACGCATCCGTGGAGCTGTTGCGTTACCCTGAATTGCGCGGTCTGCCCGTCGTTATCGGCGGCCGGGCCGCGCCTCCTGTTCTGTTGCCAGATGGCAGCAGGGAATACATGCGCCTTTCGGCCTATGCCGGAAGAGGGGTGGTAACAACGGCCACCTATGAGGCGCGAGCCTATGGCGTCCATTCCGCCATGGGTTTGATGAAAGCGGCGCAGCTCGCGCCGGATGCCATCTTGCTGCCGGTCGATTTTGCCCGCTACCGGGAGTTCTCCCGGCGCTTCAAGGCAGCGATCGCCACCTTGGCGCCTCGTATCGAGGACAGGGGGGTGGATGAAATCTACATTGATCTCAGCGACCACGACGACCTGCAAGCCTCCTCCTGTACGGAAGCAGGGCGGCAGGACAGTGTCCGCGCATTGGCGTTGCGCTTGCAACAGGCGGTGCTGGATGCGACGGGCCTGAGCTGTTCGATCGGCGTGACACCGAACAAGCTGCTTTCCAAAATGGCCTCTGAATTCGATAAGCCTGGCGGCATTACGGTATTGCGCATGGAAGAGGTGCCCGATCGGATCTGGCCACTGCCGGCCAACCGCATCAATGGCATCGGCCCCAAAACGACTGAGCGTTTGCTGCAGGCAGGCATCAGCACCATTGGGGATCTGGCGCGTTGCGAGTTGCTTTGGTTGAAAACGGAGTTTGGCACGCGCATGGGCGCCTGGCTGTATCGCGCTGCGCGTGGCGAGGACAGCCGGGAGGTGCAGACGGAAAGCGAGCCCAAGTCCGTCAGCCGCGAATCAACCTTTGAACGCGACCTGCATCCTCAGCGCGATAAAGTGCTGCTGGGGCAAATATTCACGCGTTTGTGCGTGCAGTTGTCGGAAGATCTGGCGCGCAAGGGTGTGGCTGGCAAGACCGTAGGCATCAAGCTGCGCTATGAGGATTTCCAGACGGTCACGCGCGACTTTACCTTGCCGTACCCCACCCAGGATGCGCGCACCATACGGCGTGCTGCCGGCAATTGTCTCAAACGCGTGCCGCTGGATCGGCGCTTGCGCCTGCTGGGCGTAAAACTCACGGGCCTGTCGGCCGTGACGGCGGGCGGGCCAATGCCGGCCGCCAGTGGCGACCCTTACACCTTGCCCTTGTTTGAAGATGCCATGCCGCTGGGCGGCTGAACCCGGCTTGGAGATACACCACGCCGATGCCCGCCGCCTGGCAAAGCAGCCCTGCGGCGACGCCGCATGAGGTTTATGCCGGGTCAGATTTCCTGCTGGTAGCAGGGGGTGCGGCTGCGGTTATAGACGCTGATGCGGCATTGCTCATCATCAATCCGGAAAATGACGCTCGCCAGCGTATTTTCCCCATCCGGGTCGCGCGGGTCGGTGCGCAGCATGGGCAGCGTCGCTTCCGTGTCGTAGAGAATGTCCAGCAGTTCGTCTGCGCCAGCCTGTTCATGCAGTTCCAACAGCAGCACATCCAGGCGCTCCAGGCGCTCGCGGGAAGAGGTCGTGACGAGCTGTGTGGTCTGGCGGGCACCGAAGTGAATGCAATGATTGGTATGGCCATACAGGATGGTCACAGGTTGGGAGGAACACCGTTCCGGCGTGGCCTCGATGCTGAGCAAGCGGTCGTCACCCACGGCGCCGAGCATATGGTGAAAGCCGCCGGCGCGTGGCATTTTGTTGAGCAGCGCCTGGGCTTCGTCCAGGCTGCGGCAATCCAGAATGGCGCGCGCCAGCATCATGCGGGGAACGCCTTGGCCGCCACGCATGATGCGCAGATTATCGACGACCTGCACCAGGCCGGCACGATTGGCCGCGAAGGTATAGCCGGGCAAAGACCCTGGCAGATAAAAGCACAGAAATCCCGGGCCATCTTCGGCCTGGACTTCCACCAGGCGGCCCAGGCCGGCCAGGAAGGGGTCGCCGTCCTCATTGTGAGCGATCCAGCGGGAACCGTCGGCGTGGCGCAGGGCCACCGTCATGCAGCCATCATCCGTCCTGTGCAGCAGGTCGCCACGGACATTCCAGAGTAATACGTCTTCCAATGGCATGTCCATGCCTTCGGCCAGACCGCAAAGCTCTTCCCATTGTTTGGGCAGATAATGCTGGGTTGCCTGGCCCAGTTGATCCAGCAAGGCATGGCCGCGCCAGCGGCGCAGCGCGAACCAGGTCGGGCTTTGCTCCAGCAGGCCGGCGATATGCGGACGGGCCAGATCGCCAAGCGCGCGGCCGATATCGCGGCGGCTACCGCGCAAAGAAAGAGGTGTCGCTTCCATAGGGCAGAAATCCTGAGCATGCGCCGCAGCGCAGTGCCACGCAGTACGCTGCGAGCGTCAGCGCGGCGGGTTCAACAGGGAGGCAGTGGCTTCCCCTGGAAAGGCGGCCGGAATATCCGGCCTGCCAGCCGATACGCCAGCCTGCGCTGGTATCGGTGCCCGTCCGGTCAGGAGCAAGCCTGACCGGGCGCATACTGTAAGGGATTGTAGGGCAGATGCCGCGTTGCTGCAGGAGAGGGCGCTGGCCGGGCCGGACGCCTTCGTGCAGGGTACGGCGCATGGGCGGGGCGTCAGCCTTTGACGCGGACGATCTTCTGCACCTGGGGCACGTGGCGGATGGCGCGAATGACACGCGCCAGCTGTACACGGCTTTCCACTTGCAGCGTCAGTTGCAGCGAGACCGTGGCGACGGCATCATCATGCATGGTGACATGAATGATATTGGCCTCGGCTGCCGTGACTTCCGCAGCAATGCGGCCCAGCGTGCCGCGCTCGTTGCGCGCGGTCACATCCAGGCGGGTGGAGAAATGCTTGGCGGTTTTTTCATCCCAGGCCACCGAAACCCAGCGTTCCGGTTCTCTGGTCTGGCCACGCGTGGCGACCGGACAGTCGGCAATATGCACGACCAGGCCATGGCCGGCGCGCAATTCGGCAATGATGGGGTCGCCCGGCAGCGGGTGACAACAGGGTGCCAGCTGCACAGCCTGGCCTTCATTGCCCTGGATGGGAATGGGGGCAGAGCGGGCGCTGACGATTTCATCGACGGCTGCCGCTGTCGTGGCGACCAGATCCGAACCCGGCATGAAGCGCCGGGCCACGACGGCCGCCAGGCGCTTGCCCAGCCCGATGTCTGCCAGAATCTCTTCGCGGCTGCGGGCACCGCTGACGCGGACAAGCTTGTCCCAGGAAGGGTCGGTGGATTCGGGCAGTTCCGCCTTGATGGCCTGCATGGCCTGTTGCAGCAGACGTTCGCCGAATGCGACGGATTCCTCGTACTGCACATTGCGCAGGTAGTGGCGGATTTCCGAGCGGGCGCGGCCGGTACGGACATAATTGAGCCACTGGGCGCTGGGACGAGCCGAGGGCGCGGTAATGATTTCGACGGTATCGCCGCTGCTCAGTTCGCTATCCAGCGGCATGAATTCGCCGTTGATGCGGGCTGCGACGGCATGATGGCCGATATCCGTATGGATGGCGTAGGCGAAATCCACGGGCTTGGCGCCACGCGGCAGCGAAATGATGCGCCCCCGCGGCGTGAAAACATAAACGGCGTCCGGGAAGAGATCGACCTTGACGTGCTCCAGGAACTCGCCGGAATCGCCGGTCTGGCTCTGGATGTCCAGCAGCGACTGCAGCCATTGGTGCGTGCGCTTCTGCAGCTCGTTGAGCGGGACGTCGTCTTCCTTGTAGAGCCAGTGCGAGGCCACGCCTTCCTCGGCGATATGGTGCATATCGCGCGTACGGAATTGGAATTCGACCGGCGTGCCGTAAGGCCCGACCAGCATGGTGTGAAGGGACTGGTAGCCATTGAGCTTGGGAATGGCGATGTAGTCCTTGAACTTGCCGGGCACCGGGCGGTACAGCTGGTGCAGCGTACCCAGGGCCAGATAGCATTCCGGCACGGTGTGCACGATGATGCGAAAGCCGTAGATGTCCAGCACATCGGAGAAGGATTTCTTCTGCGACGCCATTTTCTGGTAAATGCCGTAAAGCGACTTTTCCCGGCTGGATATATCCGCTTCAATGCCGGCGGCGGGAAGGGCCGCCGCCACGGCATCGTGAATCTTGCCCAACACTTCACGGCGATTGCCGCGCGCAGCCAGCACCGCTTTGCGCAGCACGCGATAGCGGTTGGGGTGGATGGCTTCGAAACAGAGATCCTGCAATTCCCGGAACAACGCATTCAAGCCCAGGCGGTTGGCAATGGGCGCGTAGATTTCCAGGGTTTCGCTGGCAATGCGGCGGCGCTTTTCGGTGCTGACAGCATCCAGCGTACGCATATTGTGCAGGCGGTCAGCCAGTTTCACCAGGATGACGCGGACGTCACGCGCCATGGCGAGCAGCATCTTGCGAAAGCTTTCCGCCTGTTGCTGCGCCTTGCTGGCGAATTCCAGGCGGTCAAGCTTGGAGAGGCCATCAACCAGTTCTGCGACATCAGGGCTGAAGCGCTCGGCCAGTTCCTGCTTGGCCACGCCCTGATCTTCAATCACATCATGCAGCAGGGCGGCCATCAGGGCCTCTGCATCCAGCTTCCAGCCGGCACAGATTTCCGTGACTGCAATGGGATGTGAAATGTAGGGGGCTCCGCTGGCGCGGAACTGCCCCAGGTGGGCTTGATCCGCAAAGCGGTAGGCCTCTCGAACCTTGGCGACCTCTTTTTCAGTGAGGTAGCCGCTGATGATTTCGGTCAGGCCTGCCAGCGATGCTACCGGTTGGCTGGCCACCGTTTCGCCGGCAGCGTGGCCGCCGGCATCATCGTGGGATTTGCTCTGGCGCTTCCCCAGCCTGGAACCGGCCTTGATGGCAGCCAGTAGACCGGTTGACGCTTGTTTCAGGCCCGAGAAGTCCATCGCCAGCCTCCCAGGGGATCAGGTCGGAACTTTACGCAGCATTTCCAGGCCGGTGACGCCTTCGGCAATTTCGCGCAGGGCGGTAACAGCTGGCTTGTTCTTCGATTCGATGCGGGAGCTGTGGCCCTGCGCCAGCTCACGGGCGCGATAAGCAGCTGCCAGCGCCAGCTGGAAGCGGTTGGGCGATTTTTGCAGACAATCTTCGACGGTGATACGGGCCATGGCGAATCTTAAAAAAGGGAACAAAAACAGGATGATGCCTTAGCGGGCGTCCAGCAGGCCAAAGCGTGCAAACAGTTCGGTATTGCGTTTGCTTTGGACGGGGTAGCGCAGGCGGGCACTGTGAATGATTTGTTCAAAGGCCTGCAGCGCATCGCTAAATTCTTGATTAATAATAACATATTCGCACTCGGACGCATGCGAAATCTCGCTGGCGGCAGCGGCCAGGCGCTTGGCGATGACAGCTTCCGCATCCTGGCCTCGGCGCCGCAGGCGCGCTTCCAGTTCTTCAATGGAAGGCGGCAGGATGAAGATGCCTATCGCGTGCGGGAAAAACTGGCGTACCTGGCGTGCGCCTTGCCAGTCGATCTCCAGAATAATGTCGTGGCCGGCGGCGATGGCGGCGTCAATGGCATCGCGGGGCGTGCCGTAATAATTGCCATGGACTTCGGCCCATTCCAGCATCTCACCTGCATCCCGGCGGCGCAGGAATTCAGGGATATCGACAAAGCGGTAGTCGCGGCCGTCCTCTTCGCCTTCGCGCGGTGCGCGGGTGGTGCAGGAAACGGAGAGCGCGATATCAGGATGCCGTTCGAGCAGGGCGCGAACCAGGCTGGATTTGCCAGCGCCGCTGGGCGCGACGACGATGAACAGATTACCGGAGTGGGCGGACATGGGGAAAGAATACCTTAACGAAGGCGGCAAGCATAGCAAACTTAAAGGCTTCCAGCGCTGAAAACCGGGCAATTTCCCCCGGTTTTGCCCGGCGCAGGCCAAGCCAAACGGCCACACTGGATTTACACTGCTGGCAGCTTATTCGCCGTCCACCGTCTTACCGGAGATTTCCATGGCCCCTCATTCCCCGCTTGTTACCGTTGCGCAATTGCAGGAGTGGTTGCAGCAGCGACCTACCGAGGTGCTGGTGTTGGACGCCAGCTTCGATCTGGGTGATCCTGCGGCGGGTCAGCAGGCATTTCTGCAGTCTCATTTGCCCGACGCGGCCCATATCGACCTCGACAAACATCTGAGTTCCAGGCCGGACGGCAGCAATGGCCGCCATCCTTTGCCGGATTTTGCTGCATTCGCTGCCGTGCTGGCGCGGCTGGGCGCCGACAATACCACGCATATCGTGGCGTACGACCGGCAGGGCGGCATGTATGCGGCACGGGTCTGGTGGCTGTTGCGGCGCGCCGGCCATGCCCAGGCCCACGTGCTGGATGGCGGCCTGCAAGCCTGGCAGGCTGCGGGCCTGCCTTTGGCCGAAGGGCCTGCTGCAACCCGGCGCTCCGGCAGTTTCAGGTTGAGGCCGGCGCTGGTGGAAATCGTGGATTATGAAACGCTGCGGCCGCTGGTGGATGCCCAGGCGGCGCCGCTGATTGTCGATGCCCGGGCGCCAGACCGTTTTCGCGGAGAGAATGAAACGCTGGATCGTATCGGCGGACATATTCCTGGCGCAAAGAATCGGTTTTTCCGGGACAACCTCGATGCCCAGGGGAAATTTCTGGCGCCTGACGCATTGCGTGCGGCTTTCGAGGCTTTGCTTGACGGCCAGCCGGCGTCGGGGGCTGTCATGCAGTGTGGGTCGGGCGTGACGGCCTGCCACAATCTGCTGGCGCTCGAGGTGGCGGGTTTGCCGGGTGCCAGGCTGTATCCGGGTTCTTGGAGCGAATGGTCCTCGCGCGATGGCGCGCCTGTGGCCACCGGCACAGCCTAAATCGGCACAGCCTGAGATTTACCGCAGGACGCCGGTCGGTTTGGGTCGGCGTCTTCCGGCGTGTACAGGGTTGGCCTATCTCCATGGCGCGTTCAACCTAAGCGCCAGGCCGCCTCGCCCAGCGCCGTGCCGAAGTCTCTGGATGGCTTGCCTGCGCGGTTTTTACGCGCAGGGCGGGCCATGACAGGAAGTGAGGGCAGTGTCATCAGGATTTCATCGCCGGTATTCAAACTGGCAAGCTGATTCCGGTCCGCAACCCAGCGGCGGGCCATTTACCGGAGAAATCAGCTCGTGAAAAAGACACTGCTTTGCCTGGCTCTTGGAATGACGTTCATGGGCGCGGCTCAGGCGCAGGATGCCTGCCCGCGTGGTGAATTGGATAGCCGCTATTGTGACCGCGATGGCGATATGGTGGCCGATGCGCCTACCGACCCCAAGGAGTGGGTGGATCCGGCGACTCTGGTGTTCGCCTATACCCCGGTGGAAGATCCGGAAGTCTATCGTGGTGTCTGGGATGGCTTCCTGAAGCATATGAGTGCGGTGACGGGCAAGAAGGTCCAGTTCTTCCCCGTACAGTCCAATGCCGCGCAGATCGAAGCCATGCGTGCCGGACGCCTGCATGTCGCCGGTTTCAATACTGGTGGCAACCCCCTGGCGGTCAATTGCGCGGGCTTCGTGCCGTTCGCAATGATGGCGGACAAGCAGGGCGCCTATGGCTATGAGATGGAAATCATCGTGCCTGCCGATAGCAGCGCGCAGAAAATCGAGGACCTGAAGGGCAAGACCATCGCCTTTACCTCGCAGACGTCCAACTCGGGCTACAAGGCGCCGTCAGCGCTGCTGGCCAGCGAGTATGGCATGCAGGCAGATCGTGATTACAAGCCTGCCTTTTCCGGCAAGCACGACAATTCGGTGCTGGGCGTAGCGAATAAGGATTACGACGGCGCTGCCGTGGCCAATTCCGTCATGAACCGGATGATCGGGCGCGGTACGGTAGATGCAGACAAGCTGCGCAGCATCTACAAATCGCAGTCGTTCCCGACGACGGGCTATGGCTACGTCTATAACCTGAAACCTGAGCTGGCCGACAAGGTACGCGAAGCGTTCTTTACCTACGATTGGACGGGCAGCCCCTTGCTGGAGGAGTTCAGCAAATCCAGCCCGCCCCAGGAAACGTTTATCCCCATTACCTATAAGGAACATTGGGGCGTGGTGCGTGATATCGACCGCGCAATGGACGTCAGCTATAGCTGCAAGTAACCCCGGGCGCTGGCGCCAGGCGCTCCGCGACGGAGATGGCCTGGACCGGCGCGCCCATGGCCGGCCGCCCGCCAGCGGCCCATGCATGAGCCGCGCCCAGCCCGTCGGGCCATGCGCGGGTTGCCGGCCGCCATGGAGCCACCATGCTGCAACTGCAATCCCTGAGTAAACGTTATGCGACTGGCGACCTGGCGCTGGACCAGGTCGAACTGGCGCTGCCGGCTGGCCAGGTGATGGCCTTGATCGGGCCCTCCGGCGCCGGAAAAAGTACCTTGATTCGCTGCGTCAACGGTCTGGTGACGCCATCGTCGGGCAGCATTACGCTGGCGGGCGATAGCCTGACCGGCCTGAGTGCCGCCCGGTTGCGGCGGGCCCGCCGCCAGATCGGGATGATTTTCCAGGAGTACGCCCTGGTAGAGCGCCTGAGCGTGATGGAGAACGTGTTGTCCGGCAGGTTGGGGTATGTGGGGTTTTGGGCCAGCTGGTTGCGCCGTTTTCCTGCCCAGGACATTGCCCGCGCGTTTGAGCTGCTGGATCGTGTCGGTTTGGCCGGCTTCCAGGATAAGCGTGCCGATGCGCTGTCCGGCGGGCAGCGCCAGCGTGTCGGGATTGCTCGGGCGCTGATGCAGGAGCCGCAGTTGCTGCTGATTGATGAACCGACAGCGAGTCTGGATCCACGTACGGCGCGGCAGATCATGCGTTTGATTTGCGAGCTGTGCCGTGAGCGCAGCCTGTCGGCCATTATCAATATTCATGATGTTCCGCTGGCGCTGCGTTATGCGGACCGTATCGTCGGCCTGCGCAAAGGCAAGGTCGTGTATGACGGCGCGCCTGCCGGGCTGGACGCCGCCGCCTTGACCGAGATTTATGGCGAGGAAGATTGGAATGCACCTGCCCAGGCGCCGGAGGCTTCCTTGGCAGAGGATGAGGCCGACGGCGCGCCGGCCGGAGCGCGTTTGCAGGGGAGTCTGGCATGAGTCGTGCGCTTGCGACAGGGGCGGTGTCAGGTCGCGGCGCTTACCCAAGCCAATGGCGGCGTCCGCCGCGTTGGGGGTCGCCCTGGAAAACCCGTTTGCTGACGACCTTGCTGGTGCTGTATCTGTTCTGGGCGCTGGGTAGTTTGCCGATCAACTGGGATCGTGCGGCGGAAGGGTTGGGCCGGGCCGCGCTGTTGTTCAAGCAGTTTTTCGTACCGGATTTCACCTCCCGCTGGAGTGAAATTTTCGCCGGCTTGGTAGAGAGCCTGACGATGACAATTACCGCAACAGTGCTGGGGATTGCGTTGAGCGTGCCTGTGGCATTGGGTGCCGCGCGCAATATGGCGCCCTGGCCGGTCTATGCAGCCTGCCGTACCTTGGTGGCGGGCGCACGCGCTTTTCCGGAAATCATCATCGCCATTTTGTTCGTGAAGATGTTCGGGTTCGGGCCGCTGGCGGGCATGGTGACGCTGGTGATCGCGTCCATCGGGTTTCTGGCGAAGTTGCTGGCCGATGAAATAGAAACGATAGATTCCTCTCAGTGGGAGGCGTTGCGCGCAACGGGCGCCAGCTGGTTGCAATGCGTGGTGTTTGCGGTGATGCCGCAAATCAAGCCGCGTCTTGCGGGTTTGTCGATGTATCGGCTGGATATCAATTTCCGCGAGTCCGCCGTGCTGGGGATCGTGGGCGCCGGAGGGATAGGCGCGACCCTAAATACTTCGCTGGATCGCTATGAGTTCGATACGGCAGGGGCGATTCTGTTGCTGATTATCGTGATTGTTCTATTGGCGGAGTATGCATCCGGTTTGGTGAGGCGACATTTCCAATGAAGAGCGCTGGTTTTGATTCAGGTTCTCCTGCAGGCGCAGGTGCAGCGGTTCCCGTCTGGCGCCACCGGAGTACGGCGGCACAGCGTGCCAATTGGCTGTGCTGGCTGTTGGGGGCTTTGCTGTTTTATCTGGGGTGGCAGGAGATCAGTGAAAATACGATCTGGGTGTTCGCTGCAGATGCGCCCAGCGCTGCCTGGGATATGGTGTCGCGTATGTTTCCGCCGCGCTGGCATTATGTCGGGCAGTTGTGGCAACCGCTGGTGGATACGATTCATATTGCGACGCTGGGCACGTTGATTGGCGCCGTGTTGGCGATTCCGCTGGCGTTTCTGGCTGCTAGGAATACGACGCCTAGCCGTTGGCTGGCACGTCCGGCAGCTTTGGTGGTGATTGTGACGTCACGGTCGATCAATTCCCTGATCTGGGCGATGCTGCTGGTGATCATGCTCGGGCCTGGGCCCTTGGCCGGGACGATCGCCATTGCGTTGCGGTCGGTGGGCTTTGTCGGCAAGTTGATTTATGAGGCGATAGAAGAGACCGATGCCCGGCAGGTTGAGGCCATTGAGGCGACGGGGGCCAGCCGTTTGCAGGTGCTGGGCTACGGGATTGTGCCGCAAGTGATGCCAGCGATTGTCGGGACGGTGGTGTATCGCTGGGATGTGAATATTCGTGAATCGACGATTCTGGGGATTGTGGGGGCTGGGGGTTTGGGCTTGCCTTTGGCCGCATCCGTGGATACGCTGGCCTGGCCTCAGGTTACCTTGATTTTTATTGCCATTCTGGTGATGGTCGGGGTGGCGGAGTGGGGGTCCAATCGGATACGCAGTCGATTGATTTAGTTCGTCGTGGTATCGCCAAGGCATTGCGGTGGTGCCGCGGCCGGGCGGCGCGCATGCCGTTCTTGGGGACGGCATGCGCGCCGAGTTCAGGCTGCGTTGGCCCGTTGCGCGAGGGCGCTGCGTACGCCCGCGGCGTAGGCAGGATCAGCCTTTTCGAAGTGCCCCAGTTGGCGCTCGACGATGGTTTCAGGGACGCCGTCCATGGCGGCCGCGATGTTGTCGAACAGTTGCTGGCGTTGCGACGGGTTCATCAGGCGAAACAGATTGCCTGCCTGGGTGTAGTCGTCGTTGCCTTCGCGGTGGTCATAGCGGTCGGCCGCGCCGTGAAGCGGCAGCGGGGGTTCCTTGAAGGCCGGTGCTTCCTGTGGGCCGTTGAAGGAGTTGGGTTCATAGTTGACCGAGCCGCCGCCATTGTCGCCAAAGCACATGGCGCCATCACGATAGTAGTTGTGTACCGGGCAGCGCGGTTGGTTGACCGGCAGTTGCTCATGGTTGCCGCCCAGGCGATGGCGTGCAGCGTCCGCGTACGAGAAAATGCGGAATTGCAGCATTTTGTCCGGGCTGTGGCTGATGCCGGGGACGACGTTCGCAGGCGAAAAGCTGGCTTGCTCGACTTGTGCGTGGTAGTTGTCCGGGTTGCGGTTCAGTTCCAGCGTGCCGACTTCGATCAGCGGGAAGTCGCCATGCGGCCAGACTTTGGTGAGATCAAAGGGGTTGTAGCTGGTCTGTTCGGCCTGGGCTTCGGTCATGACCTGGATGTAGAGTTTCCAGCGTGGGAATTCGCCGTTCTCGATCGAGTTGTACAGATCGCGCTGATGCGATTCTCGGTCGCCGCCGATGATTTGCGCAGCTTCGGCGTTGGTCAGGTTCTTGATGCCTTGCTGGCTCTTGAAGTGGAATTTGACCCAGTGACGGACACCTTGCGCATTGATCATGCTGTAGGTATGGCTGCCGAAGCCATGCATGTGGCGCAGAGAAGCCGGCAGGCCGCGGTCGCTCATCAGGATGGTGACTTGGTGCAGGGATTCCGGTGACAGCGACCAGAAATCCCATTGCGCGGTGTTGCTGCGCATGTTGGTGCGTGGGTCGCGCTTTTGCGTGTGGATGAAGTCCGGAAACTTGTAGGCGTCGCGGACGAAGAAGACAGGGGTGTTGTTGCCGACCAGATCCCAGTTGCCCTGGCGGGTATAGAACTTGAGCGCGAAGCCGCGTACATCGCGTTCCGCATCGGCAGCGCCACGTTCGCCGGCAACCGTGGAGAAGCGCAGCAGCAGGTCGGTCTGCAAGCCGATGGCGGAGAAGATGTCCGCACAGGAGTAGCGCGTAATGTCGTGCGTGACGGTGAAGGTGCCGAACGCAGCCGAGCCCTTGGCATGAACGACACGCTCGGGAATACGCTCACGGTTGAAGTGTGCGTGCTTTTCGAACAGCTGGTAGTCCTGGACAAGCAAGGGGCCGCGCGGGCCTGCCGTCAGGCTGTTCTGGTTATCGGCGACAGGGGCGCCAGCGGCGGTCGTGAGGGTGGGGCGGGTCATAGTGAGGTCCTCCTGTGGGTTGGTGTTGCGATGTGATTGGGTTGATCATAGAAAATCTCAATGACAAAATAAAATCAATTAATTCAATTAAGCCGATAGCGTTCTGCTATATCTCGGTTCAGTGTGTGATTTTTCGGTCGGCCGAGCCCAGGCCAGGGGAAAGCAATCTCTGTAAATTAAGCCAAGTTTTACTGGATTGACAGCCGGGATCTTGCGTAGCGTTCCGGAAAGACAGCTTTAAATGAAAAATATTCATTTAAATCTTGAGAGAATGGCGTGGATTGTATGCAAGCTGATGAAATCAACGATATTCTTGTTCCATAAAATTCTGGCTGGCACTTGGCTTGTGCTGCGTTAAGTGGCAATAATCAAATAGAATTATCCAAGTAACGGTGACGGAAGGTGAAGCAGCCGGCACCACCGGGCCGACGTTTTATGTATACATAAAACGTTGGCGCGTCAGGATGATATTCGTCAAAACCATTGGGAGTTTTCAGTGAGCATTCCGCTTAATCCGCCATTCCGCGCCGAGCATGTCGGCAGTTTCCTGCGTCCCGCCTATTTGCTGGAAGCCCGCGCCCAGAAGGAAAAGGGTGAAATCACTGCTGAACAGCTGCGAGCCGTGGAAGACAAGGCTATTCTGGAAATCATCAAGTTCCAGGAAGAGCTGGGTTTCAAGAGCATTACTGATGGCGAGTTCCGCCGCACCTATTTCCACGTGGACTTCCTGCGTCAGCTGGGTGGCGTGGTCAGCGAGATTCCGGCCGTGATCGAACGTCCCAATGGCAAGATCGAGCTGGCGCCGCCCATCATGAAGGTGGTCGATAAGGTGCGCCATGTGCGCGATATCCAGCTGGCTGACTTCCAGTTCCTCAAGGCCAATGTGGCGGCAGGCTCGGTGCCCAAGGTTACGATTCCGTCGCCGACCATGCTGCACTTCCGTGGCGGCCGCGCCGGTATCAGCAAAGAGCATTACCCGGTGCTGGACCCTGATTTTTATGATGATGTGGCGCAGGCTTATGCCGACGAGCTGCACTCGCTGGCCGCCGCCGGCTGTAATTATGTGCAGATGGACGATACTAACCTGGCTTACTTGTGTGATGAGCGCATGCGCGAAGCCGCTCGCCAGCGTGGTGATGATCCCAACGAGCTGCCGCATCGCTATGCCGATTTCATCAATCGCGTCGTGGCCCGCAAGCCTGCTGGCATGCGCCTGGGCATTCACCTGTGCCGCGGTAACTTCCGCAGCACGCACGCAGCGGCGGGCAACTACGAGCCGGTCGCCGAGGCACTGCTGGCTGAAATGAATGTCGATGCCTACTTCCTGGAGTATGACGACGACCGTTCGGGCGATTTCCGTCCGCTGCGTTTCCTGCCCAAAAACAAGGTAGCGGTGCTGGGCCTGATCACCACCAAGTTCGGTGAAATGGAATCCAAGGACGCCATCAAGCGCCGTATCGAAGAGGCCGCCCAGTACGCGCCGCTGGAGCAATTGGCGCTGTCGCCGCAATGTGGTTTCAGCAGCACCGTGCACGGCAATGATATTGCCGTTGCCGCGCAACGCGCCAAGATGCAACTGGTCATGGAAGTGGCCCGCGAAGTCTGGGGCGATGCCTGATCCTGGCAGCATGCCTGCAGGGCAGACGGCCTGACGGTCTGCTGAGGTCATGCAAACAGGCCGGAAAGCCATGCTTTCCGGCCTGTTTTTTTATGCCTGCTGTCTCTGTTCGTGGCGATATTCGATGCGGCCTGTGCCGGAGGACAATGGCAGGCTCGGCGGATGATTCAGTCCAGGATGGGCAACAGTTCGCACGGCGGGGATGACTGCAAACCACTGTGCTCTTGCGTCGCCGTTCAGGGAAAGGCCGTCGATATGGCCGCGCGGGATTGGAGCGGTTGCGGAAAACCCGCTGCAGGCAGGGGATAAGCCGGGCATGGCCGACGAAGTGTGCGAGAATCAGTTTCATTCACTGCGGCGCCACATCGTGTCATACCGTGCCGGCTAGCGCAGGTATCCGTTTTTCTACCAAGCGAGACCTTCCAACAATGAGCAATCCGTCTGATGTGGCGACCAGCGCCCTGGAGCTTTTGCTGTCCCGACGTTCCAATTCCCTGTTGACGGCCCCAGGGCCCAATGCCGAGGAGCTGGATCTGATTCTCCAGGCCGCGGCACGTGCGCCGGATCATGCGTCTTTGCGCCCCTGGCGTTTTCGTGTGATTGAGGGAGCAGCCATTGGCCGCCTGGCGGATTTCGCCATCGCCGCAGTCAAGGCCGCCGGCGATGCCCGCATGACGCCCGAGAAGGAACATGCCGTGCGCGCCTGGCTGGCCAAGGTGCCGCTGGTGATCGCCCTGGGGCATGAGATTCACCACGACCATCCCAAGGCCCCCGAGTGGGAACAGTTGGCGGCAACCAGCGCGGCCGTGATGAACATCTTGAATGCTGCCCATTTCCTGGGCTATGGCGCTTTCTGGAGCACCGGGCTGGGTACGGCCGTGGAAGAAGTGCAGGAAGGCCTGGGTTTTGATCCGCTGTCCTACCGCTTTATGGGCTATCTGGTGATAGGCACGCCTGCCGTGCCGGCGCAGGAATCCGCCAGGCAGGCGCCCTCAGTGTATGTCAGTCGCTGGACGGCGCCTGAAGGCCTGTAATGATCGGGCAGTCCGGCCGCTCGTCACCATGACAGTGGCTGGCCAGGTGCGCCAGCGTATCGGCCATTTGTTCCAGCGCCAGCGCTTTGGCGCGCAATTCCTGGATATGGGCCAGAGCCAGTGCTTTGACATCGGCGCTGGCCCGGGATTTGTCCTGCCAAAGTTGCACCAGGCTACGCATCTGTTCAACGGAAAAGCCGAGGTCGCGGGCACGCCTGAGAAAACGCAGCGTGTGCACATCCTGTTCCCGGTAATGTCGGTAGCCCGCCTCGCTGCGCTGGACGGCAGGCAGTAGCCCCGCATCTTCGTAGTAGCGGATCATTTTTGCGGAAATGCCGCTGGCCTTGGAGGCTGCACCGATATTCATGCTCGTGCTCCTGCAGTGTGCGATGGTTGTGGACGCCAGGCTTTCAGGCGCAAGGCATTGACGACCACAAAGACGCTGGAGAGCGCCATGGCCGCGGCGGCAAATACTGGCGACATCAGCAGGCCATAGGCGGGATAGAGCACGCCGGCTGCCAGCGGAATGAGTGCTGCGTTATAGACAAAGGCCCAGAACAGGTTCTGGCGAATATTGCGCATGGTCGCGCGCGAGAGCGCGATGGCATTGGCAACGCCAGTCAGAGAGCCGGACATCAAGACCACGCCAGCGGATTCGACAGCGATATCCGCTCCCGTGCCAATGGCGATGCCAACATGCGCTGCCGCCAGGGCAGGGGCATCATTGATGCCATCGCCCACGAAAGCGCAATGCTTGCCTGCCGCCTTGAGCTGCGCCAGTACCGCTACCTTGTCGGCGGGCAAGGCCTGGGCGTGTACATCGTCAATGCCCAGCTGGGCGGCCACGGCTTCGGCGGTGCGTTGATTGTCGCCTGTTAGCATGACCAGGCGAATGCCTTGTTCATGCAAGGCTTGCAGGGCAGCAGGCGTGTCGTCCTTGAGGGGGTCGGCCACGGCAACCAGTGCGGCCATGCGTCCGTCCAGGGCGACATAGAAGGGGGTGTTGCCGGCGGCACCCCATTGGTCGGCCAACGCGGCAAGCATGGCGTCCATGGCGATGCCGCGTTCTTGCATGAGTTTGGCTGCGCCGGCGATCAGGGCGTGGCCATCGACCGTGGCCGCCAGCCCCGCGCCGCTGATGGCTTCGAAGCCGTCAACCTGGCCGAATGTCATATTGCGCGCTTGCGCCGCCTGCACGATGGCATGGGCAATCGGGTGTTCAGAGTGGCTTTGGGCACTGGCCAGCATTTGCAGCACGGACGCTTCCTCAAAGCCCTCAGCCACCTGGATATTCGTCAGCGCCGGCTTGCCTTGCGTCAGTGTGCCGGTTTTATCGAAGACGACGGTATCGACTTCACGCAGCGTTTGCAGTGCATCGCCTTGGCGGAACAGAATGCCGAGGTCAGCGGCCCGGCCGGTACCCACCATGATGGAGGTCGGCGTGGCCAGGCCCATGGCGCAAGGGCAGGCTACGATCAATACGGCCACTGCGTTGACGAGCGCAAAGTCAAAACCTAGCGAGGGTGCGAGCAGCATCCACAGGGCCAGCGTCAGAATGGCAATGCCCATCACGGCGGGCACGAACCAGCCGGTGACTTTATCCACCAGGGCCTGCACGGGCAGGCGTGCCCCTTGCGCCTGTTCTACCATGCGGATGATCTGAGCCAGCGTGGTGTTTTCTCCCGTGCGCGTGACTTCGATATCCAGGCTGCCATGCGTGTTGAGCGTGGCGCCAGTAACGCTGTCGCCCGCTTTGCGGGAAACAGGCAGGGGCTCGCCGGTGAGCATGGATTCATCGACATGCGACTCTCCCTGGCGGATCACGCCATCCAGCGGGATTTTCTCGCCGGGACGCACACGCAGCAGGTCGCCAGTGCGCACAGCGGAAATATCGACATCTTCGATCGTGCCATCGGACAGCACGCGTCTAGCGGTCCTGACCTGCAGCCCGACCAGGCGACGTATGGCTGCGCCGGTACGGCCCTTGGCGCGTGCTTCGAGCATTTTGCCCAGCAGGATCAGGGTGACGATGACGGCGCTGGCTTCAAAGTAGATATGGCGCGAGGCTTCCGGCAGCCAGTGCGGCGCCAGCGTTGCGACCACGGAATAGAGCCAGGCCGCCCCGGAGCCGACTGCGACCAGCGAGTTCATGTCCGGTGTCCGCTGCCAGAGCGCGCGCAGGCCGTCACGGAAGAAGTGCCGGCCCGGTCCAGCCAGCACCAGGGTGGTCAGTATTCCCTGTATCCAAGCGTTGCGTTGCGTGCCTAGCGTGTGCATGACGAAATCGTGGATGGCCGGCACCATATGGCTGCCCATCTCCAGCAGAAAGACGGGCAGGGTCAGAACCAATGAAAGCAGGAAAGCGCGCTTGAGCCGCTGGCGTTCTTGCTCCTGGCGCGCGCTTTGCTCGGCGGCCATGCGTTCTCGATCGACCACCACGCTGGCCGGATAGCCGGCAGCGGTTACGACGGCCGCCAGCGCGTCCGGCGAAGCGCCATCCGGTTGCAGTCGCACGCTGGCGCGCTCGGTTGCCAGGTTGACGCTGGCTTCCAGCACGCCAGGTTGTGCGGCGAGTTTTTTCTGTACGCGGTTCACGCAGGATGCGCATGTCATGCCATCAATGGCAAGTTCGATGGCTAAGGTTGCGTCACGATTGGCGGCTTTCGTACTCATGACTTTCTCCGAGAGCGGAATAGGGGGCCTGTGCTGTCGTGGGCAGCAGACATGGTAGGTATGGCTGTATTCTCAACCTTTCCATTATGGCAAGGTCAAGCGCTTTTGGGGCATCGGGCCGGGCGGGCGGTGCCTGGGATAGAATGAAGTGATGCCCTGGCTAAATAGGGCGCTGCAAGTAACGGAGAAATGACATGGCAACACTGCAATTCCAGGTTCCCGATATGAGTTGCGATCACTGCGTTCGTGCCCTGACAGGCGCTATTCAAGAGGCAGTGCCCGGCGCGCTGGTACAGGCCGACCTGACGGCGCACACGCTGACGGTGACTGGCACGGAAGATATCGCTGCAGTGGAACGCGGCATTGCTGCCGCCGATTACGAATTCACTCGCAAGGAGGCCTGAGCATGGTGCGAATGGTGGATGTTGCCGTGATCGGTGCCGGCACGGCCGGCCTGGGCGCATATCGCAGCGCCCGCGATCAGGGGGCCAGCGCCGTCCTGATCGAGAACGGCCCGTTCGGAACGACCTGCGCACGCGTTGGCTGCATGCCTTCCAAATTGCTGATTGCAGCGGCGGACGCCGCGCATGCGGCGCGGGATGGCGCCCCCTTCGGCGTACATGTCGATGCCGTGCGGGTGGATGGCGCGGAAGTGCTGGCGCGAGTCCGGCGTGAGCGGGATCGTTTTGTCGGATTTGTGCTCAAGGGGATGGAAAGCATTCCTGCCGGTGATATTTTACGCGGAACGGCGCGTTTTACCGCACCGGGCATGTTGGCAGTCGGCGAGGGCGAGCAGGAAACGCAGATTCAGGCACGGGCTATTGTGATCGCCACCGGGTCTTCACCTTATGTGGTGGAGAGCCTGGCTGGCCTGGGAGATCGCTTGTTGATCAATGACAACCTGTTTGAATTGGCCGATCTGCCACGCAGCATCGCCGTATTCGGGCCGGGGGTCATCGGACTGGAGCTGGGGCAGGCCTTGCACCGGCTGGGTGTGCGTACACATTTGTTCGGCGCACGCGGCAGTCTGGGCGGCATCAGCGACCCGGCCGTCAAGGCGGCGGCGTTGGCCGCCTTGAAGCAGGAAATGTCTCTGGACGTCCGTGCGCAGGTGCAGGCCATCCGGTCGGACAGCGACGGCGTGCACATCCGTTTCCTGGATGACGAAGGCCAGGCGCGGGAAGAACACTTCGAATACGTCTTGGCAGCGACAGGCCGCCGTCCGAATCTGGCCGCGCTGGATCTGGCCAAGGCAGGTTTGACACTGGATGAGCGCGGCCGTCTCGGGTATGACAGGCACACGCTGCGTATCGGTGATAGCGCAGTCTATATTGCGGGCGACGCCAATGGCGATTTGCAGCTGTTGCATGAAGCCAGCGACGAGGGACGGATCGCAGGCCGCAATGCGGCGCGGCACCCGCAGGCCGAGCCGGGGCTGCGTCGCGCCGGACTGAGCGTGGTGTTTTCCGAGCCACAGATTGCCAGCGCGGGCCGCCGCTATGCGGAACTTGAACAATCCGGCGTGGATTTTGTCGTGGGCGAAGTCGATTTCAGCGACCAGGGCCGGGCCAGGGTGATGCGGCGCAACGCCGGGTTGTTGCGGGTCTATGCGCAGCGCAGTAACGGGCGCTTGCTGGGTGCCGAGCTTGCCGCGCCAGCCGGAGAACACCTGGCCCACCTGCTGGCGTGGTCGGTGCAGCAGCAAATGACCATTGGGCAAATGCTGGAAATGCCGTTTTATCATCCGGTGGTGGAGGAGGGCCTGCGCACGGCGTTGCGCGACGCCCATGCCAAGCTGGCGCGCTGATTCTTGCCGCGCTGATTCTTTCTGTTGCCCATATGAAAAGCCCGGCGGTATGTCACCGTCGGGCTTTTTTCGGCCTCCCTGCCGTGCCTTATTCGGGTCAGGGCGAAGGCAGTTTTATTTGTTTTTTGTTACGAGGCCATAAATGAACAGAACGACGATGGCGCCGATGATCGAGGCGATCCAGCCGGCCGCCTGGCCAGCGGCAAGAAGACCCAGGCTGCGCGCCAGGAAACCACCGACGACAGAACCAACAATACCAAGAATGGCGGTCATGATGATGCCCATATCCTGCTTGCCGGGCATGATGGCGCGGGCGATAAGGCCAACGATGAAACCGACCACGATCATGATAATGAAATCCATGCAATTCTCCTGTCTCGTGCTGGATGGTTTGCCAGGGGTGGCAACCCTGATGCAAATCATAACAGTCAGGAATCATCGCTTTTGTGACTGGATACCTTCTCCAGCGGTGGGCATGTAAACGTGTGTGAGCAGTGGCCGTCACGGCGGCTGCGCAACGCGGGCAGCGCTACGGCAAGCGAGATGGCATATGCATGGCCGGTTTTGCAAGGAGCGCGACGACGACGGTAGCGCTGGCTATCACCACGGCGGCAGCCGACCAGTTCCAGTACTGGACGGCGCTGCCGACAATCATCGGGCCGACGATCTGCCCCAGGTTGTTGCCCTGCATCGTCAGGCCCATGACCAGGGGCACCAGGGCGCTGGTGCGAGCCGCCAAAGGAGCCGCCGACAGCAGTGTCGCCGGAATCAGGCCGCCAGCCGCCGCATAGACGATGCACAGCAGGAATGCGGGTGTGCCAGGCAGGATATCCATGAAAATGCCCAGCCCGCAGATACCCATGGCCAAACTGGCGCCGGCCAGTATCAGGGCGCGGGACATGCCTTTTGACAACAACAGGCCTGCGCCCAGATTGCCCAGGATACTGGCGGCGATGGCCAGCGCACTCAACTCTCCTGCGCCCTGATGAGTGACACTCATGCGTTCCATGAGCAGCACCGGCAGAAAACTGAACAAGGCGAAAAACATCAGGCAGTAAAGGCCGAAGATCGCGGCGATCAGCAACGGAGCGCGCGCTGTCAGCGTGTCCAGGGCATCGGCGGCCAGTTGCCGCCAGGATTGCCGGCGACGCACGCCGGTATCGGGGACCGCGATGAACACCGCGCCCACCGCCAGGACGGCCATGGCGGCGCAGGCCCACCACAAGTCGCGCCAGGTTTCGAACCAGGGGCCTGCCAGCATTGCCAGCGCCATGCCGGCAGGCATGAAGCAACTCCATAAGGCCATCACCACATTGCGCCGGGGTGGCGTGGCAAGGGAGCCCAGGATGGATGGGGCGGCTACCGTGATCAGGAGGAAGCCAGCGCCTTCGATGACGCGTGTCCACAGCAGTTCCTCATACCCGCGCGACAAAGCGCCCAGGACACCGCCTGCCAGAACGATCAGCAGGCCCAGGCGCAGCACCCGGCGTGCACCCATGCGGCCCGTCCAGGCGCCAGCGAACAGGCCGCCGATCAGGCCAAGCAGCGCAAAAACGCCTACCAGCCTGCCGATGGCCGCCAGGCCCAGGTGCAGGTCCGCCTGCAATAGTGGCGCTGCAATGACGGCCTTGCCAACTTGCAAGGCGCCGACGATGCCTGCTGTTACGACGACGCCCACGGCCATCCAGGGCGTTGCCGGAGCGGCTGCCAACTGTTGGGCCGATTGGGTCATGGCCGGGCTCCGCCCTGGCGTCCTGCTTCAAGCGCCAGGGCGATTTGCGCAACGTGCCGGCCCTGGAAGCGGGCGCCGGCCAACTCGTTCTCGCCAGGGTGCCGGTAGTTGCCTTGGGCATCGTCGGCGAGTGTCGTGGCGCCATAGGGTGAGCCGCCGGTGATTTCGTCCATACGCAATTGCCCTTTGAAGCTGTATGGCAGGCCGACAACAATCATGCCCAGGTGCAGCAGGACGGTATGGGTGGACTGCAAGGTGGTTTCCTGCCCGCCATGCTGACTGCCGGTGGAGGTAAAGGCGCTACCTACCTTGCCGACCAGCAGGTCTTGCGCCCAGAGGCTGCCGGTGCAGTCGAGGAAGTTTTTCATCTGCGCAGCCATGTTGCCAAAGCGTGTCGGCGTGCCGATGATGATGGCATCGTAGTCAGCCAGTTCGGCGACATCAGCGATTTCCTCATGCTGTGGCATCCGGTAGCCGGCGGCTTGCGCCACTGCGGGCGGCACCAGTTCAGGTACCCGCAGCAGCGTGACGGCGGCGGGTGTTTCACTGACGCCCTGGGCGACGGCCTGCGCCATGGTTTCGATATGTCCGTAAGATGAGTAATAGAGGATGAGTACCTTGGCCATCATGGCTCCTTGTGGAAAGGTTCCAACTATTCTAGGCAGCCCATTCGATCTATCATAGCGATATAAATTGATAGTTTTGATCGTTTATTTAGATAATGATAGATCCTCTCACTCTGGACCAGATCCGCACATTCGTGGCTGTGGCGGATTGCGGCGGGTTTCGGGCTGCAGCCCAAAACCTGGCTCGCGTGCAATCGGCGGTCAGCACGAGCATTGCCAATCTGGAAGCGCAGTTGGGCGTGCCGTTATTCGACCGCAGCGGGCATCGGCCGGTACTGACGCAAGAAGGGCAGGCTCTGCTGGCCGATGCCCAGGACCTGCTGCTCAGGGTGGACACCATGCGCGCTCGTGCGCGTGGTTTCGGCGCAGGCTTGGAGCATGAACTGGCACTGGTGGTCGATACCCTGTTTCCATTGGATGTCGTGGGTCACGCGCTCAGGGTCGTCCATGCCAGATATCCGACGGTGGCGCTACGCGTGGCTGTTGAACCCCTCGGCTACCCGGCCCAGGCGCTGATAGAGCGGCGCTGCAACCTGGCCATTATGGTGGGTGAGGATTTCCGCGAGCCACGTATCAGCCTGGAAGCGTTGGCCCCTGTCGTACAGGTGGTCGTGGCCGCGGCAGATCACCCGTTGGCGATGGTGGAGACTGGCCGCCTGCTGGGTCTGGCGGAATTGGCCGAGCATATGCAGATCGTGCTGGAAGATCCCACCTTGCTATCGGCTGGCCGGACTTTCGGGGTGTTGTCGCCAAGAACCTGCCGGGTCACGACCCAGGAAGCCAAACATGCCTTGATCAGGGCAGGCGTCGGCTGGGGGAGGTTGCCCCTCTGGCTGGTCGAGCCGGAATTGCAGGAAGGCAAACTGGTGCGTATCAGGACGGATGCGCTGGGGCGGCAGGGTGAGGGGGTTCTGGAAAGTTATCTGGCACGGCGGCTGGACCAGCCCCATGGCCCGATAGCAAGGTTCCTGGCTGAAACCCTGCTCAGCCTGGTGCGGCAGGACAAAGTTTGAAGCCGTCGCATTGTCTGTCAGGCCTGTCATGCGGTAGCACGAGACTGGCAGGCCGCGACAAGGCCGGTTCTGTCGTGTGTGGCGGAGCGAAGACCGCCATCATTGGGTGATGCGTGACGGATGGTCTCGAGCCGGCGGGCCGGGCCATGGGCTTGCCGGCTCGACTCAAGGCTGTGGTTTGAACGCACGCGGTCTGATCAGGCCGGCGAGGGGCTGGCGTCGATGGCGGGCAGGGCGCGGAACCCTACACACAGGCGATTCCAGGCATTGATGACGCCGATCGCCAGCGTGAGCTTGGTCATCTCCGCTTCTGTAAAAAAGGCGCGCAATGCGTCATAGGCTGCATCCGGGGCATGGGTCTGCGATACCAGCGTCAAGGACTCCGTCCAGCCCAGTACGGCGCGTTCGCGCTCGTCGAAAACCGGCGATTCGCGCCAGACGCTGACCAGGTGGATTTTCTGCTCGCTGAAGCCGTCATGACGCGCTTCCTTGACGTGCATGTCCACGCAAAACGCGCATCCATTGATTTGGGATGC
This sequence comes from Kerstersia similis, assembly GCF_965139615.1. Lineage (NCBI taxonomy): Bacteria > Pseudomonadati > Pseudomonadota > Betaproteobacteria > Burkholderiales > Alcaligenaceae > Kerstersia > Kerstersia similis. The sequence goes on from NZ_CBCSIQ010000002.1 coordinate 161,786, forward strand.
TCGCAGATTGATCAGGTGGATGAGATCAGGCGCCAAGCCGGATTCCTCGGTCAGATATTGCGAAACGGAGGAAAGCGCCTGGTAGGCGTCGGGTGCGGCTTTGGCGAAATTGAAGCGGTTTTGCATGGCGTACTCCTGGGAAGAAAAGGCAAGGGGTCAGGCTTTCTGGATGGGAATGCGCTCGTGCGCCTGTAGGAACGAGCCACTGCGTTTGGCGATGGCGCCGTCGTCGCGCGCGCTGACGTCGGCAATAATGCTGGCGATGCTGACGGATCTGAGTTCGGCGCGATAGGCCTGTTCGGCGCGTTGCATGGCGGTGTTGATGCGGCAGGGGCCGGCAAGCATGGCGCAATCCGGCGGCAGGGGATTGGGGCCGCGGCGACGTATTTCCTGGCAGCGAAAGGCCGGCCCGGCGCCTTCCACGGCCAGGACGATATCCAATAGCGAAATCTCTGCCGGAGCGCGGCCGAGCCGATAGCCGCCCTTGGGGCCAGGCAGGGTCTGGAGAATACCGGCAGCGGAAAGCGCCTGCAGATGCTTGAGTAGATAGCTGGGCGATACCCCGTGGTATTCGGCCAGGGCCGCAGCCGAGAGCAAGCCTGCGGGGGAAAGTCCCGCCAGCAGGGTCACACTGTGTATGGCCTGTTCCACGCCGTCGCTGAGCTTCATGACGTTTTTCCTTTAATCATGGATATATTTTATCCATGATTAAAGGAAAATGGGCAAAACTATGAAACCTGGCCCAGCCTAGCTGGCCGGCGCCGGCTGCGTGGCACGGATAAAAAAAACGGCATGCAGGCCTGGCTGCATGCCGTTCATGTCCTGTCAGGGTCTGTCAGGGCTGGCCATCCATGCCGCTATGGCGCAGCAGGGCATCCATGCTGGCATCGCGCGCACGGAAGGCGCGGAAGGATTCTGCTGCCGGACGTTCACCGCCCACGGCCAGGATTTCCTTGCGGAATCGGGCGCCCGTGGCGGCATCCAGCGTAGAGCCATTGCCAGCCTGTGCTGCTTCCTCAAACGCGGCATAGGCGTCTGCCGACAATACCTCGGCCCATTTGTAGCTGTAATAGCCTGCGCCGTAGCCCCCCGCAAACAAGTGCGAAAAGCTATTGGGGAAACGGTGCCAGGCAGGCGGGTACAGGACGGCAACCTCCTGGCGTACCTTGTCGAGCACGGTCAGCACTTCCGCCATTACCATGGGGCGCACTTGCTGGTGCAGCAGCATGTCAAAAAGCGAGAATTCGATCTGCCGCAGCATTTGCATGCCACCCTGGAAGTTGCGGGCTGCCAGCAGCTTGTCAAACAATTCGCGTGGCAAGGGCTCACCCGTCTCCACGTGCGCCGACAGGCCTTGCACAACCTCCCACTCCCAGCAGAAATTTTCCATGAACTGAGATGGCAGTTCGATGGCGTCCCACTCCACCGCAGAGAAAGCCGACAATGCAGGCTCATCCACTTCCGACAGCAGGGCATGCAAGGCATGGCCGCTTTCATGGAACAGGGTGATGACATCATCATGCGTCAGCAAGGCAGGGCGGCCATCTTGCGGGCTGGCAAAGTTGCAGATCAGATAGGCGACCGGTGTCTGGACGCCCGTCTCGCTCAGGCGGCGGTTGCGCTCGCCATCGACCCAGGCGCCACCTTGTTTGCCGGCACGGGCATACAGATCCATATGCAGGTGCCCCAGAATCTTGCCATCGGCCTGCGTCACGGCAAAACTGCGGACGTCCGGATGCCAGCCCGGCAGCTCGGCGGGCGTCAGCTTGACGCCAAATAGCGAGTTTGCGACGCCGAACAGGCCTTCCAGTACCCGTGGCAGCGTGAAATAGCGTTTTACCGTATCGTCGGAATAGGCGTAACGCTGTTCGCGCAAACGTTCCGCAGCAAACGGCACATCCCAGGGGGCCAGCGGATCGAGCGCCAGTTCAGCGCGGGCGAAGGCTTGCAGGGCTGCCAGGTCGCTTTCGGCATAAGGCCGTGCACGTTGGGCCAGCGTGCGCAGGAATTCCGTCACCTGCTCGGCGCTGTCGGCCATGCGGGTTTCCAGGCGCAGGGTGGCAAAATCCGTATAGCCCAGCAACTGCGCTTCCTCGGCCCGCAAGGCCAGCAGCTGTTCGATCTGCGGCCCGTTGTCGAAGCGCGCATCGCCGTTTTCCGAGGCCACGGTAGCGTAGCCTCGGTACAGCGTCTCGCGCAGGGAGCGATCACGGGCATACTGCATGACGGGCAGATAGCAGGGCATCTTCAGCGTGAGCTTCCAGCCGGTTTTGCCTTCTTCCTGGGCGGCATTTCGGGCGGCCTGGCGGACATCATCAGGCAGGCCGTCAAGCTGGGCTTCATCTTCGACATACAAGGCCCATGCATCGATGGCGTCCAGCACATTCTCGGAAAATTTCTGCGAGACCTGGGCTTGCTGCTCGGCATTGCGGGCATAACGCTCGCGTGCTTCGCCCTCCAGCGCGACGCCGCTCAGACGGAAGTCACGCAGGGCCAGTTCAAGCACACGCAGGCGTGCGGGGCTCCAGCCGCCGGCATGCTGCAGCCGCAGATACTGCTTGTAGAGACCTTCATGCAGGCCCACCCAGGTCGAAAACTCGCTGACCTTGGGCAGCATCTCGTTGTAGGCGGCACGCAATTCCGGTGTGTTGACCACCGAGTTCAGGTGGCCGACGACAGACCAGGCACGCCACAGCTGCTCAGACGCCAGCTCCAGGGGCAGGACGACGGCCTCCCAGGTGGCGGGCAGCGCAGGCGAGGCCGCCTGCTCGACAGCCTGTCTGGCGTTTTCCAGCAAGGCATCTATTGCCGGCGCGATATGTGCCGGGGTAATGGCGGCGTAGTCGATATGCGCCGAAACCGGCACCATCAGGGGGTTATTGTCCAGCGCGGGATTCACACTCATGCCTTGCTTTGCTCCTGCAACTGGCGTTCTGCGGCTTCTATGGTGTTGACGAGCAGCATGGCGATCGTCATGGGGCCGACACCGCCAGGAACTGGCGTAATGGCGCCGGCGACCTCACTGGCCGATGCAAAGTCCACGTCGCCGCACAGCTTGCCGTCGGCGCCACGATTGATACCGACATCAATCACGACTGCACCGGGTTTGACCATGTCGCCGGTCACGATGCCGGGGCGTCCCGTGGCCACGACCAGAACATCGGCACGGCGCGTATGCGCTGCCAGATCACGGGTCTTGGAGTTGCACAGAGTGACGGTCGCGCCTTCGGCCAGCAGCAGCATGGCCATGGGCTTGCCCACGATATTGCTGGCGCCGACGATGACCGCTTCCGCGCCGCGCAGCGCGACATTCTCGTGGGCCAGCATCTTCATGACGCCATAGGGCGTGCAGGGGCGGAATAGCGGCTTGCCGGTCATCAGCAGGCCGGCATTGGCAATATGAAAACCATCGACGTCCTTTTCCGGGGCGATGGTTTCAATGACTGTGTGCGCGTCGATATGCTTGGGCAAGGGCAGTTGCACAAGAATGCCATGAACGGCTGGGTCAGCATTCAGCGCACGCACACGTTCCAGCAACTCTGCCTGGCTCAGGTCAGCCGGATAGCGTTCCATGACCGAGTGAAAACCGGCTTTCTCGCAGGCCGCGACCTTGTTGCGGACATAGACCTGGGAGGCCGGATCCTCTCCGACCAGGACAACAGCCAGACCCGGCTTGACGCCGGCGGCGGTCAGGCTGGCGGCGCGGACGGCGGCTTCTTCCCGGATCTGTTGGGCCAGGGCGGAGCCATTGATAATGCGTGCGGTCATTGGGACTATCCGTTAATTGTTGTTCAGGGCCACCTTCATGAGGTCGGCCACAGTGGTTACTTGAAGTTTTTCCATGATGTTGGCGCGGTGCGCCTCAACGGTCTTGATGCTGATGCCCAGATCGTCGGCGATCTGCTTGTTCAGGCGGCCGGCCACGATGCGTTCCAGCACCTGCTGTTCGCGCGCGGTGAGGCGGCCCAGCATGGCTTCGCGGTTGCGCCGGGTCTGAACCTGGTCATGGCGCTCGGCAGCCTGATCCAGCATGCGGCCCACGATCTGACGCAGGTCGGATTCATTGAAGGGCTTTTCGAGGAAGTCGGCCGCGCCTTTCTTCATGCTAGCCACTGCCATGGGAACGTCGCCGTGGCCGGTGATGAAGATGATGGGAATCGGAGCCTTGCGCGCCAGCAATTGTTCTTGCAGCTCCAGGCCGCTCATGCCTGGCATGCGCACATCGGCAATCAGTACCGCCAGTTGCCCTGGGTCGTACTGCGACAGAAAGACTTCGGCGTTATCGAAGGCTGTCACGCGATAGCCATTGGCCTCCAGCAGCCAGCGCAACGAATCGCGTACTGCTTCGTCGTCATCAACGATATAAACCATGCCGGCGTTTTGGGGGGTGCTCATGCGTGCTTCTCCTCGGACTTAGCCTCTGGCCTGACCGTTTCCGGCGCAGCGCAGGGCAGGGTGAACCTGAATATGGTACCTCCGGTAGGATTGGGCTGTGCCCAAAGCCTGCCGTGGTGAGACTCTATTATTGTGCGACAGATGTTAAGCCCCATGCCCAGACCTTCGGACTTGGTGCTGAAAAACGGTTCAAACAGGCGCTGCGGGTCGGCCAGGCCATGGCCTGCGTCGATGACGGATACGCCAACCAGCGAGCCTTCCCGGCGCAATTCCACGCGCAGGATGTCGATATCGCTGTTTTCCATGGCTTCCAGGCCATTCTTCAACAGGTTGAGCAGCACCTGTTCAATCAAGATGGGGTCGGCCAGGACATTCGGCAAGTCCCGCTCGATATCCTGAACAATGCTGATACGACGTTTGCGGGCGTCGATATCGGCGAAAGCCACGGCGTTTTCCAGGATACCAAGCATCGAAACGCTCTGGCGGCGCGGTTCGCTGCGTTTCACGAATTCGCGGATGCGGCTGATGATCTTGCCGGCGCGCTCGGCCTGCATGGCTGCTTTTTCCAGAGCGGGCAGCAGGGAGTCGGGGTCGGTGCGGCCTGCGCGCACCATGGCGACGGCGCCCATACTGTAATTGGTAATGGCCGTCAGGGGCTGGTTCAATTCATGCGCCAGTGACGACGCCATTTCACCCATGGTGGTCAGGCGGCTGGTCAACTGGATTTTTTCACGCTGCACGCGCGATGCTTCTTCATGGTCACGCCGTTCGGTAATGTCGCGCGCAACCTGCAGGCGTACCTTGCGGCCGTCGGTCCAGGCCAGGATGCGGTGGCGCACTTCGAACCAACGCTGTGCCGATTGCGAAAAAATCTCGATGGATTCGTCGGTATAGCGGCCGCGCCGGCCGCCCAGCAATTCCTCGTGGCCCGTGGCATGCGCGCCGAAAACGCGGCGATAGGTACGATTGGCAAACAACAGCTCCATGCCTTCCTGTTTGTCGGAAGTCACGGAAATGGCATCGTCCAGGCCTTCCAGCACGGTCATGAAGCGTTCGTGGGCGGCGGTCAGCGCTTCCCGGATGCGCTTGGGTTCGGTGATGTCCGTCATCGAGGTCATCCAGCCGATCTGCTTGCTGTCCGGATCCAGCAGCGGCGAAACATACATGCGTGCCGTGAAGCGGGAGCCGTCGCGCCGCTGGGCCTCGACTTCCAGGCCGCTGCTGGGCGTATTGCCTGACAATACCAGGTCCATGGTGTGCTGGTGCGCTTCAAAGCGCCCGGGCACCCAATAGGGGAAGGGCGGACGGCGGCCGACCAGGTCGGCTTCGTTCCAGCCTATCATGCGACAGAAAGCCGGGTTGACATAAGCAATGCGGCCATCCATGTCAATCACGCGCATGCCAGTGGACATGGAGTTTTCCATGGCCCGGCGAAAACTGGTTTCCGCAATCAGGGCCGCTTCGGCATTCCAGCGGTAACGGGTGTAGCGCCAGAGTGCCAAGAGGCTGATGATAATGACGATGGACAGACCGATGACCACCCACAACAGCCGCTGCTGGCGGATTTCCTGGTCGATGGTGACGAACATCACGCTGTCATCGCGCAGATGCTGCAGCCAGAAGAAGGCGCCCATCACGCAAAGATAGAGCCCCAGCACGAGGACGGGCGTCAGCCAGTACCAGCCGCGCCGCCGGGTGCGCGCATGATCGTGGAACTGGGTCGTGATGGAAGGTTTGGGCGTACTGGCCATTGTCTCTTTTTTCCGATTCGCGGGCATTTTAGAACACGAGCCTGCGGCCGCGCAGGGAATCTGGCATGAAATGCATCGCCGGTATGGAATCCGTCAGTGGCGGTATGACTCCGCCTTGGATTCAGGCAAGCCTCCCCGGACGGTAAGGCGTGTGTGTCGAGGTCTTGAGTGTCGCTGATCCATATCAAGGCAAACGACTGGACACGCGTTCCATTTTTTATATTATGAAATATAATCTCGCTTCGTGAAAAATCGCTTGCCCCCTCACAGTGTCTTTCCTAGAATGCGTTTGCGATAACGTTATGCTAGGTTACGAAAGGGAAGCCCCTCTAACTATCATGTAAATGCTTGCCTGTTTCCGCCGGCGCAGGACAACCTGACCGGCAGCGCGCATGCAGTATCGGCGCCGCGGCCCAGCGCTGCGTGCCGGACCCCATGACAGATAGTGTGGCCGAGACATCCAGCCAAGGCTGGGAGCCTGGGCAAAGCAGCGCAGAAACTGGATCAAGCCGGGAGTTTCCGGCTTCGCCCGTCCATCCGAAGATAAGGAGACACCTTATGTCCGCACAAGAGAACGTCGATCAAAGCTCGACGGCGCAAGACATCGACAGCCTTGAAACCCAGGAATGGCTGGATGCCCTGGCCGCGGTATTGGAACAGGAGGGGCCGGAGCGCGCCCACTTCCTGATTGAACGCCTGATTGACCAGGCGCGCCGCTCGGGCGCCCATATTCCTTTCTCGCCTAACACCGCATACGTCAATACGATTCCGGAAGCCCTGCAGCCCGGCCATCCGGGCAATCTGGAGCTCGAGGCCCGCATCCGCGCCTATGTGCGCTGGAACGCCATGGCCATGGTCGTGAAGGCCAACCGTCACACGCCGCCCGATGGTGGCGACCTGGGCGGCCACCTGGCATCGTTTGCTTCGCTGGCTACCATGATTGGTACCGGCCAGAACCATTTCTGGCACGGCGAAACCGAAGACCACGGTGGCGACCTGGTGTACTTCCAGGGCCACTCGTCGCCTGGTATCTATGCCCGTGCCTATCTGGAGGGCCGCCTGACCGAAGAGCAGCTGGACAACTTCCGCCAGGAAGTCGATGGCAAAGGCCTATCGTCTTACCCGCACCCGAAGCTGATGCCGGAATTCTGGCAATTCCCGACGGTGTCCATGGGCCTGGGACCCTTGATGGCGATTTACCAGGCACGTTTCCTGAAGTATCTGCATGCTCGCGGCATAGCCGACACCAGCAAGCGCAAGGTCTGGGTATTCTGCGGCGACGGCGAAATGGACGAGCCGGAATCCAAGGGCGCGATCAGCCTGGCTGCCCGTGAGAAGCTCGACAACCTGATTTTCGTCATCAACTGCAACCTGCAGCGCCTGGACGGCCCGGTGCGTGGCAACGGCAAGATTATTCAGGAACTGGAAGGCGACTTCCGTGGCGCGGGCTGGAACGTCATCAAGCTGATCTGGGGCGGCTACTGGGATCCGCTGCTGGCGCGCGACAAAGAAGGTATCCTGCGCAAGATCATGGAAGAAACCGTTGATGGTGAATACCAGGCCTACAAGGCCAACGACGGCAAGTTCGTGCGCGAAAACTTCTTTGCCAAGCACCCCAAGCTGCTGGAAATGGTCGCCCGCATGAGCGACAACGATGTCTGGCGCCTGAACCGTGGCGGTCACGATCCGCACAAGGTTTATGCCGCCTTCAAGTCGGCCACCGAACATGGCGGCCAGCCGACGGTGATTCTGGCCAAGACCATCAAGGGCTATGGCCTGGGTCATGACGGCCAGGCCAAGAACCCGACCCACCAGAAGAAGAAGCTGGATCTGGACGCCATCCGCGAATTCCGTGATCGCTTCAACATTCCGGTGCCGGACGACAAGCTGGAAGAGCTGCCGTACTTCAAGCCTGCGGAAGAATCCGCGGAAATGAAGTACCTGCAGGAGCGCCGCGCCGAGTTGGGCGGCTACCTGCCCAAGCGCCGCCGTGTTTCTGACGAAAAGCTGCCGGTACCGGCACTGGACACCTTCAAGGCTGTCCTGGAGCCGACCGCCGAAGGCCGCGAAATTTCGACCACGCAAGCCTTCGTGCGTATTCTCAACCAGATCTTGCGCGACAAGACCCTGGCGCCGCGTGTGGTTCCCATCCTGGCCGATGAGTCCCGTACCTTCGGTATGGAAGGCCTGTTCCGCCAGATCGGTATCTATGCACCGGAAGGCCAGAAGTACGTGCCGGTCGATAAAGACCAGGTGATGTACTACAAGGAAGCCGCCAACGGCCAACTGCTGCAGGAAGGGATCAACGAAGCAGGCGCGTTCAGCTCCTGGATCGCCGCGGCGACGTCGTACTCGACGAACAACCGCGTCATGATCCCGTTCTACATCTATTACTCGATGTTCGGTTTCCAGCGCATCGGCGATCTGGCCTGGGCAGCGGGCGATATGCAGGCTCGCGGCTTCCTGCTGGGCGGCACTGCCGGCCGCACGACGCTCAACGGCGAAGGCCTGCAACACGAAGACGGCCACAGCCACATCCAGTCGGCCCTGATTCCGAACTGCGTGTCGTATGACCCTACCTTCGCCCACGAACTTGCCGTCATCATCCAGCGCGGTCTCAAGCGCATGGTGGAAGACCAGGAAAACGTCTTCTACTACATCACGGTGATGAACGAGAACTACGCTCAGCCCGGCCTGAACGAGAATGATGTGGAAGGCATCATCCGCGGCATGTATCGCCTGAAGGAAGGCGGCGAAGGCAAGCTGCGCGTGCAGTTGCTGGGTTCCGGCACCATTCTGCGCGAATCGCTGGCTGCCCAGGATCTACTGCGCGAAGACTGGGGTGTTGCCGCCGACGTCTGGAGCGTTACCAGCTTTACCGAACTGCGCCGCGACGGCCTGGATGCAGAGCGCCAGGCGCTGCTGAACCCGGAAGCCGAGGCACCCAAGCCTTACGTGACCCAGCTGCTGGAACAAAGCGAAGGCCCGATCGTGGCATCGACGGACTATATCAAGATGTTCGCCGACCAGATCCGTCCGTTTGTGCCGGAAGGCCGCCGCTATCACGTGCTGGGCACCGATGGCTATGGCCGTTCGGACTATCGCTACAAGCTGCGTGAGCACTTCGAGGTTGATCGCCACTTCATCGTCCTGGCTGCGCTCAAATCGCTGGCCGACGAAGGCAAGCTGCCGCGCGCCAAGGTGGCCGAAGCCATCAAGAAGTACGGCATCAACCCGAACAAGGCCAACCCGCAGTACGCGTAAAGGGGACATAGAACATGAGCACACTCGTAGAGATCAAAGTACCGGACATCGGTGACTTCGACAGTGTCGAAGTGATCGAGGTGATGGTTGCGGTTGGGGACACGATCGAAGCCGAGCAAAGCCTGATCACGGTGGAGTCTGACAAGGCTTCGATGGAGATTCCGGCGTCGCAAGGCGGCGTGGTGAAGTCGGTGAAGGTGAATGTTGGCGACAAGGTCAAGGAAGGCTCGGTGATCCTGGAAGTGGAGGCTGGTGCCTCCGCCCAGGCGGCTGCTGCGCCTGCCAAGGCCGAAGCGGCCGCTGCTCCTGAACCCAAGGCCGCTGCGGCTGTCGAGGCGCCGGCGGCGCCCAAGGCGGAAGCTGCGCCTGCCGCCGCACCGGCTCCCAGCTCGGAAAAACCGACACCTACCGCTGCCTTGGCGCCTGCCGATCTGTCGGGCAACAAGCTGGCTCATGCCTCGCCTTCGGTGCGTAAATTCGCCCGTGAACTGGGGGTGGACCTGCTCAAGGTGAAGGGCAGTGGCGCGAAGCATCGCGTTACCCATGAGGATGTGCGCCAGTTCGTGAAACAGGCGCTGTCCGCTGGGGTCGTGTCGCAAGGCGCGGCTGCCGCTGGTAGCGCCGATGGCGCCGCCCTGGGCCTGTTGCCCTGGCCGAAGGTGGACTTCACCAAGTTCGGCCCGATCGAAGCCAAGCCGCTGTCGCGCATCAAGAAGATTTCTGGTGCCAACCTGCATCGCAACTGGGTCATGATCCCGCACGTCACCAATAATGACGAAGTGGATATCACGGAACTGGAAGCGCTGCGCGTGACCCTGAACAAGGAATACGAAAAGGCGGGTGTGAAGTTCACCATGCTGGCGTTCCTGATCAAGGCCGTGGTTGCCGCGCTGAAGAAATTCCCCGAGTTCAACGCCTCCCTGGATGGCGACACCCTGGTGCTCAAGCAGTACTACCACATCGGCTTTGCTGCTGATACGCCCAACGGGCTGGTCGTGCCGGTCATTCGCGATGCTGACAAGAAGGGTATCGTCGAACTGGCCAAGGAAATGTCCGAGCTGGCCAAGAAGGCTCGCGACGGCAAGCTGTCGCCCTCCGAAATGCAAGGCGGCTGCTTCTCCATTTCGTCGCTGGGCGGCATTGGCGGCACGCACTTCACGCCTATCATCAATGCGCCTGAAGTCGCTATCCTCGGGGCCTCCCGTTCGTACCAGAAGCCGGTTTGGGACGGCAAGCAGTTCGTGCCGCGCCTGACGCTGCCGCTGTCGCTGTCTTATGACCACCGCGTCATCGACGGTGCTGCCGCCGCCCGCTTCAACGCCTATCTGGGTACGTTGCTGGCCGACTTCCGCCGCATCGCTCTGTGAGGATTGGGATATGAGCACACTCGTAGAGATCAAAGTACCGGACATCGGTGACTTCGACAGTGTCGAAGTGATCGAGGTGATGGTTGCGGTTGGGGATACGATCGAAGCCGAGCAAAGCCTAATCACGGTGGAGTCTGACAAGGCTTCGATGGAGATTCCGGCGTCGCAAGGCGGCGTGGTGAAGTCGGTGAAGGTGAATGTTGGCGACAAGGTCAAGGAAGGCTCGGTGATCCTGGAAGTGGAGGCTGGTGCCTCCGCCCAGGCGGCTGCAGCGCCGGCTGCTGCGCCTGCCAAGGCCGAAGCGGCGCCGGCTGCCAAGGCTGAAGCGGCAGCAGCTCCCGCGCCGCAAGCCGCCAGCTTTGGCGGTTCGGCCGACATCGACGTTGATGTCGTGGTGCTGGGCGCAGGCCCTGGCGGATATTCCGCCGCTTTCCGTGCCGCTGACCTCGGCTTGAAAGTTGCGCTGGTCGAACGCTACAGCACGCTGGGCGGCGTCTGCCTGAATGTGGGCTGCATTCCGTCCAAGGCACTGCTGCACAGCGCCTCCATCATCGACGAGGCCCGTGCGCAGGCCGCTCACGGCATCAGCTTCGGCGAACCGGTGATCGACCTGGACAAGCTGCGCAGCTTCAAGGAAGGCGTCATTGCCAAGCTGACCGGCGGTCTGGCCGGCATGGCCAAGGCGCGCAAGGTGGAAGTGGTGCAGGGCACCGGTCTGTTTGCCGACCCGCATCACATCAAGGTTGCGCTGGCAGCTGGCGGTGAAAAGGTGGTGCGCTTCAAGCATGCCATCATCGCAGCGGGCAGCCAATCGGTGAAACTGCCGTTCCTGCCGGAAGATCCTCGTGTCGTGGACTCCACTGGCGCGCTGGAACTGCGCAGCCAGCCGAAGAAAATGCTGATCGTCGGTGGCGGCATCATCGGCTTGGAAATGGGCACGGTGTACTCCGCACTGGGCGCACGCCTGGATGTGGTCGAAATGCAGGATGGACTGATGCAAGGCGCTGACCGCGATATGGTCAAAGTCTGGCAGAAGCACAATGCTGCGCGTTTCGACAATATCTGGCTCAAGACCAAGACGGTGGGGGCCGAAGCCCGCGAAGACGGCATTTATGTCAGCTTCGAAGGCGAGGGCGCGCCGACCGAACCGCAACGCTACGATCTGGTGCTTCAGGCCGTTGGCCGTCGTCCCAATGGCAAGAGCATTGATGCCGACAAGGCTGGCGTGCGGGTCGATGAGCACGGCTTCATTGCCGTGGACGAGCAAATGCGCACCAACGTACCGCACATCTTCGCGATTGGCGATATCGTTGGCCAGCCCATGCTGGCGCACAAGGCAGTGCACGAAGCCCATGTGGCAGCGGAAGTCATTGCCGGCGAAAAGGCAGCGTTCGAGCCTCGCGTCATTCCGTCGGTGGCTTACACCGATCCGGAAGTGGCATGGGTCGGCCTGACTGAAGACGACGCCAAGAAGCAGGGCGTAAAGATCACCAAGGGTGTATTCCCCTGGGCGGCATCTGGACGCGCCATTGCCAATGGCCGCGACGAAGGTTTCACCAAGCTGATTTTCGATGCGGAAACGCATCGCGTTCTGGGCGGCGGCATTGTCGGCACCCATGCGGGCGATTTGATCAGCGAAGTGGCGCTGGCGGTGGAAATGGGCGCGGACAGCGTCGATATCGGCAAGACCATCCACCCGCACCCGACGTTGGGTGAGTCGGTGGGCATGGCCGCCGAAGCCGCCGAAGGCCACTGCACAGACCTGCCTCCGGTACGCAAGAAGTAAGCCTGCCGGGCTTGTTGCCGGGTATCAGTACGTTGCGATACCCGCTTGAATGCCTCCCGCAAGGGAGGCATTTTCATTGCGGCATGGCGGCAGGCGCAGCGCTGCCCTGGCAAGCTTATTCTTCGTTCCAGCCTGACAGCACTATCTTGCCAATGGTGCGGCCGCTTTCAAGCAAGGTATGAGCCTGGCGCAAGTTGGCTGCGTTGATCACACCGAGACACTGTGTTCGGGTGGTGGCTATTTTTCCCTGGTTCGCCAGTTCCGCCACCTGTTTCAGAATGCTCTGCTGGATGGCGAGATCGGCTGTTTGCAACAGTGACCGAGTGAACATGAATTCCCAGTGGATCGACAAGCTTTTGCGCTTGAGGGAAACAATGTCGAGTGACTGCGGGTCGTCAATGAGTGCAATACGGCCTTGGGCAGCAATCAGCGCCACGATGTCGGGCAGGTAGTGCTCCGTCTGTGCGGTGGAAAACACGAAGGCCGGCGCACCCAGGCCCAGTGCTGCGACCTGTGGCGCCAGTGCTTGACGGTGATCAATGACATGGTGCGCGCCCAACTTCCTGACCCAAGCCACGGTTTCAGGGCGTGACGCCGTGGCGATGACCGTCAGGTTCGTCAAGGCGCGAGCCAGTTGGATGGTCATGGAACCCACGCCCCCGGCGCCGCCAATCACCACGATGGCTGGCGCGGCACCAGCGATAGGCTGCTCGACCTTCAAGCGATCGAATAAGGTCTCCCATGCTGTCAGTGCAGTCAACGGCAAGGCCGCGGCCTCCTCGTCACCGAGCGCCGCCGGGGCATGAGCGACCAGCCGTGCATCGACCGCCTGGCGCTGGGCATAGCAACCGGGCCGGTCTATCGCTCCTGCATAGAACACACGGTCACCCGGTTGAAAGCCGGTGACACGCGTACCAACTGCATGCACGTGACCGACAGCATCCCAACCCAGGATGCGCCAGGTACCTGGCGCGGGCTGTGCGGATGCCCGCACCTTTGTGTCCGCCGGATTGACAGCGATAGCCCGCACTTCGACCAGCAGATCCTGTTCACCGTATTCCGGGTCAGGCAAATCGAGATCGAGCAGCGCTTGAGGCGCGGAAATAGGAAGAGGGTGATTGAAACCGATGGCTTTCATGATGCACTCCGTGGTGGATAGACAATGGAAGCCATTTTTGCTGCTATCGTCGCTTTATGTAAGAACGCACATAATCTGCATATAGTGTCTAAAAATATACTGTAAGGCGCGACAATGGCCCGCATTCCTCACCCGTCCTTTGACTGTGCTGCCGGTTGCACGGTGGAAGCCACACTTAAGCTGATCGGTGGCAAGTGGAAAGGGGTCATCCTCTACCGCTTGCTGACCGAGCAGGTTCTTCGCTTCAACGAACTGCGCCGGCTACTACCCAATATCACCCAACGCATGCTCACCAACCAGTTGCGCGAGCTGGAAAGCGATGGGCTGATTGCACGCAAGGTCTATCCCGAGGTTCCTCCCAAGGTGGAGTACCGGCTGACGGATTATGGCCAGACTTTGGCGCCGGTCATCCATGCGCTGAAGGCATGGGGAGACCGCCATGTCGGGATGCAAGCCGCGCAATCCGCCTGATTGCAGCACGCCGGCTTGCCGCAACTGGATGGGGCCAGTCTGTCTGTCAGCGAGTCCGGGCACAGCCATGTCAGCCGCATGGTGGATATCCAGTCCATGCTTCGGGCGGTCTTGGTATTGTGAAACGTGCCTTTTCAGTAGCTACCAATCCGTAGAAACGGCCGGTGGCCCTTGATGAGTGGGAAAAAGCGGCAATACTTCTTCAGCCAGTTCCTGAATCAGCTCGGCTGCCGGCCGCTGCGCGAACTGGATGCCCAGGGCGGCATGATTGACGCCTGCCTCACGCCATACTTCAAGTAGCGCGATCAGGCCGTTGCGGCCGGTGCGCAAGATATGGCCGCCTTGCAATGGCGTGCGTGGGTGGCGAGGGTCATCGACCAGATCCAGCCATTCATTCGTCATATGAGGCCGGAAGCCGCCGTCAGGGATCAAATCACGCCAGGCGCGGATCTTGCCTGCCAGACCTTGCGGTCCTTGGGGCGTGTGTGTGGCATCGGGAGAGGTCAGCCACCCATCGGCATGTGCGGCGATCCACGCCAATGATTGCCCTGACGAGCCGGTGACGATGAGCGGAATCCTGCCTGACACGGACTTGGGCAGGAGTGCGGCATCAGCAATATGCCCCAGGGGGGAATCAATGCTCAACATGCCTGTCTGCATCAGTTCACGGAAGTAGGGGACTGCCTGCGAAAATCGTTCGCCGCGCTCCGCATGGGGAATGCCATAGGCCGGGAATTCGATGGGCCGGTCTCCCGAGGCAATGCCCAATACCAGGCGGCCGCCGGATAGCTGGTCGAGAGTGGCCGCTGCCTTGGCCAGGTCGATGGGATGGCGCAGCGAAAATAGGGTGCTGCCGGTCGCCAGCGCCACATTTTCTGTTCTTGCGGCGAGAAAGGCCAGATAGCTGAACGGATCGAAGACCTGGCCGGCATCACCAAACCTGGGGTCGAACAATGGCACATCACGCACCCATACGGCAGCAAAATTATGCTGATCGATGGTTTCGACCAGTTTCGCTTGCCCGGCCAGGACACGCATATCGCCAGTGTAGAAGCGTAATGGCAGAAAAATGCCCAGGGTCAGGCGGTCGGGCGCGAACATACGCCGGTAGCCAGGGTGATGCTGGAATGCGGAAAAAGAGGCGCCCTCGACAAGGGCATGTTTCGTCGTGGTTGTCATGATGCGTGCCGCGCTGCTCAAGCGCCTGTTGCCGGGGCGGGCAGCGTGATGCCTTTGCGCACGGCGGGTCGTTGCGCCACACGCTCATGCCAATGGCTCAGGTGTGGAAACTGGCTGAAATCAAAGCCAACGACGCGGGCGATATGTGTCCATCCGAAGTGAGCAATATCGACAATGGAATAGTCATTGCCCGCCAGATAGGGATGTCGGGCCAGGCGCTCATCCAGCACGGTGAATAGACGATCCGTCAGGACGCGGAAATGCTCAATGGCGACAGGCGTTTTCTCTGTGGCGGCGAGTTCAAAATGCACTCGCTGCCCGATGATTGGGCCGACGCTGGACGCATGGAATTGCAGCCACTTGATGGTTTCCCAACGGCCCACCGGTTCCTGCGGCAACAGTTGACCGGTTTTCTCGGCCAGGTAAAGCAGAATGGCGGCCGATTCGAACAGCGTAATGCCAGTTGCCGTATCCACGATGACAGGAATTCGGCCATGTGGATTCAGGGCCAGAAACTCAGGTTGCCGGTGTTCTCCGGCATCGATGCGGATGTGGTGCAGGCGGTAGGGCAGTGCCAGCTCTTCCAGGGCGATAGTGGCTTTGAAGCCATTGGGAGAGCTATCGGTATATAGGTCTATCATCGGAAAATACCAAAAATATAGTTTTACTAAAGTTGTTATAAAAACCTAAACTCAAGCTTCATCATGACGCTTGCCAGCCAAAGAGCAAACTGATCATTTTTCATCTGAATCTTTAGAGAAACTAAATTTCATGGCAGCATCTGTTCCTTTACAGGCCTTGCGAACCTTTGTGGAGGTCGGGCAGCGTGGCAGCGTCAAGGCGGCGGCGGCAGCCTTGCATGTCACCTCCGGTGCGGTCAGCCAGCAGATCCGCCTGCTGGAAGATCGGCTGGGCCTGGCGCTATTCACGCGGGAAAGGCAAGGCTTGCGCCTGACGGAAGCGGGAGCGAGCGTCCATCCGACTTTACTGGACGCCTTCAGGCAGATCGACAGTGCCGTTGATGCGTTGGAAGCTTTCCAGGGGCGGCAGACCCTGACGATCAGTACCGTGCCGTCCTTCGCGGCGTCCTGGCTGGTGCCGCGCCTGGGGCGTTTCAGGCAGCAGTACCCGCAGATAGAGGTTCGTGTTGAAGCGACATCCGCATTGGTGGATTTGCGGCGTGATCGGGTCGATGTGGCGCTCCGACATGGGCTGGGTCACTACCCCGGCCTGGAGGTCATCCGTTTGATGGCGCCGGTGCTGGTGCCGGTGGCGAGTCCGGATGTGATGGCGGGGCGCGAGGCCATGCAGGCGCCGGAGAATTGCCTGGATTATCCTCTCTTGCAAGACGCTGATCGGGCAGACTGGCCGCTTTGGTTTGCCGCGCATGGTGTGGCCGATGACCCCAGGGCGGAGCGCGGTTCGGCGTTCGAGGATGACTATCTTCTGATACGTGCAGCGGTGGCAGGCCAAGGGTTGGCGCTGGTGCCGCAGGCGTACGCGCTCGAAGAAATAGCCGCTGGCCGATTGGTGCAGGTGCTGGACAAGCCCTGGCCGGCACGCTTCGCCTATTACCTGGTGGCATTGGCCGATGCCATGCAGCGCCCCGAGGTCAGGGCATTCGTGACATGGATCCGGGAAGAGGCGAAGGCATGAACCCTGACCTCGGGCTGCTGGCCAGGACAAGTGACAGGAGCGCCTTGCAATCGGCCATCCTGCCTGCTGCGGCCAGGGGCCGAAGCGGGATAGAATAGAGGATTGGTTGCCGCGGCCATGCTGGACAGCGCCGCGCCGGATGTTTTCCTTTTATGCGCGTGTGCCGCGCCGTTTTCTGCCATGCCTTCCATACTTGATGATGCACAAGCCACTTTGACGCAGTGGCTGTCATACCTTGAATCAATACATGCCAAGTCCATCGACATGGGGCTGGAGCGGGTCAAGGAAGTGGCAGGGCGCCTGGACCTGAACTTTGACGCCGTGATCTTCACGGTGGCCGGCACCAATGGCAAAGGTTCCACCTGCACCATGCTGGAAGCCATCCTGCAGTCGGCGGGCTACCGGGTAGGGCTGTACACCTCGCCGCACTTGATGGTTTTCAATGAGCGTGCCCGCGTGAATGGCGAGTACGCCACCGATGCACAGCTGATCGAACATTTCCGCAAGGTGGAAGCCGCACGGGGTGGCGTCTCCCTGACATACTTCGAGTTCACCACGCTGGCCATTCTCAGCCTGTTCGCGGCATCGCGTCTGGATGCGGTGGTGCTGGAAGTCGGCCTGGGCGGCCGTCTGGATGCGGTGAACATCCTGGATACCGATTGCGCCATTTTGACGAGCGTGGATATTGACCACACCGAATGGCTGGGCGATACGCGCGAGGCGATCGGCTGGGAAAAAGCCCATATTTTCCGCAAGGACAAACCCGCTATTTGCAGCGATCCGATGCCGCCGGAAAGCGTGGCCCGCTATGCCGAGGAAATCGGTGCGGATCTCTGGCAATTCGGTCGTGATTTCAACTATTCCGGTGATCGCCAGCAATGGGGCTATGGTGGCCGGAATCAGCGTCGCCGTGCCTTGGCTTACCCCGCCTTGCGCGGCGCCAACCAGTTGCTGAACGCATCGGCTGCGCTGGCCGCGCTGGAGTCGGTGCACGAACGTTTGCCGGTGCCGCAGCAAGCCGTCCGCATGGGTTTGTCTCAGGCATCCTTGCCAGGCCGGTTCCAGATCCTGCCGGGCCAGCCCGCTGTCATCCTGGATGTGGCCCATAATCCCCACGCCGCTGCCGTGCTGGCGCAGAATCTCGACAACATGGGGTATCACCCTTATACCTATGCCGTGCTGGGCATGCTGTCGGACAAAGACTGTGATGCCGTCATTCGCACCCTGGGCCGCCGTATTGATGGCTGGTACTGCGCTAGCCTGGAAGGGCCGCGCGGCACCAACAGCAAGGATTTGGCTGCAAAGGTCAAGCACGCGCTGGAAATTCAACCGGGTAAGGAAGGCGAACCAGCGGTGCATGAATATGAGAATGTCCGGGCGGCCTTCGCGGCGGCTCGCGAGGCAGCTCAGGACAATGATAGAATCGTCGTGTTCGGATCGTTCCTGACGGTTGCGGGAGCCTTGGAAGCCTTGGGCCGTACGGCTGGCGTTCAAGGCTGATTTTCAGGGCTGGCCTGGCCAAACGGGCCATCCGATTTCTTTTACGACGGTTACGACGGGCGCATTTCATGGGTTTGTTTTCTCGCCAGAGCAAAGACAGCCAGGCAGACTCTTCTGTCAGGCGACAGCGGACAGGCGTATCCAGTGAATCTCAAGCCAGGGCGCTGCGTGTGAAGGCGCGCCGGCGGTTGGCCGGAGCACTCGCCATGGTGCTGGCTGCCGTTGTGGTGCTGCCCATGGTGCTGGATTCCGAGCCCGTGCCGGTGGCAACGGATGTGGCCGTATCCATTCCCGAACTGATTGCACGCCCCATCACCCCTGAGGTGGTGGCTGACGCCTCGAGTGCGTTGACGCCCAGCACGCCGGAAAATACAGAAACGGCACCACCCGCTGCGCCGGAAGCGCCTTTGAACCTGCCTCCGGTCGCGCAAGCGCCACGGGTGACGCCGCCGGTCGAGACGCGTCCGCCGGCTCGTACGCCAACGCCTGCTCCGGCGCCGGCACCCACCCCTCAGCCCAGCCGCGATTCGCAGCGCACCGATGACGGCGCGGTCGCATTGGCGCTGCTGGAAGGCCGCAATGTGCAGTCCAACCGTCCGCAGCCTCGCCCGGCAAGTACGCCGGCCGCGCAGCAGGGGCGTTTCGTCCTGCAGGTGGCGGCTTATACGACGGAAGCCTCGGCGGCCGCTCGGCGCAATGAACTGCATGCCGCAGGCATCACCAATGCCTATGTCGAACCCATCACGGCCGGTGGCAAGCGCCAGTTCCGGCTGCGCGTGGGGCCATTCCCTTCGCGCGATGCGGCGCAGGCCGCACAAGCCCGTTTGCGTACCTTGGGATACGACAACGGTTTCATCGCTCCGCAATAAGAACGGCTGCTCACCTATACACAAGACATCGCAATGGTCTCTGCGCTCCTGCTCCTAGGGATGGCGAATGATGCTTCCGCCGGCAAGCTCGGCAGCAGCAGGTTCCCGGCCAAGCCGGAGCAGGGGACATATGAATGCGATATCGGCTCCTGTCCGGCGCAAACGCCTGCCGGAGCCGGCTCATGACGGCCTATGACATCGTTGTGCTGGTCGTGCTCGGCGCTTCCTGTGTGCTGGGCTTGATTCGCGGGCTGCTCAAGGAAGTGCTCTCCCTGCTGGCGTTTGCCGCTGCCACGCTGGCAGCCATAGGGTGGGGGCCGCTCATGTATGAGTGGCTGATGCCTTATCTCGAAGCGCCCATGTTACGCATGGTGCTGGGCTATCTCATTGTATTCATTGCAGTATTGTTGCTGGTCGGGTTATTGAACATGACACTGGCGGCGCTGGTGCGCACCACTGGCCTGACGCCGGCTGATCATGGCCTTGGCGGCTTGTTCGGCCTGTTGCGCGGCGTGGTGCTGGTGTTGGTCGGTACGGCCATCGCAGGATATACCCCCATGCCCGAGCAAGTCTGGTGGAAGGACGCGATGTTTGCAGGAACGGCACAGAATGCCGTTTCCGAAATTACAGCCTGGCTGGGCGTGCATGGGCCGGACTGGCTGCCGGAGTGGAAGGAACCCGTTCGGCCCACGGAAATCAGCCCGGGCGCACTCGAAGCCCTGTCGGGCAAAGTGATATCGGTTCAGGATATGCAAGGAGGGTCCGCCCAGGGCGCAGGTCTTTGACTTTCGGCCCAAGCGTGAGCCTCGCCTAGCGTACGGGGCCCGGCAGCATCGTTTTAAATTCGGGGCCCTCAGGCCCCACCCAGTAGTGGCGGAACTGCGCCAGCCGTCTGGTGCAAATGTCCCGTTTATTCAACAGGAACCAAGCATGTGTGGAATCGTCGGGGTTGTCGGACGCAGTCCGGTCAATCAATTGATCTATGACAGTCTGTTGCTTTTGCAGCATCGTGGGCAGGATGCCGCCGGCATCGTAACGATGCACGAAAGCCGCTTCAATATGCACAAGGCCCATGGCCTGGTGCGGGATGTTTTCCGAACCCGAAACATGCGCTCGCTGCCTGGCAATGCTGGCCTGGGCCATGTGCGCTATCCCACCGCAGGTTCCAGCGACAGCGTCGAAGAAGCCCAGCCGTTCTATGTGAACGCGCCTTTCGGCATTGCCTTTGCGCACAATGGCAACCTGACGAACTGGCGTGAATTGCGGGAATCGCTGTTCCGCATCGACCGCCGCCATATCAATACCAATTCCGATTCGGAAGTGCTGCTCAACGTCCTGGCGCACGAGCTGCAACAGGCTGCGCAAGGCGTGTCGCTGGATACCGATGCCATGTTTGCCGCCGTGAATGCGGTGCATAAGCGGGTGAAGGGCGCTTATGCCGTCGTAGCGCAGATCTCGGGTTACGGCCTGCTGGCTTTCCGCGACCCGAACGGCATCCGGCCTCTGTGCCTGGGGCACCGTGACGAAGGGAAGGGCGATGAGTGGATGATCGCTTCGGAGTCGGTCGCTTTGGTTGGCTGTGGTTTCTCGTTCGTCCGTGACATCCAGCCGGGTGAAGCGGTCTTCATCGACCTGGACGGCAACCTGTCGCAACGCGATTTCGAAGGCGCAACGGTTCATACGCCTTGCGTATTCGAGTATGTCTATTTTGCGCGCCCGGATTCGCTGATGGATGGGGTGTCGGTCTATGACGCACGTCTGCGCATGGGCGAGAGCCTGGCCGAAAAGGTTGCGCGCCAGCTGCGCCTGGGCGATATCGACGTGGTCATGCCGGTGCCTGATTCCTCGCGGCCTGCCGCAATGCAGCTGGCTGCCCGCTTGGGCCTGAGCTATCGCGAAGGCTTGATCAAGAATCGCTATGTCGGCCGTACCTTCATCATGCCGGGGCAGGCAGTTCGGAAGAAATCGGTACGCCAGAAGCTCAATGCCATCGACATGGAATTCCGCGGCAAAAACGTGCTGCTGGTGGATGACTCCATTGTTCGCGGCACGACCAGCCATGAAATCGTGGAAATGGCGCGTGCGGCAGGAGCCAATAAGGTCTATATGGCATCGGCAGCGCCGCCTGTGCGTTTTCCGAATGTCTATGGTATCGACATGCCGACGCAGACGGAATTGATTGCGCATAATCGCAACGAAGAGGAAATCGCACGCCGGATAGGTGTTGATGCGTTGATATTCCAGGATCTGGACGCCTTACGCAACTCGATCACGAAAATCAACCCGGCGCTGCAAGCCTTTGAGGATTCCTGTTTCAGCGGCAAGTACGTCACCGGGGACATCGACGCAGCGTATCTGGAACGGCTGGCATCCGGCCGGGATGTCGCGCCGCCGGAAGGCGTAGGATTGCCATCGGGCGGTAGCGACAACGAAAACGGCGCGGATTGAGCTTGAGTGTCAGTCAAGCGGATTCCGTGGCCATGTAAGCATGGCCACGGAGACTGGAAGATTCGTTGGCAAAACACCTGGGCGGTGCGTAGGCGCTGCCCAGGTGTTTTTTTATCGTGAGGCAGTCCGATGTGATGCGAATCCGTGGATTGAAACGAAGATGGACGCTTCGCCGTGCTGCAGCGTTCCCGTGTATGACCGCGCAGGCGTATATGGCAATGATCGCCAAACGTGATGAACGTGATGAAGGAGGGGCTTGGGATCGAGCGACACAGGACAGGATTTTCATCCAGATATCGTACTTAACATAATATACATTATGCGCTATTTGTAGCGGCAGATCGGGGCAGGAATCGTCAGCTTTGAACTTGGCCTTGGGCCTGCGCTCAGGCACAGATTTTGTCTTGTGCTCAGCCTATCCTCTATGATCATGGCTGCCTGAGGTTTTACCATCCGGGCCTGACTGATTTTTTTGAAACCGATTACGCGAGAACGATGAACATGCTGAAATCCGATGACATGGGAAAACTGGTGCTGCGCCTCGCCGTGGGACTGCTGGTTCTGCTGCACGGCCTGTTCAAGCTGGTCAATGGCGTCGGCGGCCCTGAGGCCATGCTGGTGGCCAAAGGCCTGCCCGGCTGGCTGGCATATGGCACGTATCTGGGTGAAGTGCTCGGCCCTTTCCTGATCGTCATGGGCACCTACACGCGAGTCGGCGCTTTGCTGGTGGTCATCAATATGCTGTTTGCCTTCTTCCTGGCGCATAGCGGCGAGCTGGCGCACATGTCACGCAGCGGCGGCTGGGCACCGGAATTGCCCGGCATGTTCCTGTTCGGTGCCTTGGCGATTTTCTTTCTGGGCGCCGGTCGCTTCAGCCTGTCGGGTGCTGGCGGCCGTTATAACTAAGCAAGGTGCCGGTGCCAGATACTGGCCCCACTACCCTGCCTGTTGCCCTGGCTCCCTTGTTTCTGCCAGTCCTAAGTCCTAAACCTCCTGGGCCGCGCCTTTGCGTTGCACAAGAGGTTTGGGACGGTCAGCGGGATATCACTCATTAGAATTAATTGTTTCAATAAAAACAATTAATTGAGGTAGATATCTGAACTTTTGGATGAAGTGCCTGGTTCGTGATCCGGGTCTGCCGGGCCAGCGGTTTTTCACCCTGCACGCCTGCGCCGGGATGGCCATGGCAATCCCGGTTCTGATGGGTGACCGATGGCTCGATCAATCGCCAGACGCGTCAGCGCGGCAGAATCTCTTCAATCACATCGGCTGGCCGGCAAAGGCGTGTTCCCAGGTCAGTCACGACGATAGGCCGATTGATCAGTATGGGGTGCTCGGCCATGGCGTCCAGCAATGCGGCATCGGTCAGCGTCGGAGCGTCCAGTTTCAACTCCGTGAACACGGCTTCTTTGCTGCGTACGACATCACGTACCTTCAGTCCGGTAGCAAGGATCAGCGCTTCCAGTTGCGCACGCGTGGGAGGATGTTTGAGGTATTCAATGACTTCTACCTCCAGGCCCGCGTCTTGCAGCCGTTGCAAAACTGTGCGTGAGGTGCCGCAGCGCGGGTTGTGGTAAATCCTTGCTTTTGCCATGGTGCTCATGCTCCTGCTTTGTCCAGGCGTTTGAGGAAAACCTGCATTTCCTTGACCAGCTGTTTATCGCCGCGATTTTCAGCACGGACGACACCCTCTTCCCAGGCCATGCGGGCACCGCCCATGTCATTGAGTGCCAAGCGGGCGCGGCCCAGCCATTTCCAGGCCGCCCCGTAATCCGGGTCGTGCGCCAGGGCGGCTTCCAGTTCGCTGGCCGCTTCCTGATAGCGTTCCTGCTCGGCGTAGGCCTTGCCCAGGCTGAATCGCAACAAAAGGTTGTCCTGTCCGCCCTGGCGCATGGCCTCCAGGCGGCTGAGCAAATCATTCTGCATAATTTTTTCCTCTCATGGCCATCCGTTCACATTTGCTGAAACTTCCTTGATTTGAACGCATGGACTTGAATGCCTGTCTATACGATACTGTCGTGCAGCTTTGTCCCGGATGCCAACGTTTCTGCTGTGTTTGGCGTCATCGACTTTTTCTGGATCAATGATGATAGACCTGTTCTACTGGCCTACGCCTAATGGCCAAAAAATTGCCATTTTCCTGGAAGAAACAGGCCTGGAATACCGCCTGCAGCCAATCAATATTTCCAAAAACGAGCAATTTCAGCCACATTTCCTGGCTGTGTCGCCTAACAACCGTATCCCTGCCATTATCGACCACGATCCGGTCGATGGGAAAGCGGCAATCCCCATTTTTGAATCGGGCGCAATTCTGGTCTATCTGGCTGAGAAAACCGGCAAGTTCCTGTCGCCCGATCTGCGTGAGCGCATGGATGCGCTGCAATGGTTGTTCTGGCAGATGGGCGGATTGGGGCCCATGGCTGGCCAGAACCATCACTTTTCCGTATTTGCGCCAGAAAAGGTGCCCTATGCCATTGAGCGCTACGTCAAAGAGACCACACGTCTGTATGGCGTACTGGAAAAACGCCTGACGGACAGGCCATTCGTCGCCGGGGAATATTCCATTGCGGATATGGCCATTTATCCCTGGATTGTGCCGTATGAGCGTCAACAGCAGAACATTGAGGATTTTCCGCGCATCAAGGACTGGATGGCGCGTATTGCCGCTCGTCCGGCCGTGAGGCGCGCCTATGAGTTGGGCGAAAAAGTGCGCAACGCAGCCTGACAGGCCCTGGTGTACGGCGGCGCACGCCGCTGTATTGATTAACCCAATTCTTTTAAAGAGGTACGCAACGATGAAACACAATTTCCCGGCATTGAATCGCTCTCCCCGAAGCCAAGCGCTGCTGGCGGTATCTGCGTTGACAACTGCCATGTTGCTGGCTGCCTGCGGGACCAAACCTCCGACGGATATTGGCGTGACACCTGTCAAAACCAGTGCCGCCTTGCCGTACAGCCTGGAAAGCTGGAAAGAAATCCAGAACAGCTGCGAACTGACTACCCTGAGCGCTAACCAGTATTGCGGCAATCTGACGGTGGAAGTGGCGCGTTACCCGACTCAGCCCGCCTTGAATCAAAGCATTGAAAGCCAATTGCTGCACATGCTGGACGGCGGCCAGTCTCCGTACACAACGATCAAGGCCTTGCGTGCCGCGTTCCTGCAAAGCGCCGCGCCGCAGGACGTTGTGACGCTCCAGGCAAAACCCTATCGTGAAACGCCATCTTTGCTGGTCGTAGAGCTGGAAACCGAAGAATATGCCGGCGGCGCCAATGGCATGTTCCAGACTGAGTACCTGAATTGGTCGATTCCCCAGCAACGGGCATTGACGCTCGACGATGTTCTGGAGCCTGGCGCCAAGCCTCGTTTTGAAACCTTGCTGCGCACTGCATTCGATCAATGGATGGCGGCCAAGAATCTGAGCCAGGCGCAGTACGCGGAGTATGTGCAGACCTGGCCCTACCAGCCCAGCAACATTTTTGCACTGGAAGCCGACGGCGTGCGGATTCTGTACCCCTTGTATTCGATCGCTCCGCGTTCGGATGGCATGCCGGTATTCAATCTGCCCTATTCCTCGCTCGAGGGGATCTTGAAGCCCGAGTACCTGCCCGCACCGGTGCAGGCAGCCAAGTAAGCCGGAAATAGGCAGCGCATCCGGCACATCCGCTCAAGTTAAGCAACCGCCGCTTGCGGGGCGCTGTGCGCATTGGCCTGATGGGGGAAATCCCGTCAGGCCATTTTTCTGGGTCACCTTGTGGGTGCAAGAGCTGTACCAGCAGATGCGGCAAGATCCGGTATGGTGGTGCTGGGCCATCCCGTTTCGCAGCCATCCCAGGCTAGGGCCGGTTAAACTCGCCGCTTCAGGCCATGGCGGCCTTGGTCTCTTTTTTTCATGTCTGCCGATTTCACCTATTTCAATCTGCCCGCCACGTTGTCGTGGGCAGGCTTGCGCGCCGGACAAGGTGCGCCGCTGCTTTTCATTCACGGTTCTCTGTGTGATGCCCGTTACTGGCGGGCCCAAGTGTCGGAATTTGCCCAGCATGGGCGCGATGCTATAGCCCCCAGTCTCCGCGCCTACTATCCAAGCAAATCGTATCCCGAGCTGTCTTGGTCCAGGGATGTCGATGAGCTGACACAATTGGTGCAGGCGCTGCCAGGCACGGTCGATGTCGTGGCGCATTCACGCGGCGGCCTGCTGGCGTGCCATCTGGCCCAGCGTATTCCGGAAAAATTGGGAAAAATGGTATTGGTCGAACCGGCCGGCCGCATGGAAGGCGATGACAGCGCCGCCCTGCGTCTGGACAAGGCATTCCGGGATCGGTTGGCCGCGCAGCTGGAAGCCGGTGTCACCGAAAGCGCTGTCGCCGAGTTTGTCGATAGTGTCAGCCGCGAAGGCAGCTGGCGCTACAGCCCGGCCAGCTTTCGCAAGATGGCACTGGATAATGCCCATACCTTGCCCAGCCAGCTCAATACTGACCTGCTGCCGCATTATCAGCCAGAAGCCTTGGCGGGCCTGACTTTGCCCGTACTCCTGATGCAGGGGCAACGCAGCCCGGAACGGTTTCATGAAACGGTTGCGCATTTGGCCGCTCACCTGCCCAACGCCAGCGTGGTGGAAGTGGCTGGCGCCTCGCATGCCGTCAATCTGGCACATCCCCGCCGTTTCAACGAAATCGTTAGCGCATTTCTGGCTTGATATGACAAGCCAGCAGGCCGCACATCCCGGTCAGGTCGCCAGCCTGGGGTGTGCAGCATCTGCGCCGGCGCCGGGCTGGCAGCCCGGCCACGATCAGGGGTAGAGACCGCGCAATTGGCGGGCTTCGAGGATGCGCGAGCAGGCCACGATAAAGGCCGCCGTGCGCAGGGACACCCCGTGTTGTTGTGCGACACCGGAAATCGACGCGTAGGCAGCACGCATGATGCGTTCCAGCCGTTGGTTGATTTCATCTTCTGTCCAGAAGAAACTGGAAAAGTCCTGTACCCATTCAAAGTAGCTGACTGCCACGCCACCGGCATTGGCCAGCACATCCGGCACGACCTGTATGCCCTTGTCGCGCAGGATGTCATCTGCCTGTGGTGTCGTGGGGCCGTTGGCGCCTTCCACGACAATCCGTGCACGGATACCCGGTGCATTTTCCTCCGTCAGCTGCCCTTCCAGCGCCGCCGGCACGAGGAACTCGGCCTCCAGCGTCCAGAAATCGTCGTTCGCGAGATCTTCGCCGCCAGGAAAACCCGCGACGCCGCCATGGGTCTGCACATGCTGGCGCAAGGCCGCAACGTCCAGGCCTTTATCATTGCGCACGCTGCCGGTGTGATCCTGCACGGCAATGATCTTGGCGCCGGCTTCCTGAAACAGCTTGGCGGCAATACCGCCGACATTGCCGAAGCCCTGCACCAATACCCGTGCACCTTCCAGCGGAACGCCCAGATCCCGGGCAGCTTCGCAAGCCACGACAAATACGCCGCGGCCCGTGGCTTCATTCCGCCCCAGACTCCCACCCAGCGTGATGGGCTTGCCGGTCACAACGCCAGTGGCGGTCGCACCCTCGTTCATTGAGTAGGTGTCCATCATCCATGCCATAACCTGCGCATTGGTATTGACGTCCGGTGCGGGAATGTCCTTGTTCGGCCCGATGATGATGCCGATTTCGCTGGTATAGCGGCGCGTCAGGCGCTCCAGTTCGCCCATGCTGAGCTGGCGGGGATCGACCCGGATGCCGCCCTTGGCGCCGCCATAAGGCAGATTGATGGCGGCATTCTTGACCGACATCCAGGCAGACAGTGCCATGACTTCGGATAACGTAACGTCCTGGTGATAACGCACGCCGCCCTTGCCCGGGCCGCGGGAGGTATTGTGTTGGACACGATAGCCTTCAAAGTGGGCAATTTTTCCATTGTCCAGTTCGATCGGAACATCGACGACCAAGATGCGCTTGGGACGCTTGAGGGTTTCCAGCCATCGTGCCAGATCGCCAAGATATGGCGCGACACGGTCTATCTGTTGCAGGTAAATGCCCCAGGGACCGAGGTGGTTGGGATCAAGATAGGATGGCAGGTTGTGCGTGGGGTGCTGCGCAATCATTCCGGGTGTCTCCGTTGTGGCCGGTGATTTACAAAGTTGCGCCCCAAATTCTATGCGAGATCGCGCTGCAAAAAATGATTGTCCCCATTTATTTTTTTGTCGCGCAACAACACTCCGTCCAACTCGGATTTTCAGGATTTCGTTAATGAAAATAAAGATTTAGGATTTCAGGGCAACCCTACCTTCCGCTACGGAAGGTTCACCAGGCCGAATCTTGGCGGCCTGAGTACTGATAGATGGCAAATATCAGCGGGCCTGAACAGCCTGGCGGGCCATCAATTCACGCAATTCAGCGGCCAGGCGCGTATGCCCCTTGGATTGCGCAAAATCCATGGCCGTCCGTCCATCCGCCGTCTGTTGCTGCAAATGTGCGCCGGCCTGAAGCAAGTGTTCCACGGCGGGTTTGCTATTGGCCTGGGCTGCCATCATCAGCGGACTGGTGCCATCCGGCGCGGGCGCATTGACGATGGCGCCTTCGGTCAGCAGCAGATCGACGGTATCGACATGGCCACCAGCGGCTGCGTAATGCAAGGCGGTCCAACCCAGTTTGTTGACCTCCGCACCGCGCCGGATCAACTGCTCTACCCTGCCAGTCTGCCCCATCAAAGCCGCATACATCAGCACATTTTCATCCCAGCGATTGCGTGCTTCCAGATTCAAGGTGGGAGCTGCCGCCAGCAGATCAAATGCATTCCAGGCATTTTTGCGGACGGCATACATGATGGAGGGCATGCCTTCGGCGTTGCGCAGATTGGGATCGGCGCCCGCGCGCAGATCGCTGGCGACAGCGGCTGCCCTGTCATTATCGAGATTGATCCACCAGTCTTTCGGCGCATGGGTGCGCGCATCTTTGCTCGCCCAGGCCGTGCCACAGCACAGGCTGAACGCGAGCATCAGGCAAAGCTGACGACGGCCGGATGATGTACGGAGACGGGCTTTCCCGACGGATTCCGGGGTCGCCGGCTGCGTGGCTGATGGGGGCAGCGATGGCAAGAACGAAAAGTGGCGGCGGGTCATGACAAGCTCCAGCAACAAGATCGAGACTTTACTTTAACAAAATCACTTTAAAGAAGTCACTTTAACTAAAACGCTTTATGTATATTATGTAAATATATGATTTTGTTGGTATTTTTTAAATATCCAGGAGCAAGCCAGAAAATCCTATAAATCAGATCAACTTATCTTTTTATCTTTTTGAAAAGATTGAAGAAATTTTCTGTTGTTGCCTGCCCGACCTGCGCTGCATCCAGTCCTCGCAGCTCGGCAATCTTTTCCGCGACATAACGGACTTTGGAAGGGTCATTGAGCTTTCCCCGGAACGGAACGGGTGCCAGATAGGGAGAATCCGTTTCAATCAAGAGGCGATCCAGCGGCACTTTGCTGGCCACATCATGGATGACCGGTGCATTCTTGAAGGTCACAATGCCGGAAATTGAAATGTAGAAACCCAGATCCAGGGCTTTGCGCGCGTTGTTCCAGTCTTCGGTAAAGCAATGCATCACGCCGCGCACTTCGCCCTGTCCTTCCTGGGCAATCATGTCGATGGTTTCGGCGGCCGATGCGCGGGTATGAATGATCAAGGGCAAACCGGTCTGGCGCGCTGCCTGGATATGCTCGCGAAAACGCCGTTTCTGCCATTCGGGCTGGTCTTCACGGCGGTAATAGTCCAAGCCGGTCTCGCCGATCGCCACAACCTTGGGATGCTGCGCCATTTCCAGCAGCATGGCCGGGCTGGCTTCCGGTGTGTCTTCATAATCCGGATGCACGCCGGCCGAGGCCCATAGCCTGGGCGAGGACTCCACCAGCGCCATCATGTCGGGCCAGTCCGGCAAGTTGACACTGACACACAAGGCATGGGTGACCTGATTGGCATCCATGCTGGCAAAAATCTCGGGCAGCTGGTCTTTGAGTTGAGGAAAATTCAGATGGCAATGAGAGTCGATATACATGATGCGGCCGTACTCACGCTCGCGTGGATAGCAGGATGCGCTGTAGTGCGCTATGGATGAAAAGTTTCGGGTTGAGCGGATGTTCCGCAATCGCTTGCTGGCGCTTGATCCATTGTGCGGTATCGCTCAACCCGACCGGGTCGGCCCGCCGCGCAATTGCCTCGGTATCCGCTGCCAGCGCCGGGTAATAACGCGGCGGTAAGCCCGCCATGGCGAGCTGCAAGTCAAAATAATAGCGCTGCAGCGCATCCAGCCATTCGCTGGCGGCTGTTTTTTCCAGCAGGTCGGCAATATTGCCGATATCACCCTGCCCGGCTTGTGCCAGCTGGCCGGAGAGTTGCTGCAACCAGGCCGGACAGGGTTGCGCGCGCCCGGCAGCCAGTTTTACCGCCAGTACGGGTGCGCCTCCGGCGGCGGCCAGCCAGGCATCCGCGTCACTTACCCCCTGCTCCGCCATCCAGGCCCGCGCTGTGTCCTTGGCCGGAACTGGCAACGGCAGCCGGCGGCAGCGCGACACAATGGTAGGCAGGAGTTTATCTGGCGCATCGGCAACCAGCAGAAATACGGTGTTGGCTGGCGGCTCTTCCAGAATTTTCAATAAGGCATTGGCGGTAATGTGGTTCAGGGCTTCGGCGGGATACAGGACGGCAACCCGCCATCCTCCCCGGTGCGTAGCGGTATTGAACCAGTTGCCCAGCCTGCGTATCTGTTCGGCGCGAATTTCCTTTGAGGGCGCTTTCTTGGCGCCGCCGCCATCGTTGCCGGCGGCGTCGGATTCTTCTTCGCCATTCCCCTCTTCCTGGGCAACGCTATCCGGCCGCAACAAGCGCAAATCGGGATGATTGCCGGCAGCAATCCAGCCGCAGGCCTCGCAACGGCCACAGGCCAGGCCTTGCTGTGGCTGCTCGCATAACAGGCTGGCAGCCGCCGCACGGGCAAAATGTGTTTTACCGATGCCTGCCAGGCCATGAATCAGCCAGGCATGCGCAAAGCGCTCACGCTGGGCCAGCCAGTCCGTGGCGACTTTTTTCTGCCAGGGCAAAAATTCGTAGCCGGACTTGATCGGGCTTACTGCCATGATTGCAATCGTTCCATGAGAACCGACTCTACCGATGCCCGCACTTCGTCCATTGAACGCGAGGCATCAATGATCCGGATACGGCCAGGTGCGGCAGCCGCACGACGCAGATAGGCCTGCCGGGTGCGTTCAAAGAAAGCGTCGGCTTCGGCTTCGAAACGGTCGGGTTCACGCGCATTGGTGCGGCGGGCTCGCGCGACCTCCAGCGGCACATCGAATAACAGTGTCAGATCCGGCTGGGTACCAAGCTGCACCCATTGCTCCAGGCTGGCGATGCGCGAGTCATCCAGTTCGCGGCCGCC
Source organism: Kerstersia similis (assembly GCF_965139615.1). NCBI lineage: Bacteria > Pseudomonadati > Pseudomonadota > Betaproteobacteria > Burkholderiales > Alcaligenaceae > Kerstersia > Kerstersia similis. The sequence continues at coordinate 193,019 of NZ_CBCSIQ010000002.1, forward strand.
GCCCTGATAGGCATAGGTAGCGTCCGTAAAACGGTCGCACAGCACCCAGCCGCCACGCGCCAGCGCCGGGCTGATCAGCGTACGCAGGTGCTCACAGCGGGCAGCGAACATCAGCATCAGTTCGGTATCCTGGTGCATAGGCTGATGGAGCAGCATGTCACGCAGGTGTTCGCCGGCGGGGGTTCCGCCCGGCTCCCGGGTAACGACCAATTCCGGCGCGTACCGACGCAGGCAATCGGCGATCCAATCCATATGACTGCTTTTGCCGGCGCCGTCCACGCCTTCCAGAGTAATGAAATAGCCTTGCCTGGCGGCCATGGGTTCCCTTCAACGATTCAGAATAAAACGGACGACGTTGCGGTTATGTTCCGCCAAAGTCGCAGCAAAGGCGCTGCTGCCATCGCCCCGTGAGACGAAATAGTAATAGCCATGCTCGTCTGGCGCCACCGCCGCAAGCAAGGACGCGCGTCCAGGGCTGGCGATGGGCGTGGGCGGCAGGCCGCGCCGGGTATAGGTATTCCAGGGCGTATCGGTTTCGAGATCACGCTTACGGATGCGGCCCTGATAGCGTTCCCCCATGCCGTATATGACCGTCGGGTCGGTCTGCAACGGCATATTGATACGCAGACGATTGATGAACACTCCCCCAACCTTGCCACGGTCTTCATGATGGCCGGTTTCCTTTTCGATAATGGAAGCCAGCGTCAGTAATTCATAGGGGGTCTTGAGCGGCAGATCGGCCTGACGTTGTGCCCAGGCCTGCTCCAGCTCGCGAATCTGCGCCCGGTAGGCCTGCGCCAGGATATCGAAATCGCTGGTTCCAGGGGTAAAGATATAGGTATCCGGGAAAAACAGGCCTTCCGGCGCCTCAAAGTTGCTGCCCAGGCGTTCCAGCAGCGCTTGGTCGCTGACGCCATCCAGCGTCTGTTTGACATCCGGGTGTCCGCGCAGCGCAGCACGAATCTGCGCATAGCTCCAGCCTTCGACAAAAGTCAGCTGGCGTTGGCTCATGGTGCCGCTGGACAGGCGTTCCAGCAGTTGCAGCGGCGTATCCCCGCGCATCGCCTCATAGCCGCCAGCCTTGATACGGACATCATCCCCACGGTAACGGGCCAACCACGAAAAAGCACGTGGATTGATATCGACGCCCTGCTCCTGCAGGCTGGCTGCAATGCTGCCGGGCGTACTGCCGGGCGCAACCACAAAGTCTATTTTTTCCTGGCTCATGGCCAAGGGGTGTGTCGTCCAATACCAGGCGGCGCCACCGGCCGCAGCAACCAACAGGACTGCAGGCAGCAGCACCCAAAGAAGAAACAGACGCAGGTATTTCATGGTGAAAGCAATGTCATGGATGGAGCGGGCCACAAGCGCCTGCCCGGATGCGGATCAGTATGCGATGAGGCGACGATAGTACATGTAAAACGTTATGATGAAGCCGATATTCGCCCATTGGACGAGTCTCGCCCTGCCTGCCAGGATAGCGGCCAGCCAGCGCTGCTGCTGCCTGATATGGCGATGGCAGCCCCTGATCGGCATCAGGCAGGCTGGGCCATGTTTCCTTGCATCGGATTTGACCAGAATGACCACCATAGATTCCCTTGACGGTAATGATGCGGCACCGCTCTTCCTGACGCCGCTGCCTGAATTTGCCGTTTTCCGCGTCACCGGCGCGGATGCTGCCAGTTTTCTGCATGGACAGCTGACCCAGGACATTGAACATCTGGGGCCAGCCGAGGCCAGGCTGGCGGGTTATTGCAGCCCCAAGGGCCGCCTGCTGGTCAGCTTGCTGGTCTGGCGTTCAGGGGAACAGGCTTCCGGGCAGGCGCCTGAGGCGGCTGGAGACATTTTGCTGCTGGCGCGCGGGGATGCCGCGGACGCGCTGACGCGCCGGCTGGCGATGTTCATTTTGCGCGCCAAGGCCAAAATCTCTGCCAGCCCGCAAGCGGTCTATGGGGCGAGCGTGGCTGCCGAGCAATTGACTCAGGCGGAACAGCTCGCGGGCGGAAGCCTGCCCCAAACACCCTGGCAGAAGGCAGACCTTCCCAGCGGCACCTGGATTGCCTTGCCACAGGCACCCGCAGGGCCGTTGCAATGGTTTGTCCTGCCTGTGAACATGGAAGCACCGGTATTGGCCGGCGCGCAGACGATGGACGCCGAGACCTGGTATCAGGCGCATCTGGGAGCCGGTATTCCTTGGATAGGGGGTGCCACGGCAGATCTGTTCGTCCCCCAAAACGTCAATTTCGACTGCATTGGCGGCATCAATTTCCGCAAAGGATGCTACCCCGGGCAGGAAGTCGTGGCACGTAGCCACTATCGTGGCACGCTGAAGCGTCGTATGGGTTACGGTACCTTGAATGCTGCCCCAACGTTGCTGGCCGATCCGGCAGCGGATGTTTTTGATCCAGCTCGGCCCCAGGAACCTGCCGGTCGGGTCGTGGCCAGCGCGCCTGGCGTCGTCCTGCTGGAAGCACCGCTGGATGTGCTCGCCGCCGGTGAGCTGCGTTATGGGGCGGTAGATGGGCCTGCCATTACGATAGGCAGCCTGCCCTATCCATTGGAAAAGCCGGAAAACTGAGCGGGCGCTGGCCGGGCCGGTTCCCGCCCGGCTGCGAGACTGTGATTTGCGTCAGCCCTGGCGGCGCCGGCGCCGCTGCATGCCAGGCATGCCCTGGGCTTTCAGCTCCGCCCTGCGCCGGCGCGATTCCATGGGATCGAATACCAGCGGGCGATAGATTTCCACCCGGTCGCCATCATGCAGGGCCGTCTCCAGTGAGCAGCGTTTGCCGAAAACCCCCAGATCCAGGGCATCCAGCGGCTGCCCTGGCGCCCTACCCTCGTATTCCACAGCCAGCAGCGCGTCTCGTACCGTGGCGCCGGGCGGCAGCCAGCATTCTTCGAGCCAGGCGTGCCCGGCCTCGGCATAGCAAACCTGCACGCGCAGATCGCCGCCGGCATTCAACGGGCACGACTCAGGCATTGCCATAACAAGCTTGCGCGCGCTTGGTAAAGGAATCGATGAAGCTGGACGCAATGCGGTTGAATACCGGACCGACGACCGCTTCCAGCGCCCGGCTGGAAAACGCATAATCCAGCGTAAAGATGACTTTGCAGGCATCCTCTCCCAGCGGCAGGAACTCCCACCGCCCTGTCAGTGCGGAAAACGGTCCATCTACCAACTGCAGTGTGATGCTGCGCGGATAATCATGCGTATTCTGGGTCGTGAATTTCTGCCGCAAGCCGGCAAATGAAATGGTGACCGACGCACGCATGCCCTTTTCATCGCTGTGCAGCACCTCCGTCGCGCCACACCAGGGCATGAATTCGGGATAGCGGGCAACATCCGCAACCAGGTCGAACATCTGTTCAGGGCGGTGCGGGACCAGGACGGAGCGTTGTACTTTATGCATTACCTGTCGCAAATAGATAGAATAGATGGATTTTAACTGTTCGGGCGACGCCGGTTAAACAAAACCGGCCCAGGCATCTATGAGCATCATCGACAATCGCAAAGCATTCCATGATTATTTCATCGAAGACCGCTTTGAAGCCGGGCTGGTCCTGCAGGGGTGGGAAGTCAAGGCAATCCGCGGAGGACGCGCGCAACTGAAGGAAAGCTATGTCGTCGTGTTGAACGGCGAAATATGGCTGCTGGGCATGCACATCAGCCCGCTTCCTACGGTGTCCACCCACATTCACCCAGATGCAACACGCACGCGCAAGCTGTTGCTGAAAAAGGAAGAAATCGACAAGCTGATCGGCAAGGTCGAGCAGCGGGGCTACGCCCTGGTACCCTTGAACCTGCATTATGCAAAAGGCCGGATCAAGCTGGAAATCGGTTTGGGCCGAGGCAAGAAACTGCATGACAAGCGGGATACCTTGCGTGACAAGGACTGGCAACGCGAGCGTGAGCGTGTCATGAAGCACGATACGCGCAATCGCGCCGGCCGTTCGGAAGACTGAAGCACGCTGCACCCATCGCTGGTGCGGCAAAAAAGGCTGGTACGGCAATACCGTACCAGCCTTTTCGTTTTGTCTTCAGGCAAATGCTAGCGCTGCCTGCCTGGCGCAGGAAAACCTTAAGGCCCAGCCTGCGAGCAGCAGGCCTGACCAGGGGGCTCAGACGTCCGGGTTCTTGACACCCTTCACCACTGACAAGGCGGAGGCAACCAGCCCCCCCATGTCCGCCATATTGGACGGCAGGATCAGGGTATTCCCCTTCTTGGCCAGCTCGCCGAAGGCATCCACATAGCGCTCGGCCACCTTCAGGTTCACGGCTTCCTGCCCGCCGGGCTGGCGCACGGCTTGCGCGACTTGCGTGATGGCCGAAGCGGTTGCTTCTGCAATGGCCAGGACGGCTGCGGCTTCACCTTGTGCCTTGTTGATCTGGGCCTGTTTTTCCCCTTCGGAGCGGGCAATGAAGGCCTCTCGTTCACCCGTCGCGATATTGATCTGTTCCTGGCGGCGCCCTTCGGAGGCAGCGATCAGCGCGCGCTTGTCACGTTCCGCGGTGATCTGGGCCTGCATGGCGCGCAGAATTTCGTTGGGCGGCGTGAGATCCTTGATTTCATAGCGCAGAACCTTCACGCCCCAATTCAGGGCAGCCTCGTCCAGCGCGGAGACCACGGTACTGTTGATGATCTCGCGTTCTTCGAACGTACGATCCAGCTCCATCTTGCCGATGACCGAACGCAGCGTCGTCTGCGCCAGCTGGGTAATGGCCAGAATGTAGTTGGAGGCGCCATAAGACGCACGCATCGGATCGGTGACCTGGAAATACAGCACGCCATCGACCTGCAGCTGCGTATTGTCACGCGTAATGCAGACCTGGCTGGGCACATCCAGCGGAATTTCCTTGAGCAAGTGCTTGTAGGCGACGCGCTCGATGAACGGAATGACAAAGCCCGCGCCGGGTGTCAGCACCCGGTCGAATTTCCCGAGGCGTTCCACGACCCAGGCGTTCTGCTGCGGAACGATGGCAACGGCTTTGAATAGAATCAGCAGCACCAGCACTGCCAGGATAATGAAAAACAGCGAAGAGTCGCTCAGGTTCCACTGCATGGTTCCGTCCAGCCTTTTAAAACGGGTTTGGAGAAAAATCGCCTGGCAGGAATCAGAGCCTGTGGGCGATGGCGTTTCAGGTCAGCGCCGCAAGCACAAGACGGGTACCGTCCACGGCCACAATGCGGTGCGACCCCACAACGAGAGGAGCGGACGGATCGACGGGAATGGCATCCCATTGCGTACCACGATGGGAAACACGGGAAATGCCCTGCGGGCTCCAACTGCTGACTTCGACGATCTGTCCGATGTCCAGATTGAGATTGATGCTACGGGCGGGGTCGCCTCGCTTGCGGCGCAGGATACCAAAGCGGCGCAAGACCATCAGCCCTGCCAGGGAAACCAGCGCGAAAGTCAGCAATTGCCATGCAAATCCGGCACCCAGCAGCGTGACCAGGCCGGCCCCCAAAAGGCCAAGCGTGGCCAGCAGCAGATAAAACGTGCCGGACATTATCTCGCCAATCAAAGTCAGCGCGGCCAACCCGAACCAATACCACATGGTGTGCTCCTGAAACTTCCACAACAGACGGCGCTGGCGGCTCGCATGCCCGCTCTGGCAGCCAATCGCGGCGAAAGAGTGCCTATTTTATCGTGAAGCCACGTAAGGCATGCGGCACATCCTTGAAATCACCGGCCATGGATCGGTGAGCCCCTGCCTGCCTCTGCTTCGTCCAGGAAAATTCTTGCCAAGCAGCAGCATCCCGGGCCGTTCGAGCCGCGGTCTGTTGATGCGAAGCGTTCGACAGCCATTTGCGTCCGTGCCGAACACTTTTCAATCAAGCCCGTCAGGAACAAATGCTTTCAATAGCCCTGTAAGTGAGAATGGTTATTGTCTTTTTATTACGACAACACGATAAAATCCTGGCTAGTTTTCCAAAGAAATCCAAAGATATTCGCTTGTTTCCAGTGAAGACTCGGATTTTCTTAAAACAGAACTTAAGATGCGAATCATTTCTTTTAGTGATCATGGCTCGCAGGGAAATCCCGCCAGCCATGCCCTGCATTGTTTCCATTAGCCCCATTCCCCACTTCTTCTGACTAAAGGTAAGAGACATGACTGCTAGCTCTTCTTCCGCCGCACGGCGTTGGCGCATTTCCAGCTTCACCCTGGCCCTGATGTGCGCCATGCCGATAGCGGGTGCAGCGTCGGCATTCGATCAGGCCGATGCTGATTTCAAGGGGCGGATCTGGGTCAGGGATGTCGTTGTTCCAGGCGGTCACGCCGTGCTGGAGGGAGTCTCTTTCGTGCCTGGGCAGAAAATCACCTTGACGCGCGGGCAAACGGTCCTCAATCCCCAGACGCCCTACCAGGCCAATGAAAAAGGCGAGTTCAAGGCAAGCATAGAGATTCCGGCCGATGCCGCACCAGGCCTTCATGCCATCGTCGTCAATGCCAGCGAGCCCAATGCCACGGCACTCCATAACCTGAAGATATCTCCCGTCCTGCCGCTGAGTGGCGCGGAAAAATTCCAGGTAGATAGCAAAAAGCTGGTACCTGGGCTCTATCAGGTTGTGTACAGCCCGAGCAACAACGCCTTGTATGTGACCTCTGCGGTCGGGCGTCCGCCGGTCAAGGCCTCCAAGTTGCTCAAGCTCAACCCTGAAACGCTGGCGATTGAGGCGCAGGTCGATGCCCTGCCCGTCGAAGGCCGGGATGACGGCCATCTGTATGCCGTCTATGGCGTGGGCGTGGACGAAGTCAACGGCAATGTCTGGACCACCAATACCCGCGACAACTCCGTCGCGGTCTATCGCGCCAGCGACCTCAAGCTGGTCAAGCAATTCGAGCCGGGGGTGTTGCCGCATGGCCGCGATATCGTCGTGGATACCGCCAACGGCAAAGTCTTTGCTTCGGGCTCGGGGCAGATTGCCGTATTCGACGCCAAGACCCTGGCACCGTTAACGGTCATTGAACCGAAGAGCACTGTGCGCGGCGAAAACTTCGCGCCTGCCAGCCTGGCCTTGGACGTTGCCAACGGCAAGCTCTATACCGTCAGCATGAGCACACCTGAGGCGGCAGTGATCGACACGGCCAGCGGTACAGTCGAACGCATCATCGACATTCCGGGAACTCGCTCTGCAATCGGCGTCGCGGTAAACCCGGAAGGCCAGCGCCTGTATGTCACGGCCCAAGGTAGCGACAATCTTCTGATCGTGGATCTGCGCGATGGCAAGGTGCTGCACGATGTCAAGACTGGCGCAGGTCCGCTCAATGTAAGCTACGACGCGGTCAGCGGCCTGGCCTATGTGGCTAACCGTGGCGCCGGCAGCATTACCGTGGTCGATGCGGATGGCAAGATCGTGGCCAACCTGGATGGAGGCACCTACCCCAACCACCTGGGCACGGACGGCAAGGGCCATGTGTTTGTCGTGAACAAATCCAAAGGGGCTGATGATCCCAACGGCGATCACATCCGCCGTGTGTCGCCCAAGCGCTAAATCTCTCGCGTGGCCAGCCGGCTAAGGCCGCTGTCCGCCCGTGCGCTGATGCCGGAATCCGCGTCCGGCCAGCCATGATTGCCGGTGTGATTTGCCTGAACCCAGGCAGGCCACACCGGCATTTTCATGCCGAATCCTGGCTGGCGTAGCGTGCCGCCAGCGTGTCTATGTAGGCAATGAACATGTCTGCCATGGCATCGGCATAGCGCAGGGTTTCCTCCTGGCTTCTGGGCGACTCGGAATACCGCTTGCCCGCAGATGTCAGCGTCAGGCGCAATATTTCTGCCGCCGTATCCTGTTCCTGGGCGGGAACGTTCGCGGGCAAGGCATCCTTGACATATTGCCGGATGATCTCCCGGCCAGAACGGCGGAATTTACTGGTCTCCTGGGTATCACGATACAGCGGCGCTGCATCGCTGAGTGCAACCCGCATATCCGCCTCTTCGCATTCCGAGCGGAAAAACACATGCACCAGCTCGCGGATTCTGGCGTGCGGCGGCTTGCTGGTATCTTCGACAATACCGCGCATCATGCTGCTGGTACGCTGCCACTCATCGACCTGCAAGCGAAACAAGATCGCTGCCTTGTTAGGAAAATACTGGTACAGCGAACCGACACTGACGCCTGCGCGTTCTGCCACCCTGGCGGTTGTGAAACGGGTGGCACCGGCTTCGGCCAGCACCTGGGCCGCTGCCTCCAGTATGGCCGCGACCAAGCCCTCAGACCTGGCCTGACGCGGTTCTTTTCTGGGGTTCAAAGGCAGCTGTGAGGCCATGGCAGATTCCCTGTGCACAGAATGCGTAAGACGGAAAAACGATGCCCGCATTCTATCGGCTGTGGCAAGTCGCGCCTAGGCGGCGAGCCAAAGCCGTATCGAGGCCGGGAACATGCCGCACCATGCGCCCGATGGCGCCAGATCAGGTGCGCAGCTTCCCGGTCGGCCCTCACGAAGTTTGAGTGCATATGTGAATGGTCTCCGGGCAACACTCCGCCGCCGATGCATCAGGGATGATGTTTTTATGAATAAAGCCTTCATGTTGAACGGTTTTGCATGGAAATCGGCACATCTGATGCCTGCCAAGAATACGAACCCGCATGCGAATAGAAAATTCCTGGGCCAGGCCGTATTCTGAATGCGACGAATTATTCGTGTTTTCGTCGTATTCCATGGCCGCCGACATGCGTCATGGCCTATTTCTTCAAGACAGGTTTATTTCATGCATAAACAAAATACTGGGGGCCACGTGCCTTCAGCAATCAGCGGGCGCCAGTCTGACAATGTGTTTCTTGTCCTACTGCCCATCACTTTCGCAGTATTCATCAGCTTCTTCAACATGGGCATGCAGCTGGCGGTCTTGCCGCTGCACCTGCACGACCGCTTGGGCATGGGCCCCCTGGTGATCGGTATTGTGGTGGGGGCGCAATTCGTCGGCGCCCTGCTTTCCCGGCCTTGGGCAGGGAATCATGCTGACGTACAAGGCCCAGGGCGTGCCGTAACGCTGGGTTTTCTGGTGGCTTCAGCCTCTGGCATTGCCTACCTGCTGTCCATGCTGTGCATCGATGCGCCGGTGGCATCGACATTGTTGGTGTTGGTCGGCCGCGTCATGCTGGCGGTTGGCGAGAGCCTGATCGTTACGGGGGCACTGGGCTGGGGCATTGCCCTGGTGGGGGCCGGCAGCGCAGGCAAAGTCATGGCCTGGACAGGGATGGCCATGTTTGCAGCCTATGCCCTGGGCGCGCCTGCCGGCGGCTGGGTCTATACCCGCCAAGGCTTTACCGGCATCGGTGTTGCCACAATACTGCTGCCTCTGCTGGCCCTGGCTTGCATCATCCGCATGCGGCAAGTGCCGCCTTCGGCGACACGTCGGGCATCGTTCTACAAGGTGCTGGGTTCCGTCTGGCTGCCTGGCCTGGGGCTCGCTTTGTGCAGTATCGGCTTTGGCGTGATTACCGCTTTTATCGCGCTGCTGTTCGCGAGCAAAGGTTGGGACAATGCGCCGTTGGCCTTTACCGCCTTTGGTGTCGCCTTTGTCCTGGCACGCATCTTCTTCGGCCATTTGCCGGATCGTATCGGCGGTGCTTGGGTCGCCTTGGTATGCGTCATCGTGGAGATGGTGGGGCAGTTGCTGATCTGGATGGCCGATTCCTCAGGCCTAGCCTATCTGGGGGCGGCGCTGAGCGGTTTTGGTTACTCGCTGGCCTTTCCCGGCTTCGGCGTGGAGGCCGTGCGCCGTGCACCGCCTCAGAGCCGCAGCCTGGCCATGGGCGCATACGTGGCATGCCTGGATATATCCATGGGAATTACCAGCCCGCTGGCCGGCCTGGTGGCACGGAATTGGGGGATGTCTGCAGTCTATCTGGCCTCTTCCATTCTGGTTGGCGCAGCAGTGGTTGTGGCATTCGCCTTGCTGAGCAAACCGCAACCACATCAGTAGCCAGCGAGTCGCCGGCGCACTGAGCGGGGCCATTGCGGATGCCTGGAAGTACGCGCTGAATAGAAAACACCCCAGGGTTGGCTTCATGTCCAACATCTGGGGTGCAGTTCACCGCTCACAGGTACCAGAGGCGCGTTCTGCGCGGATACCGCTGCGTCGGCTAGGCTTCGGAGCACAGGGGCTTGCAGAAACCCCCAGGCCGCCAGGGCGAACTCAGCTTAGCTGCCTGCCTTCGCCAGCTTCTGCCACGTATCAACCACGGTATCCGGGTTCAGCGAGATCGACAGAATGCCTTCGTCTTTCAGCCATTGGGCGAAGTCCAGGTGATCGCTGGGGCCTTGGCCGCAGATGCCGACATACTTGCCAGCCTTCAGGCAAGCCTGGATGGCGCGGCTCAGCATGAACTTGATGGCTTCATCACGCTCATCGAAGTCGGCTGCCAGCAGCTCCATACCGGAATCGCGATCCAGGCCCAGGGTCAGCTGGGTCATGTCGTTCGAACCGATCGAGAAACCATCGAAGTGTTCCAGGAACTGTTCGGCCAGGATGGCGTTGGACGGCACTTCGCACATCATCACGACACGCAGGCCGTTTTGACCGCGCACCAGGCCGTTGTCAGCCAGCAGGCCGATGACCTTTTCCGCCTGTTTCACGGTACGCACGAACGGCACCATGATTTCGACGTTGGTCAGGCCCATTTCCTCGCGCACCTTCTTCAGGGCTTCGCATTCCATGCGGAAGCACTCGGCGAAGTCTTCGGCGATGTAGCGCGATGCGCCACGGAAGCCCAGCATGGGGTTCTCTTCCTCGGGCTCATAGCGCGAACCACCGACAAGCTTGCGATATTCGTTCGACTTGAAGTCGGACATACGCAGGATGACAGGCTTCGGATAGAAGGCGGCGCCGATGGTGGCAATACCTTCGGCCAGCTTCTCGACGAAGAAAGCGCGCGGGCTGGCGTAGCCACGAGCCGCCGATTCCACGGCCTTCTTCAGTTCGCTGTCCACATTCGGATAATCCAGCACAGCCTTCGGGTGGATACCGATATTGTTGTTGATGATGAATTCCAGGCGGGCCAGGCCCACACCGGCATTCGGGATCTGCGCGAAATCGAAGGCCAGTTGCGGATTGCCGACGTTCATCATGATCTTGACGTCGATTTCCGGCATGGCGCCACGGCGCACTTCCTCGACTTCGGTCTCGATCAGACCGTCATAGATGCGGCCTTCGTCGCCTTCGGCGCACGAAACCGTCACTTGCTGGCCTTCCTTCAGGACGTCGGTGGCTTCACCGCAGCCCACGACCGCCGGGATGCCCAGTTCGCGGGCAATGATGGCTGCGTGGCAGGTACGGCCGCCACGGTTGGTCACGATGGCCGATGCGCGCTTCATCACCGGTTCCCAGTTGGGATCGGTCATGTCGGTCACCAGCACATCGCCGGGCTGAACCTTGTCCATTTCAGCGATATCAGCCACGATGCGCACGGGGCCTGCGCCGATTTTCTGTCCGATTGCACGGCCAGTAATCAGCACATCACCGGTTGCTTTCAGGCGGAAACGCTGTTGGACATCGTTTTCGCCTTGTTGCGACTTCACGGTTTCAGGACGAGCCTGGAGAATGTAGAGCTTGCCATCGACCCCATCACGGCCCCATTCGATATCCATCGGACGGGCGTAGTGTTTTTCGATGATGACGGCATAGCGCGCCAGTTCGATGACTTCTTCGTCGGTCAGCGAATAACGATTGCGCTCGGAAACCGGAACATCCACCGTGCGGACGGCGTGGCCGCCGGTACGCTCGGGGTTGAACTCCATCTTGATCAGCTTGGAGCCGATGCGGCGGCTGATGATGGGGTACTTGTTTGCAGCCAGTGCCGGCTTGAAGACATAGAATTCGTCAGGATTGACGGCGCCCTGCACCACCGTTTCGCCCAGGCCGTAGGACGAGGTGATGAACACGACATCCTGGAAGCCCGATTCGGTGTCGATCGTGAACATCACGCCGGCGCTGCCCTTGTCGGAGCGCACCATGCGCTGCACGCCAGCCGACAGAGCGACATCAGCGTGGGCGTAGCCCTTGTGCACGCGGTAGGAAATGGCACGATCGTTGTACAGCGATGCGAAGACGTGATGGATTTTTTCCAGCACATCGTCGATGCCGACCACGTTCAGATAGGTTTCCTGCTGGCCAGCGAACGAGGCGTCGGGCAGGTCTTCTGCCGTTGCCGAAGAACGCACGGCAAACGAACCCTTGCCGTCTGCGTCCAGTTCGGCGAAGGCGGTACGGATGGCGCTTTCCAGCGCTTCAGGCAGCGGCGTGTCGATGATCCATTGGCGGATCTGCGCGCCGGCGTCTGCCAGCTCGCGCACATCTTCCGGATTCAACGTGGAAAGGCGCTCGGCGATACGGTCACCCAAGCCCGAGAGCTTGAGGAAATCGCGGAACGCTTCAGCAGTCGTGGCGAAGCCGCCGGGCACGCGCACACCTGCGCTGGCCAGCTGGCTGATCATTTCACCTAGCGATGCGTTTTTTCCTCCTACCGAGTCCACATCCGTCATGCGGAGCTGCTCGAACGAAACGACATAAGACATGAAGTCACCTTTACAATGGATAGAAAGCGAGTTGGGTCAGCGTACCTGCATGCGGCTTTACCGCAGATGCCCTGACCCAACCAGCCTGACAGGCCTGATCGTGTGACTTCTGAAGGCTCGGAATTGTACCGCCCCTGCCGCCATTTTGGCGCTTAAAACGAAAAAATATGACTAATCAACAACTTGAACGTACTGTCTTTATCGTCTCGGATGGCACCGGTATTACTGCCGACACTTTCAGCCACTCGGTTTTGTCCCAATTCGAGACCGTAAAGTTCAATAGTACGCGTATCCCGTTCATCAACACACTGGAAAAGGCGGACCAGGCGATTGCGCGTATCGAGCAATGCGTGAATGAAAACAAGGGCTTGCAGCCCATCGTGTTCAGTACGCTGGTGGACCCTGCCATCAAGGCTCGTGTCAGCAGCGCACCTTGCGTGTTCCTGGACCTGTTCGGCGCCTTCGTGGCACCGGTGGAGCAGGCATTGGGGGTGAAATCCAGCCATTCCATCGGCCGCTCGCACATGGGTGCAACCTCCGAGCAGTATCTGCGCCGCATTAACGCGATCAACTTCAGCCTGGCGCACGACGACGGGCAGTTCGTTCATGGACTGGAACAGGCCGATGTCATCCTGGTGGGTGTTTCACGCTGTGGCAAGACGCCCACCAGCCTGTATCTGGCCATGCAATATGCCATCAAGGCTGCCAATTTCCCGCTGATTCCCGAAGATTTCGATCGCGGCCAGCTGCCTGCCACGCTGCAGCCCTACCGCAAGAAATTGTTCGGCCTGACCATCCAGCCCGAGCGCCTGTCTGAAGTCCGCAATGAGCGCCGGCCGGGCAGCCAATATGCTTCGCTGGAGCAATGTCGTGATGAAGTGGCCGCTGCGGAACGCATGATGCGTCGCGAAGGCATCTCCTGGCTTTCCACCACGACCAAGTCGATTGAGGAAATCTCGACCACCATCATGGAAGAAGTCGGCCTCAGCGCTCGTTCCTACTAAGCATGAAAAAACCCCAAAGGCCGGACTGACGTCCAGCTTTTGGGGTGCGGTTCCGTGAGCCGGTTTTTATTCGCACATGTCTTGGGGCCCGACGACCGTCGGGCTGCCAGCGCTGAAATTCCTGCCAGTCCATGTCAGGGAGTTGTGCAGGCAGTCGTCCCCTTCTATCCATTTCATGGATACGTCGTTGCTTTTGACACTGTAATTTAACTGCAACGAATAATAATTTTCGCCGCCATAAGGGAACCCGAATACCTGGCCAGTGGCGACATCACCAACGAATGCAAATCGGCAGCTGGTGCCGCAGCCGATTTCCACGATGGCATAGTGGCCCGCAAAATTGGGGCCGCTCCGCATTTCATTGGTGATGCGAGTGCGGTAATTCGCATAATCGCGATCCCGCCCAGCAAAATCCGGCAGCCGGATGGGGCCTTGATACACACGATCCATGGGCGGAGGATCTGCCGCAACTGCGGGTGCACCCAAGCCCAGCGACACCCACATCATGACTACTGCTACGGGTTTTTTCAAGTTATCACCTTTGGAGATGCGTTAGCCGCACCCTGCCTGCTGCCCGCAAAGACGCAGCCCAGGCAAGACGGCACATCAGGCAGACCGGAAACGGCGCCGCTGTTCGAACAGGCAGATCGCCGCAGCCGCCGCAACATTCAGGGATTCTACGGCTGGCGTATGCGCAATACGCACGCGTTTATCTGCCAGCTGCAACAGTTCTTCACTGACGCCTCGGCCTTCATGACCGAACAGCCAGACGCACGCCTGCGGCAATTCGGTGTCGAACAGGTCCTCCGAGCCATCCAGCGCCGTCGCCAGCAAGGGAATGCGCAGGGCCGGCCGCAAGGCCGCCAAATCGGCCCTTTCAACAATCTGCAAGGAGAAATGGGCGCCCTGGGCACTGCGCAACACCTTGGGTGACCAGGCATGGGCGCAGCCGTTGGAGAGGATGACCTGCTGCAAGCCGGCGGCCGCTGCCAGGCGCAGCAAGGTGCCCACGTTGCCAGGGTCTTGCACCCGATCCAGCCAGAGTGCCGGTACGTCCCCACGGGGGCTGGGCACCGCTGGCGGCTCGACCACGAACATGACGCCCTGGCCATGTTCGGCGTCCTCCAGCGCATCCATCATGCCGGATGCCAGCGCAATACGCGCCGCCGGTGCCAGGCTGCGCACGGCATCGGCCAGCGCCGCCAGTTCCGGACGCGACAGGCGGGCTTCATCAAACACCGCGATGGCCGGCAAACCGTAGCTATCCAGCCAGGCCTGACAGAGATGCGGGCCTTCGATCAGCAGCTGCCCGCTTTTGCGGTGGCCGCCAGCCAGGGCGCGCAATTGACGGTACAGCGGATTATCCCGCGAGGCGATGTGCTTCATGTTATGCAAATTCTATTCCGATGCTGCGCCGTGCAAGGCCCTGCCGGGCCAGGCTCAGGATTCGAGGCTCTTGCGTACCGGCGCAAAGCTACGGCGGTGTTCCGGGCATGGGCCGTGCGTACGCAGAGCTGCCAGGTGTAGCGCCGTTCCATAGCCTTTGTGCTGGTCGAAGCCGTACTGGGGATAGCGCTCGTGCAGGCTGAGCAGCTCGGCATCACGCGCGGTCTTGGCCAGGATGGATGCAGCCGAAATGGCAGGCTCTGTGGCATCGCCCTTCACAATGGCGCTAGCATGACAAGGCAGTCCGGCAGGCACACGGTTGCCATCAATCAGCGCAAGCTCGGGCCTGACACCCAGCCCTTCAACGGCGCGCCGCATGGCCAACATGGTGGCATGCAGGATATTCAGATCGTCGATTTCCGCGACCGAAGCACTGGCGATATGCCAGGCCAGAGCCTGCTCGCGGATCTGCAAGGCCAGCTTGTCACGCTGTTTGGCAGATAAGGCCTTGGAGTCAGCCAGACCGACGATCGTATGCTGCTCAGGCAGAATGACCGCCGCTGCATACACAGCGCCGGCCAAGGGCCCCCTGCCCGCCTCGTCCACGCCAGCCACTTCCGTCACTGCCGGCGCAGCGGCAGCGAACAAATCAGCTTGCCCCATGCTCTGCCGTCTCCAGTATGGCATCAGCCGCCAGGCGTGCCGTATCTTGCCGCAAAACACTGTGCAGCTCGCTAAAGCGCGCTTCGATGCGCGCAGTCCCTGCCGCATCATCCCATTGGAAACGAACCGCTTGCGCCAGCTTTTCGGGCGTGGCGTCATCCTGCAGCAGTTCTGGCACGGCAAAGTCGCGCAACAATACATTGGGCAAACCCACCCAAGGTACATAAGGACGCTGTTGCCCGGATTTCCAGGACATCAGGCGCCGCATCCAGGGCGAGAGGACATAGGAAATCACCATGGGACGCTTGAACAAGGCGGTTTCCAGCGTAGCCGTACCACTGGTGACCAGGGCCGTGTCGCAGGCTTCCATGACATGCCAGGCCACGGGCCAGCTGTCACTGTCCTGCCCGCTGGGTGCCACATCTTCCTGTGTAATGCAGCGCAATCCGGGTACGGGATACTGCTGCAGCACCGCCTCGAATTGGGCCTTGCGTTCGGCGTTGACCATGGGCACCAGGCACACCAGGCCGGGTTCATCACGGCACAGGCGCTGTGCCGCCTGCAGGAAACGCGGGGCCATCAGTTCGATTTCAGAACGACGGCTGCCTGGAAGGATCGCCAGGATGCGTTCGTTCCCGGACAGCCCCAGACGTTGGCGCGCGGCAGCGCGATCCGGCTGCATGGGAATATTGCTGGCCAAGGGATGACCGACATAGGTCACCGGCACGCCTTCCTTGCGGTAAAGCTCCTCTTCAAAAGGGAACAATACCAGCATGTGCGAGACGGCTTCACGAATTTTGTGGATGCGTTCATAGCGCCAGGCCCAGATGGACGGGCCGACGAAATGCACGGTAGGAATACCAGCCTGTCGCAAGGCCAGTTCCAGTTTGAGATTGAAATCCGGCGCATCAATGCCGACGAATACGCCTGGCGGTTGCGCCAGCCAACGCCGCTTGACGTCACCGTAGGTGCGCAGCAGCGAGGGCAGACGCTTGAGCGCATCGACATAGCCAAAGACGGTCAGCGCATGCATGGGATGCCAGATCTCTTGTCCCTGGGCTTGCAGCCTCGGGCCGCCGATCCCCTGGCAACGCAGATTGGGCACCTGGTGCTGCAAGCCGGCCAGGACACGGGCAGCGATCAGATCGCCAGAGGGTTCGCCTGCCACCATGCCGATGACTGGCGCGCCTTCGTCCCTGGCCAAGCCGACACCTGACATCATGGGCGGATGACCCCGCGCGTGGCGTCCGTGAGGAAGTCCTGCATGACGGCAATCGCTGCTGTCGCGGCCGGACGTTCTGCGGCCAGATTGGCCAGCGCTTCTAGCGCCTGATCCAGTTTCAGGCCGCGGCGATAGACCAGCTTATAGGCTTCCCGAAGCGCGGAAATGGATTCGGCGTCAAAGCCGCGGCGACGCAGCCCTTCTGTATTCACACCATGGGGCTTGCACGGATTACCGGCAGCCAGGACATAGGGCGGCGCATCCTGCATCAAGGAGCTATTGCCGCCGATCATGGCATGGGCACCGATTTTGCTGAACTGGTGCACGCCGGTCAGGCCGCCCAGAATGGCCCAATCACCGATATGGACATGCCCGCCCAACTGCACACCATTGGCGAGAATGGTGTGGTTGCCAATGACGCAATCATGGGCAACGTGGACATAAGCCATGATCCAGTTGTCGCTGCCGATGCGGGTAACGCCGTTATCCTGAACCGTGCCGGTATTGAAGGTCACATACTCGCGTACCGTATTGCCATCACCGATTTCCAGGCGGGTCGGTTCATTGGCATACTTTTTGTCCTGCGGCTCGCCGCCGATGGAGCAAAAACGGTAGAAGCGATTATTGCGGCCAATGGTAGTCAATCCATCCACGATGCAATGCGGGCCGATCGACGTTCCTTCCCCGATGCGGACATTGGGGCCGATGATGCTGAAAGCACCGATGCTGACACCGTCAGCAAGCTCCGCGCGGCTATCAACCTGCGCGGTGGGATGGATTTCTACGCTCATGTTCAGCTATTCCGTTGACGAATGGCGCACATGAATTCAGCTTCGGCGGCCACCTGACCGTCAACCAGGCTGCGCCCCTTGTATTTACAGATGACACGGCTCAAACGCACGGCTTCGACTTCGATGCGCAGCTGGTCACCCGGCACAACCGGACGGCGGAAGCGGGCGTTGTCGATACCCACGTAGTAATAAACATTGCCATTGCTGGCACCAATGCCTGAATCGTCGCCCGAGTCGTTGGAGAACGAAAACAGCGCAGCTGCCTGCGCCATGGCTTCGAGGATCAGAACGCCAGGCATGACCGGCAGATCAGGGAAGTGCCCGGTAAAGAACGGCTCGTTGATGCTGACATTTTTGATCGCAACGATGGACTTGCCCGGCGTCATTTCGATCACGCGATCAATCAGCAGCATGGGATAACGATGCGGCAGCCGATCTAGAATTCCCTTGATATCCAATTCCATAAATACAGTACCTAAGTCATGACGGTAGCCGGTCAACAGAACGGTTCTGCGTACTGTCGCCGGCACCAGTTTGGCGGTTAATCTTTTTCTAGTGCCCGTACGCGGCGGCGCAAGGAGCCCAATTGCTGAATGACGGCGGCATTGCGCTGCCACTCGCCATGTTCGGCATAGGGATACACGCCGGTATAGCGGCCAGGCTTGTTGATGCTGGAGGTCACGGCCGTGCCGCCGGAAACATGCACATCGTCGCCCAGCACCAGGTGCCCGGAAATCATCGAGGCCCCGCCGATCGTGCAGCGCGCACCGATATGAGTCGAGCCGGCAATGCCAACGCAGGCAGCAATCGCTGTATGCGGGCCGATTTGGACGTTATGCGCAACCATGATCTGGTTATCCAGCTTGACGCCATCGGCAATGATGGTGTCGTCCAGTGCGCCACGATCAATCGTGGTATTGGCGCCGATTTCGACATCATTGCCGATGCTCACGCCACCGAACTGGGGAATCTTGCTCCAGCCGCCACGAGTGGGGTCAGGCGCGAAACCAAAACCATCTGCCCCCAGCACGGCACCGCTATGCACGATGGCTCGAGCGCCCAGGCGAACATCGCTGTAAAGCACGACACGCGGGTGCAGCAGGGAGTCTTCCCCGACGACGCTGCGGGCACCGATCACCGTACCGGCCCCGATCACGCTGCCGCGCCTAACGACAGCACCGCTTTCCACCACGCAGAATGGACCGAGTTCAACATCGGCTTCAATGAGTGCGTCGTTTGCCACGACCGCGCTCGGGTGGACACGGGGGGTCAGGCCCGAGCGGCGCGCCTGGGCGAACCACTGCGCCACTCGCGCATACAGCAGGTACGGCTGTTCGCAAATGACGCGGGCAAACGCGACGCTATCGGGCAGGCTGGCGGCAGCCGCAGCGGGCAGGATGACTGCCCCTGCCCTGCTGTGCGCCAACTGATCCAGGTAGCGGTGATTGGATAGGAAGGAAAGTTCGTTGGCGCCGGCATGGGTCAGCGGCGCCAAACCGGCAATACGGGGCTCGCCCGCACTGCCGGCTTCCAGGCGCCAGGGCAAGCCGTGCGCGTCAACTTCCGCAAACAATGCGGACAGGGACGGTGCCCTGGCGTCATCCAGCAACAAAGGCATGGGGCAACCTTACTTGCCCATGGCCTGGATCACCTGATCGGTGATATCGACACGCGGATTGACCGTCACTGCATTTTGCAGGATCAGGTCGTAATTCTGCTGTTCAGCGATACGTTGAATCGCAGCGTTGGTGTTGTCGATGATGTTGCCGAACTCTTCATTGCGGCGGCGGTTCAGGTCTTCCTGGAACTCGCGCTGCTTGCGCTGCAGATCCACATCCATGTTGGAAATGTTGCGCTCGCGCTTGACACGGTCGCTTTCGGACAGAACGGGGCCGTCCTTGTCGAGCTTCTGATACTCGTTGCGCAGCGTATTGGCCAGGCGCTGGATTTCATCGTCGCGAGACTTGAATTCGGATTCCAGCTTGATCTGGGCTGCCTTGGCAGGTGCCGAGTCGCGCAGAATGCGATCCAAGTTGACGAAACCGACCTTGGAGCCCTGAGCCTGTACCGGAGCGGCCATCACACTGGCGACCAGGCACGCCGACAGACCGAGGGAAACACGCCGAGCTACGCTCGCATACTTGCTGCGGGCCGAGGCAAACGGTTTGATCGCGGAAACAGACGTCATAGAAATCCCTGAATGAAAGGAAATTTTAGCAAAGGGTTATTGTGCCACCAGCATCATAGACCGGGAAATCAGAAAGCGGTTCCGATCTGGAACTGGAAGCTCTGCTTTTCGTCACCCGGCTTGTCGCGGAGCGCCCGACCATAGGAAATCTGCAATGGGCCCATCGGTGAGTTCCACGACAGGCCGATACCGGCAGAATAACGCAGATCACCGAAGTCGATGTTCTGGTTGTCGCTGTAGATTTGACCGGCGTCAGCAAACAGGAACCAGCGCAGGCTACGGTCGCGCTGCGCACCGGGGAATGGCAGATAAAGCTGGACGTTACCAACGACGCGCTTGGAGCCGCCGAGGTAGTTACCGGTGCGGCTATCCTTCGGGCCGAGCGAGGAGCCTTCGTAGCCGCGTACGGTACCCAGGCCACCAGCGTAGATGTTCTTGATCAGCGGGTAGCCCTTGCCACCGTAGCCCTTACCATAATCCACCATACCGTTGAACGCCAGCGTGAAGCTGCGGTTCAGCGGCAGGAAATACTGGTGCTGGGCGCTGAGCATGTAGTACTTCAGATCCAGCGTGGAGAAATCAGCCTTCAAGCGGGTATAGCTACCGGAATTCGGCGCCAGAGCGCTATCCCGGCTGTCCTTGGCCCAACCGATCGAGAAGATCATGGCATTGGTCTTGGAACCGTACTGCTCAACGAACTCCTCATAGGCCAGCGGCGAATTGCTATACAGCGACAGCTCATTGCGTTCGAAATTGACACCCAGGAAGATGCGGTCAAGTTCCGAAATGGGCACACCGAAATTCAGGCCCAGGCCCATGGCGCGCACGCGGTAGTCACCATCGTTGTTGTAGAACGGCTTGATGGAGCGGTAATACAGCGAGGTCGAGCGGCTCACGCCATCGCGCGTCCAGTAGGGATCCGTGTGCGACAGCACTGCCGCACGGTTGGAACGGCTGGTATTGACGTTGAACGTCAGGTTGGTGCCGCTGCCGAACACGTTGTCTTCACTGATACCAGCCGACAGAATCGCTTTTTCGGTCGAGCCATAGCCCACCCCGAGATTGATCATGCCGGTGGGTTTTTCCTTCACGTCAACGGAGACATCGACTTGGTCAATCGTGCCGGGAACCGGATGAGTATTGACGCTGACTTCATTGAAGTAGCCCAGGCGATCCACACGGTCGCGAGACATGCGAATATTGCTCGCATCGTACCAGGCCGCTTCCTGCTGGCGCAGTTCGCGGCGGATCACGGCATCCCGGGTACGGGTGTTGCCGCCGATTTCGATACGGCGCACATACACGCGGCGGCTCGGATCGACATAGAAGGTCAGTTCCGTTTCGCCGGTTTCACGGTTCAGGATCGGATTCGGGTTGACGTTGGCAAAGGCATAGCCAAGGTCGCCCAGATAATCGCTGATAGCCTTGGCCGTGGCATTCGTTTCGCTGGCCGAAAAGGTGTCGCCAGGCTTGACTGTCACAAGTTTTTGCAACTGTTCGTCCAGCCCCAGCAGATCGCCGGCCAGTTTCACATTGGAAACCTTGTAAGGCTTGCCTTCATGCACCGTCACCGTGATGAAGATGTCCTTGCGATCCGGCGAGATCGTGACTTGCGGAGGCTCGACGGAAAATTCGAGATAGCCGCGGTCCATGTAATAGGAGCGCAGGGCCTCAACATCGCCTTCCAGCTTTTCACGCGAATATTTGTCGGTCCCGGTGTACCAGGTCATCCAGCCCGGTGTCGTCAATTGCATTTCGTCGAGCAGTGTGCTGCTAGAGAAAGCCTCATTGCCGACGATATGGATATCTTTGATCCGGGCGACCTGCCCTTCGAATACTTCGAAGTTAACCCCGACCCGATTGCGCGGCAAAGGCGTGATCGTCGCACTGATCTCGACGCCGTACTTACCTTTGGCCAGATACTGCTGCTTGAGTTCGAACTCAGCCTGCTCAAGCATCGAGCGGTCGAAAATCCGGCCTTCGCCAAAACCGACCTCGCGCAGCGATTTCTTGATGGCGTCTGCATCAAATTCACGCATGCCGTTGAAATTGATGGCGGCAATCGTCGGCCGTTCCTGAACGACCACGACAACGACGTCATTGTCGGTTTCTATGCGCACATCATTGAAATAGCCCGTCGCATAAAGACGGCGAATGGCGGCTGATGCATCGCTTTCGGAGAAGGTTTCCCCGACTTTCACCGGCAGATAACCGAACACGGTACCGGGATCGGTACGCTGCAGGCCATCCACGCGGATGTCACGCACGACAAAGGGGTCGAAAGCGCTCGCAGCGGACGGCCAGATCAAGGCGGCCAGCAAGCCGGGCAGAACAAGGCGCTTGAGCTTGAGGCCGCTGCGCTGAAAACTCCGAGAAACAGACATCCTGGACGATCCTTGATCGGACAAATGGCGAAGGATTTTAAATGACACGCAATTAGCTGAAAAGACGGGCAGTAATTCGCCCGATATCGTTAAACAGGGCCAGCCCCATCAATGCGGCCAGTAATATCATGCCAAAACGCTGGCCAACTTCCAGCCAGTTGTCCGGCAAGGGGCGGCCACGGACGATTTCTGCGAGATAGTACAGCAGATGGCCACCATCAAGTGTGGGGATAGGGAGAAGATTCAAGACGCCCAGGCTGACGCTGAGCAATGCCAGAAAGCCGATATAGGCATCCAGCCCTACCCGCGCACTTTGGCCGGCATAGTCGGCAATGGCAACCGGGCCATTGATGTTGCGCCACGAAACCGCACCGGTCAGCATGCGTCCCATCATGCGCAGCGTGAACAGGGACGTTTCCCAGGTGCGCACGAAACCATGGGAAATAGCCTCCAGCGGGCCGTAACGCCGATCCACCATGGGCAGTTCGGCGGCCAGTTGCGCGCCTATGCGGCCTACGATGTTCCCGTCCTCAAGACGGGTTTCTTCCGGCACGACGACGACTTGTTGCTGGCCATCGCCACGCTGCACTTGCAGCACCAAAGGCTGGCCGGCATGCGCCTGGATCTCTGCAAGCAGGCGCGTCACATCCGGCGCTTCGAGCGCTCCGGCGCGCAACACCTTATCACCCGCCTGCAAGCCTGCTGCCTCCCCTGCACCACCACTGATGACACCACGGATATAGGGGTTGGACGCTTCCAGCGCCAGGCCAGCGCCGATCAGGGGATCCTTATCCTGCTCCAGGCGATCCCCCTGCAATACCAGCGTGCGCTGACGCAGCTGACCATGACGATCCAGGACATCCAGCTGCAATGTTCCGCCGGCTGTCAGCTTGTCCAGCAACAACCAGCGGGCATCCCCCCAGGTTTCCACCTTGCGGCCATCTATAGCCTGAATACGGTCTCCGCTGGCAATACCGGCCTGCGCCGCAGCGCTGCCTTCCTGCGGTTCAGCGAGAATCGGCTGGGGTTCGCGGCTGCCCATCATCCCGAGGATTGCATACAGGACGGCAGCCAGCAGCAGATTGCAAAGCGGCCCGGCCAGCACGACCGCAATACGCCGATAGACATTGAGATGATTAAAGGGAATCCCTCTGCCGGCGCCTATGGCTGTTTCGCCACCGGGGCCGTCGTCTGCCATCTTGACGTAGCCACCCAGCGGAATCATCGACACTGCCCATTCCGTGCCACGGGCATCGCGCCGATGCCACAGCACCCTGCCAAAGCCAACGGAAAAACGCAGAATGCGCACGTTGAACCAGCGTGCAACGCTATAGTGGCCCAGCTCGTGGATAGTGACCAGAATACCCAGCGCGACCAGAAAAGTAATTAAGGTATAAAACACATAAATCCCATTGCATGCCAGCGTGAGCTGGCGGAACCGCTGGCCCGGGCCGCAAGTGCTGCGGCGTCAGGCTGCCAGCCCCAGGTTGGCGACATAGCGGCGCGCACGCAAATCATAATCTAGTACGGTATCCAGGCTATCCAGGGCCTGGGCTGCCTGCCCGCCATGCCATTCAAGAGCCGCCTCGATTACCCTGGAAATCCAGGTATAAGGCAAGCGCCCCTCCAGGAACGCGGCCACTGCCACCTCATTGGCGGCGTTGAGCGCGATACAGGCGCCCTGCCCGTCGCGCAAGGCCGCATAGGCCAGCGCCAGGCACGGGAAACGCTCGTAGTCAGGCGGTTCAAAATCCAGGCGCCCATGGCGGGCCAAATCCAGCGGCCCGACACCATTGGCCAGGCGTTCCGGGAAACCCAGGGCGTGGGCAATGGGAATACGCATGTCCGGCTGCCCCAGCTGGGCCAGCATGGAGCCATCCTCATATTCCACCAGGGAATGAATGATACTTTGAGGATGCACCAGCACTTCGATGCGCTCCGGCGACATCCCGAACAGCCAATAGGCTTCAATCACCTCCAGCCCTTTGTTCACCATGGTGGCGGAATCGACAGAAATCTTGCGCCCCATGCTCCAGTTGGGATGGGCGCAGGCCTGAGCGGGCGTGACGGCCTCCAGGTCTTTCCAGTGACAACGCCTGAAAGGGCCACCCGATGCGGTCAGAACCAGACGGCGCACACCGGACGAAGCGCATGCTGTCGCGGCATCTGCCTTGACTGGCAAACATTGAAAAATTGCGTTGTGTTCGCTGTCTATGGGCAACAGTTGGGCGCGACTATTGCGCGCTTCACGCATGAACAGGCCACCGGCCGCAACCAGCGCTTCCTTGTTTGCGAGCAGTATCCGCTTGCCTGCGGAAGCCGCAGCCAGTGCGGCGGGCAAGCCGGCAGCCCCCACAATGGCGGCCACAACGGTATGGCCGCCGGGGTCGGCGGCTGTGTCCGCCAGAGCGGCATCTCCTACACGAATTTCGGGTAGCGGCAGATCAGTGCCATAGGCGCGCTCAAAACGTTCGCTCGCAGCCTGGTCGGGCACCACGACAACATGGGCACGATGCTGGCGCGCTTGCGCAGCCAGGCGTTCCATGCGGGTGCGCGCGCTCAACGCATAGACCTGGAAACGTCCGGCATGGCGGCCGATGACGTCCAGCGTACTCTCTCCGACGGATCCTGTTGCCCCCAGAACGATAACGGTTTCCCGCTGGGGGGAAATGACTGCGGCAGGCACCTCATCACTCTCCGGAAGATTGTCGGCTTCGCTGCTAAAAGCACGGCCTGCGTTAGGGGATGTATTCATAGCTGATTCCATGAATTAGCAGCATCAATGCCAGTGGAGCAGTCGGCAGGATAGCATCAATACGATCCAGGACACCGCCATGCCCAGGCAGCAATCCGCTGGAATCCTTCATGCCCGCGCGACGCTTGAGCAGAGACTCGAACAGATCGCCCACAATGGAAAGCATGGCGATAAAGGCAACCCAGGGCAATGCAGCATACGACCAGGAACGGAACAGATGGTTCGCGAAACTGCCTTCCCAGCCCATGGTGGCAGCCCCCCAGACCACAGCGGCAACCACGCCGGCAATGGCCCCTTCCCAGGATTTGCCCGGACTGACTCGCGGCGCCAGCTTGCGTTTGCCAAATGCACGGCCAGCGAAGTAGGCGCCGATATCCGCGCACCAGATAATGGCGAGGAAAGTCAGCAGCAGCAAGCCTTTGCCCATGATGAACATCAAGGCCAGTGACGACCAGGTTGCAAGCAGCGCAAGAATACCGAACAGGCTCATGAAAGGATTGGCGGCAGGCGCTTTCACATCGCCGCGCACGACCTGATACGTACCTGCCAATATCCATAGGGCGGCCGCCAACGGGATCAGCACACGCGTCGCGATTTCATAGGTCACGGCAACCGGCCCGATGTTGTAGGCCTGGTCGGACAGCCAGATCCAGGTGACCATGACAGTCAATGCACCGGCTGCCAGCCCTGCAACAATCGCTCCCCCCGCTGCTTTCGGTTCTGCGGGATTCGAGGACACGGCAGGTGCGCTTTGCACGGAGCTGGTCAGCCGCAACCACTCCCAGAGCCCAAGGCCGGTGAGCAATGACAACAGCAGCATGAAAGGCCAGGGCGTCGGGAGCGCAAGCGCCCCTCCCAGCACGATCAGCAAAATCACTGCGGTGATGATACGGGTTCCCAGCATAAGTGCTTCTCCTGTCGCTGGGCCGGGGCTTATCGCCGCCCGGCCCCTGTCTCTGCCACTTGGGCGCTGGTGCGGCCGAAACGGCGTTCGCGCGTGGCATACCAGTGGAATGCCTGTTCCAGCGACGCCCGGTCAAAATCAGGCCAGAACTGATCTGTGAAATACAACTCGGTATAAGCCAGCTGCCAGATCAGGAAATTTGAAATGCGCTGCTCCCCGCCTGTACGTATGAAGAGATCCGGTTCCGGCGCCCAGGCCATGCAAAGGTGCCTGGAGATATCGTCTTCTGACAAGGCTTGCCGCGGGTCGCGGTCGGGTTCAGCCATTAGCTTCTGTG
The DNA here is from genome assembly GCF_965139615.1 of Kerstersia similis. Taxonomy (NCBI): domain Bacteria; kingdom Pseudomonadati; phylum Pseudomonadota; class Betaproteobacteria; order Burkholderiales; family Alcaligenaceae; genus Kerstersia; species Kerstersia similis. The sequence goes on from NZ_CBCSIQ010000002.1 coordinate 219,179, forward strand.
CCGCTTGCAGCACATCCCAACGGCCGCCATAGTTGGCAGCGACCGTCAGGGTCAGCTTGGTATTGTGTTCGGTGCGGGCCTGGGCGGCATCAATCAACGCACGCAGCTTGGGATCGAAGGGAGAAATATCGCCGACAATCCGCAGGCGAACCCCCTGCTCCTGCAATTTATCGACTTCACGCTCCAGCGCCTGCATGAACAGGCGCATCAGCAGCGAGACCTCTTCGGCAGGGCGGCGCCAGTTTTCAGAACTGAATGCGAAAAGTGTCAGGTATTCAACACCCGCCTGGCCGCAGGCCTCTACAGCCCGCCGCACGGCGCGTACGCCTTTTGCGTGACCGGCAGTGCGCGGCAAATGCCGTTTGGTGGCCCAGCGCCCATTGCCGTCCATGATGATGGCGACATGGCGTGGAATGGCGCCCACAACGGGTATAGCCTTGGTAGTACTAATAGTCATGACAGAATCTTAACAGCGCCCTGCGAGCGCGTCCCATGGCTTAAGGCAAAACGATAAAGCCGATGCGCGGCCAGCGTCTTGATCCAAGACGGGCTGGCGCGCTCGCGGGCAGAACTTCAGACTGTCATGATTTCCGCTTCTTTCTGGCTGACCAGCTTGTCCACTTCCGCGACAAAGCGATCCGTCAGCTTCTGAACATCATCCTGGGCACGACGCTCATCGTCTTCAGAAATTTCTTTGTCTTTGACCAGACGTTTGAGCGCGTCATTGGCTTCACGGCGCAGGTTGCGGATGGCAACCTTGGCATCTTCCGATTCGCCCTTGACCACTTTGGCCAGGTCACGGCGACGTTCTTCGGTCAGGGCTGGCATCGGCACACGCATACCTTCGCCCAAGGTCTGGGGGTTAAGGCCCAGGTCCGATTCACGAATCGCTTTCTCAACCACGGAAACCATGCTCTTTTCCCAGACCTGCACGTTCAGGTTGCGAGCATCGACAACCGTGACGTTGGCGACCTGGCTGACGGGAACCATCGAACCGTAGTATTCGACCTGCACGTGATCCAAGATGGCTGCGGTGGCGCGGCCGGTACGGATCTTGGACAGATTGGTCTTCAAAGCCTCGATGGACTTCTGCATGCGGGTATCAGCAGATTTGCGGATGTCGGAAACACTCATGTCTCTATTCCTCTAGTCTAGAGCGCCGGCACGCGGCAAGGCACGGCGGCGCCATATCCGGCAACGGAGCCCTCTGCGGACTCCATTATTGAAATCGGCCTGGCGCCCCACCCTGCCCTTGAGGCAGGCGTTGCGCCAGGCCGGGCATCAGACGTGTACCAACGTACCTTCGTCTGCGCCGCTCACAGCGCGCTTGAGCGCGCCCGGCTTATTGATTGAAAACACCTTGATCGGCAGCTTCTGGTCACGGCACAAGGCAAATGCCGTTGCATCCATGACTTCCAGGCGACGAACAATGGCTTCGTCGAAACTGATGGTCGCGAAGCGCGTGGCATTGGGATCCTTGTTGGGGTCCGCAGTATAGATACCATCTACCTTGGTCGCCTTGAGAACGGCTTCCGCACCGATTTCGGCGCCGCGCAAGGCAGCGGCTGTGTCGGTGGTGAAAAACGGGTTGCCCGTGCCTGCCGCGAAAATCACGACCTTGCCCTCTTCGAGGTAGCGCAAGGCTTTCGGACGAATGTAAGGCTCGACGATCTGGTCGATGCGCAGCGCGGATTGCACGCGGGCGTCGATGCCGCGATTCTTGATGGCATCCTGCAAGGCCAGCGCGTTGATCAGGGTCGCCATCATGCCCATGTAGTCTGCCGTGGCGCGGTCCATGCCTTGAGCACCGGGCGCAACACCGCGGAAGATATTGCCGCCACCGATAACGATGGCCAGCTCCACGCCCATGGAAACCAGCTCGGAGATTTCCTCGGTCATGCGGACGATGGTGGCGCGATTGATGCCATAGGCATCTTCGCCCATCAGCGCTTCACCGGACAGTTTAAGAAGAACCCGTTTATATGCTGTACTGCTCATCACCATGACTCCCTGGAAGCGGCTCGGCGGAATTTTAGCTTTGTTTGTGCAAACGCTGCCCGTAGGCAGCGTGGAATTTTACGGCTGGCGACAAATTCTGGCAGAAAGACGCAAGGACCTTATGCTGAACGTGCCTGAGGACTCACTGGAACCGCCGTCCGGCCCAGGCTTGGCAACATGCCAAAAAAACAGGCTGCCGCCCGGCGCGTGCGCACCGGATCGACAGCCTGTCGTTTTGCTTAACCCTGGCGGGCAGCAGCAACTTCAGCAGCGAAGTCGGTCGTCTTCTTCTCGATACCTTCGCCCACGATGAACAGCGTGAAGCTGTTCACTGCAGCGTTCTTTTCCTTCAGCATCTGAGCGACGGTTTGCTTGTCGTTCTTGACGAACACTTGCGACAGCAGCGCGACTTCCTTCAGGTACTTCTGGATCGAGCCTTCGACCATCTTGGCAACGATTTCTGCCGGCTTGCCGGATTCGGCAGCCTTCTGCTCAGCGACGGCACGCTCCTTGGCGACCAGCTCAGCAGGAACGCCATCGGCATCCAGGGCTTGCGGGCGGGTAGCGGCGATGTGCATGGCGACATCCTTGCCCACTTCTTCGGCGCCGTCGAATTCCACCAGAACGCCGATACGGCCGCTGTGCACATAGCTGGCCAGCTTGTTCGGGGTTTCCTTGCGCACGAAGCGACGGATCGTGATGTTTTCACCGATCTTGCCGATCAGGGCGGTACGCACGCTGTCAACGGTTTCGCCATCCAGCGGCAGAGCCGACAGGGCTTCGACGTCGGCGGGGTTCTTGTCAGCCACCAGCTCTGCAACCTTGGCAACAAACGCGACGAAGTCGTCGTTCTTGGCCACGAAGTCGGTTTCGCAGTTGACTTCAACCAGCGCGCCGCGCTTGGCATCAGCCGAAATGTTCAGGCCCAGCAAGCCTTCGGCGGTCACGCGCGAAGCGGCCTTGCCTGCCTTGCTGCCCAGCTTGACGCGCAGGATTTCTTCAGCGCGGGCCATATCGCCAGCGGCTTCCGTCAGCGCCTTCTTGCATTCCATCATCGGGGCGTCGGTCTTTTCACGCAGTTCCTTGACCATCGCAGCGGTAATTTCAGCCATTTCTACTCCAGATTCGATTGATTGATCCGGCTCTCGTGGAACCGGCGCCAGCCATGCCCATCAGGCCGACGGCCCGTCTTCCCGGGAACCAGGAAGACGGCGTGACAGCAATTAGGCTTCTTCCGAGCCTTCTTCCTGCACTTCGACGAATTCTTCGTCAGCCTGAGCCACTTCCTCGACCAGGCCGCTCAGGCGCTGTTCGCGGCCAGCCAGCACGGCGTCAGCGATGACTTGCGAGTACAGGGCGATGGCGCGAGCGGAGTCGTCATTGCCAGGAATGACGTAGTCCACACCGTCCGGCGAGTGGTTGGTATCGACCACGGCCACCACCGGGATGCCCAGGGCGCGTGCTTCGGCGATGGCGATCTTATGGTAGCCAACGTCGATGACAAACAGAGCATCAGGCAGGCCGCCCATATCCTTGATACCGCCGATGGACTTGTTCAGCTTGTCCAGTTCGCGTTGGAACAGCAGGCCTTCCTTCTTGCTCAGACGCTCCAGGCCGCCTTCGGCTGCCAGGACTTCCATTTCCTTCAGGCGCTTGATCGAGGTCTTGACGGTCTTGAAGTTCGTCAGCATGCCACCCAGCCAACGGCTGTCAACGTACGGCGAGCCGCTGCGCTCTGCAGCTTCGGCCACCAGCTCACGCGCAGCGCGCTTGGTGCCGACGAACAGCAGCGTACCGCCCTTGGCGGACAGCTGGCGCACGAACTTTTCAGCTTCCTGGAACTTCTCAACCGTCTTTTCCAGGTTGATGATGTGAATCTTGTTGCGATGGCCGAAGATGTACGGAGCCATCTTGGGGTTCCAGTAACGGGTTTGGTGGCCAAAGTGGACACCGGCTTCGAGCATATCGCGCATGCTGATGGACATATGAATCTCCTAGGGTTTGGACTGGCGCCGCACCTGCACCACGCGCCCCTTGGCGAATTCGCCGAGTTGAGGACTGCGCAGCACCCAGGTGGTACGACACGCGATTTCAGAACACCTCGCGGCATTTGTTGACAAACGCCGCCGCCCGTTCTGATGGAAAAATTGGGCAAGCCCGCTATTCTACTATTTTTTAGGGCGTTGCTTCAAGCAGCAATACAGGGTACACGGCAAGCGCTCAGACGCATCAATGCCGCGGCAGCAATTCTTCGAGGGAACGGGTACTGATAACACGGGTCAGGCAATCCTGCAGGCCCGCCTGATCCATGGCCCCCAACTGCTCCAGGACGTTTTCAGGCAAGCTGCCAAAGCGTTGCTCCAGCAAGCAACGTACAGCTTCCCGCAGTCCTTCGACCCTACCTTCGACCCTACCTTCGACTTTGCCTTCGATCTTACCTTCTGCTTTGCCGGCAACCCGGCCTTCCAAACGCCCGCGTCCTATTGCAACTCGTTCAACACTGGTCAGATATGCCATGCTTGAGACTCCCTGGGTTTCGATTTGCTGAAATGCCTGGACAAACTGCAGATCCAGCACAGGCGGTAAAACCATCGCACTATCCAGAAAGGCGAATAGCCGATGAAAATCCGCCGGGTCGTAGCCATGAGCGTATAGCTGCCGCAGCAAACTTACTTTACGTTGCAGGCGATCCACCGGCGTCGCTTGCCGGGTCGCCTCCAGTTCCACCTGCATGAACCAGGCAAATGGGTTCCGTTGCGCCTGTGCCGCCAACTCCTCTTCACGCCCGCGCCAGCTCTGCAAATGTAGCATCGGCAGTGAAAAATCGAGGCTAAGAAAATTCTCTCCCAGCGGGACGTACTGGTATCGCAAGCGCTCCATCACCGGCCGGCCACGCGTAATGACGGCTAGCTGCACAACCGGCTGCTCAGGGTATTTTTCTCGCAAGCGAACAAAATACTCGAACATACGCTCGCTGAACCCGGCCTGCAGTCGTGCCTGAACCTCCAGGTGCAGCAACAGGGACACGCCCTCACCGCTGGACAAACGCACGGCCAACAACTTGTCCACGTAGCGGCGATTGCGTCGCCTGCCTGCCATCAGACTCTTCAGCTCCTTATCCAGGAACACTGGAGATTGGCTCCAATCTATCAGAGCGTGCAGAGCGGGCCACAGCAATGAGACACAATGCTGGAAATACACATCCAGCGCGTCTTTCCAGCGGCCATCAGCATCCACGCGCGAGACCACGGGGATTTCCTGGAGCAGCCTTTCCGCCTCACAATGCAACTGCCCCGATGCCCTGGCATGACTGGTGGGATCATCAAGGTCATGAGCCAAAGGCACGCGTGCTGCATCAACACCGTACGGTGGCGGCTGTTGTCCTCGGAAAAACAACAAGGGAACGGGATCCGGCTCCAGACCCAGACAAGGACCCTGTCTTTTCCAAATACGTTCCTGGTCTTGCATGTCCGACAAGCGCCCGATGCGCTCAAACCGGTACTTCTGCATGCTCGACCATAACCCATGACGATCCAGAAACTCGGGTTCTGACACGCCAGCAACGTACATGGCAAACTCCGTGAGAGATTGCTTGCCAGCCTAATCTCGCATCATGCTTTTGCCTATCCTGGGGCGTGACTTAATCAGCACATCTGGCGCCGACGGCCCAATTGAACGGAAGCCACCACTGTCGTACAGATTGGGTCTGCCTTCAACCCAACCGTACGGCGCACACAGGGCGACAAAGCCACAACACCCAACTGGCCACCGGTAAGGTCGCCAGTTGGGGATGTCAACGTCAGTGAGTGGTGTAGCTGTACTTCTCGACGGCGTTGCATGCAGCACCATTGAGCGTACCGCCGACGCTGTACAGCTGCTCTGACCAGATCGAGGTCAGGTACAAGGTATTGCCCGCCCCTTTGATCAGATTGCTGCTCAGGCATTCCGTTGCCAGCGCGCCGACCCTGGCAGGCATGGGCAGAGAGACATCCACTTCCACGATTTCCTGCCCGATACGGTCGTTGAAGAACAGGCGGTTGCCATCAAGCACCAGTTCTACCGGCTGCACGGCAGGAATATCCGTCACTTTGGTCAGGACATATTCCTGATTGACCGGGTCGTAGGCGCTGACATCATAGATGTACAAGCCAGCGCCGAATGCTGCCGCAGCCGTTGCAAAAGCGCTTTGGTAGGCAGCCAGCGTACTTGCATCAGGAGCATCCGGAACCGTCATCAATTCATCCGGATCCCAATCGCGGCTGTTCAAGGCATAGATGCGCGTCGGCTCACCGCTGGCATTTTCCTGCACCACCATATTCAGGAAACTGATGGGCTGGGTCGGCGCGCTGCCCGACGCGAAGCTGAAGTCCACGATATCGTCAGGCGTTCCATTATTCAGCGTAATGCGCCGGAAGCCACTGCCCCCGGTGTAAGTGGCATGAGGCGTGACATAGATCGCGTGACCGCTGGTCGCATTGGGAATGACTGGAGCGACGCTGGGGTTCAACAGATTCGTCACACCATCCACCAGATCTGGGCTGAATTTTTTGAGTTCAAGCAAGGCGTTGGGATCATGAATATCCTCTTCATCACCCCGCAAGGCAGCAATGACCTTGGCGCTATCCGGACTGTATTTGATCAGCCGGCTGCGGGTGATTTGCCCCACGGCCAGGGAGTCCGGGTTGCATACCCCGCTGGCGCTGGCCATCGTTCCCGGCGAATTCAGGTTCCAGCGCAGGACTTTACCCAGGAAGGTCAGGCCGCCAACCAGTTCGCCACGGCTGGCGGAGTAGTCCATGCCATGCAGTGGCTGGAGAAAGGCTGTCCAGGTGCTGGCATTCCAATCAGGACGAGCCGGATTAACAGGGCGAGGCTGGGGACCAAATTCCTCCAGAATTTCCACTCGCTTCAGGAAGAGCTGGCGCTCGCTGGCTGTCGGCAATACATACGGCGCGCATGCCGGAAATGCCCATAGCTGCGTCTGGCTGGCATCGTTGGCACTGTCTGGAATACGCAAGAAGGCGGGATAACCGGTAATGTCATACGCAAAGCCCTCCTCTGTATTTGGCGCTGGCTGAAGAATATTGTCCTCGTCCAGCCGCGGAGCTGTATTTCCCGGATCATCCGCACGCGTCGCAAAAAACGCGACATAGACGGCATTCCCCATGCCATTTCCTACTTCACTGCCCACGTGCACCATTTGGTAAGGCTTATCCGCCGGCTTGGCACCGGAATAGACCTTGCCTACCTTGGTGATGCCTGCCTGGGCGCCACCTGCCGCCAGCAAGCCTGCCAATACGGATAGAACCACTGCCTTGCAATTCATGACCTTCATGATGACTGCTCCATAGAGAGATAACACCATGCCGGGAAACAGGCGGGCCTGACTCCGTCCGCCGACGGGACTGCGGCTGCTGCCATGGCATCCGACTGATATCCGTCAGGCGGGGGGATGCCGATATAGATAAAAATAACAATGAGTCGTATTTTTATCATTTTATAAACCAGAAGTATTGGAAGGCACTGATACAGGGCAGGTTATTGAAGAATTTACTTTAATAAGATGGTCTGACCGCCAGAAGCAGGCTTGGCGGCCCCAAACCTGCTTCCATGTGCGCCAAGGTTTTCAGAAATACCTAACAGGCGTTCAGTCCGATCCCAGCACAGGCGCATCCAATGCGTCAGAGCCGAACATCAGGCCATATGCCACCCCTTTTGATCCATCTTTCGAATCCAGGTAATAGCGGTACGCCATGACGGCTTCGTTGGTATCGGTCAGGAATAAGGCGGAATCGGCATGTCCGCCCTCTCCCCAACCGCTGGTGAAGGAAAAGCCGCGATTGCCGCCCGCTTGAACTCCCTGATGGTTGCGAGCATAAAACGCGCCGTTCTCATAGCCGTAGGCCTGAACACCCGCAGCTCCAGCCGGATTGTCACTATGCCGGCAGGCTTGCACCGAGCGCGTCAATGCAAAATCGTTGAATGACAGATTGGTGAATCTGTACTTCAGCACTTCGCCGGTTACGATCAGCCCGCGCACAATCAGATGCGGCATGTCGCGACGAAACTCAGCGGCGTTATCCATGTTGTAACCAGGATGAAAGTCTCCGGTGTCCCTATTGCGGTACGCCCCATCTACATAGAAATAGTCTTCGCATAAAAAGTAGGCCTGCCCTGCGACCCCTTGCCAAGCCATGACGTCTCGCGGCAAATAAGCATATCGGTTGATGCGCGTTGGCCATCCGATGCGGGTTTTCATCGGCGCAGCATTACTGGCATGTGCAAGCGCTACATAACTATTTCCAGACGTAAACGTCCCGGCCCACGGACCATCTGTCTGCTGCCAGACGGCATTCTGTTGCCCATGGGCGGCCGGTGCGCTCTCCAGAGCAATACCCCGGCCGGACTTACCACCTGCCTTGTCATTCAGATGAAAGGCATAGGCGATCACCAGGCTGTTGTCTTCATCCAGATAGAAATCCGCGTGGCCCGAAAGCCCATTGCGATTGAAATTGCCCTGGGCATCTAGCGGACTTTTCAGCGGTGTGCCTATGCCGCTCAGCACGGCATATACCGCGCCGTCCGCGACCTCGAAGGTCAAGTCCAGGTTGGTCGTTATCCGGTTGCAGGTATTCATCACATGCCGGACATCCTTGGTACTACGCCCCAGCCGTCCGGCCGCATCCAGTTTGCGCAAGCTATCGTGCAGCAAAAAGGTGGTATTGGCATCCAGCTGGCTGTCCATTTCAAGCGGCCAGTCACTCATCATGGTATCCATGTCGCACACGGCAAAAGCCACATCCTTGTAGGCCACGCTGCGCGTCACTCGGCGAAACTCACCTGTCTCATCCTGGGGCCGGAACCAGGCCAGCTTGTTGAAGCGCCGTGCCGCCGCGTAGGGCTTGCTGCTGCCGTCTGCCTCCACGGAATGCCAATGAGGCGTCCGGGTGAAATCGGTGGACACGATTTCACCGGGTGCATTGGTACGCAGCCCCACATGGCTGCCTGAAGCATCACGGTAGCGGTATAGAGCCAGCAAATGGCCTTGCCGGTTATGGAAAAGGCGCACTTTGCCAGACGCAGCGGCATCCCCGAAGCTGCCATCCTCAGCAACGTCATAGCTTTTTTGCTGACCAATGAGGACTTGTGTACGCTGGTTGCTTACCTTCACCTGCAATGCCATTTCATTGCCAGGCTGGCAGCCGTCCAGCGCACGCGCCAGATTTGCATCAGCGACAGCTGCCGCTTGTGGCGCCAGTGCCTGAGCATGGCGCAGATAGAACACCTGATTATCCGCCAGCGCAGGCTGGCCAGGGTCCGCCACCAAATAATTGGCCGGCTGGCTGCAGGCCACATATGCGATATCAGCAATTCCCTGGGCATAGCTGGCATCGCTCCCCACGGGTAGCCGCGTGGGCGACAAGGGTTCCATGGCGTGTTCCAGCATATAGCCCAATGGCTGCCGATCAGCACCCAGCACCGGGTGATAATCCAGCAAGGTGCGTTGCAGCTGCGCATTCCAGGATTGATAACCGCTGGTATAGCGATTACTGACACCGGCACTCTGCGCGCCCTGCCCCTGGTCGAACAGCACGACACGCCCGAATTTACTGCTGCCCCTGTCCAGATAATGCATGGAGATGACGGCTGCCAGCTGGCCGCTTTGCGGATGGCGGTAAAACTGCACATACCCACTGTTCTGGCCGCGGTTTTCATAACCGTAGCTGCCTGAATAACGGCCATCCGCGTCTATGGCATAACTGCCGAATTTCAATACGCCGGCAACATTGGTAATGCGGCGGCCGAGGTAGCCGCTGTCTTCGGTGCTCAAGGCCGCCGCATCGTCGCAACTGACCAGCAAAGGGTCGGCCAAGGTAAAGTCCGGCGGCAAGTCACCCGCGGCAATCGGCGGACCATAGGCCAATATGGCGTTCTGCTTTGCCGTTGTCGAGTTGACGCGGGTACTGGATCCGCACAGCGTATAGACCAATCCCGGCAGTCCGGCATATTCCCGGACGCCTTCTACCTTGCCGCTGCCAGTTTTTGAAAATTCGATGGGACGGCCTGCATCTTCTTCATCGAAGCTGAGTTCGTAAGCGCGCGCCACGCCCTGGGCATCGTAAAGATCCCTGGGCTCAAAGACACTGTGCCAACCTTCATACTGCGAGCTTTCAATGGCCAGATCGTTATTCTCTGGATCGCTGACGCTGCAAGCCTGCAATAAGCAGCAGACCAGCAGAAGGCCCATGGATCGTTTGAAATTTGGCTGCAAGCGGGCCTTGTCGCTCAAGTAAGCCATGGAGGAAAGCCATTCAGGTGTGCCGAGCCGCCGGGCACGCGACCGCACACGCCCCGGCAGAGAAAGATGAACCATTTTGTATTCTCCGTGCACCGCTGTAGCCACCGTGGCAAGCGGCGCCTGATACCGAAAGGCCGATGCCTTCCGGCCTGCGTCTGCTTAGTGCATCCGTGGTACCAGTCGGCCTTGCTCCAGGCTCAACTCAGGGTCATAACGCTTGTTCAATTCATTGGTCACGGATTGCATCCAGTGCCTGGCCGAGCCGAATGTCAACGAATTGTGTCTTCCGGTATAGGACCAGACGGCATTTTTTGTATAAGTTGCCAGACTGGATAGATTCGATATGTCCACCGCCTCGTAGGCCGCCCATTGTTCCTGTATGTCCGTATATTTTTTTGTCACCAATGAAATGTAACGATCGGTGTTCGGGTCTTGTGCAGCATTCTGAATATATTCATTAAGAAAGGCCACGCCTTCCGCCAGGCTGGGATTATTGATTGTTGTTTCAGTTGGCACATTGATGACAAACCAATCATTTTCCTTCCATTGAACCAGGCATTGCATGCTTTCCGTACGTACATTGGGCACCTTGGTACCTTTCTTCGCAATGGAAAAACGATTCTGACACATCATGGGGTAAGTTTTGTTTGTTTCCTCCAGTACATCAGAGTCGTAAATCATAAAGCCTGTATATACAAAATCTCCCAGAGAGAAGTCGGTTCCATTGCTGCCAGAATAATTATTATTCCAATCACCCTGGGTAAAATAACGCCCATACAATGAATACCCTTCCCGTGAATTGTCGGCTGCATCAGTTTTGAATAAGATAGCCTCATCAATTGCCCAGCCATCCCGAAATACACTAGGGGTCCGTGATAATTGCCTAACATCTTGCGATAGGATGATGAAAGGTAAATTCAGGTAGGTTTCATTTACCCCTTCTGATTCATTTTGTTTTCTTTGAACGCGCGGATAGCCTACTAATATGGCACCGTAATCTGCGACGAAGGCACGGCCTGACTCATCAAGCTTCAATGCGGAGTCCCGCGTTTCATAAAAAAATGGGATTCCTGCTGTCTTTAAAGCAGGATATGGCATTTCATAATATCCATCAGGATAAACAAAAGGGGCATAGATATTTAAATCCGCAGGAATGCAATCCTCTCCGCATGTCACAAGCTTCGGCGGATTAATATAAGAATCCAGCGTCCAATCCCCCAGCTTGCTGATATTCCCCACCCCCAGTTGCTCGACGCAATTGCCAACAACGTTTTTGCAGGCACCCACACTGACAGGGGCTTCTGGTTCCGGTTTTCCCGGTTCCTCCGTACCCGGCCCGATAGGGTTGGCGGTATCACTATCGCCACCGCCTCCGCAGCCATATAGAGCCACTGCCGCCACACTGGCAAGCGCCAACCGGGTGAAATAAGACATTTCGAGTTCTCCAAAAGGATTTCCAGCCGCAGGCGGATCCGGCCTACGGACGTCACAACGAAATGCATTATCATTATTACGATTGATTAATCCAATCGTAAAAACGATTATCAACAAAAAACGGGAAAACTCGCTGCTTCGACGCTAATGCGAGGTGAGAAAACTCCGGGCTTTTAGGGGCGGCGTTGGCGGACGGCCAAACAGAAATATACTGGATACAAAACCAGTCATTGAGGCCTGAACCATGCCGCCGTCTATGCAGCTATCCACTCGCGCCGCTCTGCGGCAGGACTATCTTCCTTCCGGCAAAGAAACCATCATGATCAAGCCCTCTTCGCCCTCCTTGCGTCCCTGCCAGCGCAAAGTTTTACCAGCGAAAGCCCTGGACATGCCAGTTGCCAATCGCCAGATACGCAGCCGGGATGACCTGTCCTTTACCCGCCGAGATGCCGGCGGACGGCTGATCAACTGGATGGTGCCTCAGCGCGCCGGCGAGTGGCATGCGCACTATGGCATCGGGGAAAACTGGTTCGACGAAATCGTGCAACTGGCGCGCCACGACCCGGAAGAAGCCTATACCGCGCTGCGCATGGCCGGGCCATTGCTGCTGCCATACATGAATTTCGGCCATGCCGAAGGTTTCTTCAATAGCATGGCTCAGTGGGCGGTTGCAGGCATACTGACGGCACAAGGCCAAGATCCAGCCTTGCCTTTCAAATTGCCGTCGCTGGGGGATACCGTGCATCCCGGCATGCCCTTCTATCGCCAGTCGTCGCCTGACACGCCGGCGCCATAGCGTACCGGGCGGGCAGTCACCTGCCCGGCCACGACCGCCGGTTTGCAATTATTCCGTCTTGCCCGTGGACGTACGCTCAACTGCGGCCACCAAGCCATCCACGATGCCGGCCAATGGCTCGGCCCATGCGGGCACAGGTTCTTTGGAACGGCGCAATACCAATTGTGCAAGCCTGCGCTGCGCCTCACTCGCGCTGTCATAGTGATCCAGCAGGTCATCCTGCTCCGGTGTCAGAGGCAAACGGCTGCTGGCGCCCTCTTCCTCGTTCCTGACACCATCGAGCAGCCAACGTATGGGGACGCGATACAGCGTCGCCAGGCGCGGAATGAAGGTCGAGGTCGGCTGCTCGCCGGTTTCAAGCGCAGACAACGTGGACTGCGCCATGCCTGCACGATCGGCCGCCTGTTTTTGCGAATAGCCCGCTTCCAGCCTGGCGTCGCGCAGGCGTTGTCCAAACTTGGTCATATCGGAATCCTGATCGAAATTTCCGAAATTATTGATATCGGGATTCTGATAGGAACAAAAGCCGCAATGGCGATTGGATGATAATCATTATTCCGATAGCATGGGGAACGCAATTCAGTTAAGAAACCGTTCCAGGCCAATATGTCATCCACCACTTCCCTGGCGCCGTCAGCCACTCCCCTGCTCAACACCCTGGCGGCGCTCACTGCTGCAACGCTGCTCAGCGCGACCTCACAGGTTCGGGCACAAGCTGTCGTGCCGGACCCTGAAACCGTCACCGATTTACCTTCAGCGATCCAGCCCGAGCACACACCGGCTAACCCTGCCAATCCTGCGGTATCGGGCGTCACCTCGAATCACGGCGTGACGGAACTGGACAGCGTCACCGTCGAAGGGCTGTATCAGCGGCGCCAGACGACTGGTCAGTCCGTCATTTCTTCCGAGGACATCCGCAAGATGCCAGTGACCAACGACCTGGCCGAGATCATCCGCAAGCAACCCGGCGCAGCCCTCACCACGGCTTCGACTTCGGGCCAGTATGGCAACAAGCGGCAGATATCCTTGCGTGGCATGGGGCCGGAAAACACCTTGATCCTGATTGATGGCCGCCCTGTGCTCAGTCGCAATGCTGTACGCATGGGATGGCGCGGCGATCGCAATACACGGGGTGACACCAATTGGGTGCCAGCAGAAATGGTCGAGTCGATTCGTGTCATACGCGGGCCGGCGGCGGCCATTTATGGCAATGGCGCCGCAGGAGGCGTCGTGAACATCATCACCAGGAAAGCCGGTGACACCTGGAATACCTCGCTTTCCACCACGCACACACGGCCGCAGGATGGCAAGGAAGGCGATGGGCAGCGCTACAACTTCAGCCTGATGGGTCCGTTATCGGACACACTCTCGCTACGCCTGTACGGCAACTACAACCGCATCGAGGAAGATGCCTGGGATATCAATCGCGAACATGAGGGCGACCGCAGCGAACTGCTCAAAGGTACGCATTGCGACGTCTATGGCAACCATTGCCGTACGGGCTACTACTCCTACGTCAAAACCTTTACCGCAGGCCGGGAAGGCCTGGTCAACAAGGATGGCGATATCCTGTTGAGCTGGCACCCATCGGCCAGCCAAACCGTGGCTGCCGGGTTTACCTATGGCCGGCAGGACAATCTCTATTCCGGCGAATCTGCCTACAACAATATTCAGAATGGCCAGATCGTCATCGATGGATTCAAAGACCCGCGTTACAGCCAGTATGGCGGCAAACAGGTGTACTACATGGGGACGGATGTCTCTGATCTGCTGGGCAAGACGACCAACAGCACGACGCGCAAGGCCTACTCCCTGAGCCATGATATCCGCTGGGATCATGCCAGCTTGCGCAGCTTCGTGCAGGTAGAAGATACCGATATCGACCGGTTGGTCGAAGGCCTGGCTGGCGGTGGTGCCGGCTCCCTGTTGTCCAGTACCACCAGCATCAGCCAAAAGGCGCTGACTTCGCGCACCCGCAGCAGCCTGCGCAGCACCACTCTGAAAAGTGAATGGTCCCGGCCTTTCGCACTGCTGGGCATGTCGCATTTCTTGACGGCCGGCATCGAATACCAGCACAGCCGCTTGACCGACCCCGAATCCATGTCGCAAAGCCTGCAGAACCTCAAGTTCAGTTTCAATGTCCCTGGATTTGACCCTGACCGTGCGCGCAGCCCACATAGCGCCGCATCTATTTGGTCCGTTTTCCTGTCCGATGAAATCGAACCCTGGGCAGGCGCCTTGCTGACCCCGGCCGTGCGCTACGATCATCACAGCCTGATCGAGAGCGCCATCAGCCCATCGCTCAATCTGCAACAGCAAGTGGGCGGCGGTTTTACGCTGCATGCCGGTGTTGGCCAGACGTACAAGGCGCCGAACCTGTACCAGTTGAACCCCGACTATCTGCTTTACAGCAATGGCAATGGTTGCTTCCACTTGCAACGCCGCTCCTATAGCGGCCAGGAACAGGTATATCGCTCACCCTGCTTCCTGCAAGGCAACGACAAGCTCAAGCCCGAAGCAAGCATCAATCTGGAACTTGGCCTGGCCTATCAAGGCGAGCGCTTGTCCGGCACCTTGACCTACTTCCACAATGATTACCGCAATCGCATCGAAGCCGGCACCAACCGGCGGCATTCGGAAAATACCTATACGCCTGACGGCCTGCTGGATCTGCTCAGTATCGACATCTATCGCTGGGTCAATGTCCGCAAGACCTTGCTGGAAGGCCTGGAAGGCTCCGTTCAATGGGACATCACTGATACGCTTCAGTGGAACAACGCGTTCAGCTACATGCATCGCTTCGAGACCTTTGACAAGGATCTGAGCAACGCCTATTACACTGCGGCGATCGAAAACACCATCAACGAAGGCAGGGCCTCCGACCTGATCGCCGTGCTGCCCAAATACACCCTGGTCAGCAATCTGAGCTGGCAAGCCAGCCCGGCGCTGATGCTATCTGTCACCGGCAGCTTCTATGGCAAGCAGAAGCCCGCACAGCTCAATGAGCACAACGTGGGAGACGGCTACTTCGCGCAAGATCTGGGGCGCGACGACCGTCGGGCGTACATGATCCTGGACTTCGCCGCCTCCTATGATTGGAGCCGCTACATGACGGTGTCCGCAGGCGTCAAGAACATGCTGGATCGTCGCCTGTATCGCCTGGGCAATGCAAACAGCTATAACCTGGCATCGGTTCGTGGCGCTGGTGCCAACACCTATAACGAACCTGGGCGCGCTTTCTATATGGGCCTCAATGCCCGGTTCTAACAGGCCGCCGGCTGCACCGCATTGAAGCAGAAAACGCACTGCACCGGCGCATCGCTGCGGCCTATTGGTGCAGGCCCGGGAATTCTTCAAGTCTGCAGCCGATTGAGGTAATTCCGGGCCAAACCCGCTGGCCGGGCTGCTTTATGATGACAGGCATGTCGCGCTCGGAATCTGCCACCATGCCTGCCCAACCTGACCTGTCTTCGATCAAAGAACGCCTGCTCGCCAGGCGCGCTGCTGCCATTGCGTCTTACCGCGAACATCGTCGCCCCGATGATCTGCTGCATGAGCTCCGGCTGATTGTTGACCAGGCTTTGCGATCGTTGGCAAAGGTATGCCCCTTGCCTGCGGATGCAACGCTTGCCGCAGTCGGTGGCTATGGACGAGGCGAACTCTATCCTTTTTCCGATGTGGATCTATTGCTGCTGCTTCCTCAGGCGGCCAGCGCCGAGGATGAGGAAAAGCTGGCTCATTGGGTGGCGGCACTTTGGGACATAGGCCTGGAGCCTGGGCACAGCGTGCGTACCGTCGAAGAATGCTGCAAAGAGGCGGCCAGCGACATCACCATTGAAACCTCCATGCTGGAATCCCGCTTTCTGCTGGGCAGCCGTCCCTTGATGCGCCGCTTCGAGGAGGCCATCCAGCAACAACTGGATCCGCGCCGTTTCTTCCAGGACAAACAACTGGAAATGGAACAGCGGCACAGCCGCTATCAGGATACGCCTTACGCCCTTGAACCCAATTGCAAAGAATCTCCCGGGGGGCTGCGTGACCTGCAGGTCATTCTCTGGATGGCGAAAGCGGGAGGATTTGGCGACAACTGGCGCGCCATCGCACGCAATGGCCTGCTGACCGACACCGAGGCCCGCGATTTGCGGCGCGCAGAATTGGCCTTCAAGGAACTGCGTATCGAACTGCATTTGATCGCTGGCCGCCGCGAAGACCGGGTGCTGTTCGATTACCAGGCGAAACTGGCCGAGGCCTATGGCATTGGTGCCCATGGCATGCGTCGGGCCAGTGAAGTCCTGATGCAGCGTTATTATTGGGCGGCGCGGCTGGTGACCCAGCTCAACACCATTCTGGTGTTGAACATCGAACAGCGCCTGTTTCCCCCCATTGGCCAGCTGTCGGTTCCGATAGACGAAGACTTCAGCAATGAAAACGGCCGCCTGGCCATTCGTCGTCATGATGCGTTTGAACGCAAGCCCGCCCTGCTGCTGCGCGCCTTCCTCTGCCTGCAACAACACCCCGAGCTTCACGGCATGACCGCCGCAACCTTGCGGGCGATCTGGCACAACCGCGACCGCATCGACGCCCAATACCGGCGCAACCCGGTGAATCGTCGCTTGTTCCTGCAGATACTGCAGCAACCTCGCGGTATCGTGCATGCGCTGCGTGCCATGACCATGCTGAATATCCTGCCACGCTATCTGCCGGTATTCCGCCGCATTGTCGGCCAGATGCAGCATGATCTTTTCCACGTTTATACGGTCGATCAGCATACGTTGGCGGTTATCCGCTACCTTCGGCGTTTCACCATGGCCGAGCATGCCCAGGAATACCCCCTGGCCAGCCAATTGATCGCGACGCTGGACAGACACTGGCTGCTGTATGTTGCAGCCCTGTTCCACGATATCGCCAAAGGCCGGGGCGGCGACCATTCGGAACTGGGGGCGCGCGATGTCCGGCGCTTTGCCATCGATCACGGCCTGGATGGCGAAGATGTCGAACTGGTGGAATTCCTGGTGAGACAGCATTTGCTGATGTCCACCGTCGCCCAGAAACGGGACTTGTCAGACCCAGAGGTCATCCGGGCGTTTGCCCAGCAGGTTGGCTCCGTTCGACGCCTTAAGGCGCTTTACCTGCTAACCGTTGCGGATATCCGTGGCACCAGCCCTAAGGTCTGGAACGCCTGGAAAGGCAAACTGCTGGAAGACCTTTACTACCGCACCCGCGAAGCGCTCGGCGGCAAGGATCCCGGCGATATCGACGCCGCCTTGGCACGCCGGCGCCAGGCTGCCATCGCCATCACCCAGGAAGCCGGGCTGCCCGATGCTGCGCGGGAGAATTTCTGGCGGCAACTGGATGTTGCCTACTTCCTGCGACACGACGCGGATGAAATTGCCTGGCACGCCATTCAGCTGCATGACCACGTTGCCGATACGCAAAGCATTGTCCGGGCACGCCCCGCCACCGGTGACGAAGGCCTGCAGATCCTGGTCTATACGCCCGACGGCAATGATTTGTTCATGACCCTGTGCGCTTACTTCGATACCAGCAATTTCAGCATTCAGGACGCACGCATCCATACGACACGCCAGGGCTGGGCACTGGACAGTTTCATCGTCCTGTCTGCCTTTCCGGAACATGATCTGCAAGCCCAAGCACGCCATGTGGAAAAGGAACTGACCGCCTGGCTGTCGCGTCGGCGTCATGAAGACTTGGCGGCCCCGTCATGCTCGCTGCATGGCAGATTGCGGCAATCCCGCCGGTCGCAAGCCTTCCCTTTGCGGCCCCATATCGAATTGCAGCCCGACGAGCGCAGCCAATCCTGGCGGCTGAGCCTGGTAGCCGCCGATCGTCCGGGCCTGTTGCATGATCTGGCCCAGGTATTCAGCAGGCACGAAATCAACCTTCAGACAGCGAAAATCATGACTTTGGGGGAACGCGTCGAAGATATTTTTGTCATTGACGGGGCGACGCTGGAAAGCCCGCGCAGCCAGATGCGTTTTGAACGTGATTTACTGGATATGCTGGGTGGCCGCTCTCATACTCGGTCACAGGAAACCGCACTGGAGCTTCCCGGCACGCGTTAAGCTGCGCACTGCGTGGCGCTATCCAGGCCCGCCCTGATCGTTCTGACGGAACACTTTCCACCTTTCGCATCACTGATTATGAAACTCTCATCACGCTGTCTGCTGCTTCTTGTCGCCGTGTTATCTTTTGCTGCGGTCGGTGCAGCGCTGATCGCCCAATACATGTACGACCTGCAGCCATGTGCCTGGTGTTCCATGCAGCGTCTGATCTACCTGGTGCTGGGGGTATTTGCCTTGATCGGCGCCTTGATCCCGGGCCAGGGCGTGGGCCGCCGTATCGCCGGCACCGCCGCGGCACTGCTGGGAATTGCAGGCATCGTGGCAGCCTGGTACCAGCACAGCGTGGCGGCACAGATGTTTTCCTGCGACCGTACCTTTGCCGATCGGCTGATGATTGAATCCGGCCTGGAAGAAGGCGCCAGCTGGCTGTTCGGCATCTATGCAAGCTGCATGGATGCGACGGCCTATGTCTTCGGAATAGAATTCGCGCTCTGGAGCCTGGGATTGTTTGTCGTACTGACCCTGGCGCTGATCTGGGCCTTGTTCAAACGTACTTGATCAGGCCTTCAGCGGTATCTGTAAACCCAATTTCAGGCAACCGAGCGCTACGGAAGTCCGAAAACGCCGTACGTTTTCGTCTCCACCGAACAGGCGCTCGGTAATCGCCTCAAAATCAGCCATGGTGGATGCCGTCAGCACCAGCAGATAATCGGCTTCCCCGGTAATGCTGTAGCACTGCTGCACTGCCGCTTCGGCCTGGATACGGCCACGCAAGCCCGCTGTTTTGGCGGGATGTTCGTCATGGACATGCACCTCTACCATGATGGTCAGGGGGCGCCCGAGCAAGCTTGCATTCAACACCGCTGTTTCCGCCAGGATTACCCCGCTATCACGCAAACGTGCAATACGCCGCTGCACCGCAGGCGCGGAAAGGTTCACGGCCTGGGCGATCTCCCGCTGTGCGGTCGTATTGTCGCGTTGCAGGATATCAAGAATGGCCAGATCAAAATCATCCATGCTCAGGTTGCCGCTATCCCGCGGGACGGAGGCGCTCGTGCTTTTTACGGAAGACACCGTAGTCGGTGTGGAAATCTTGTTTAACGGTGCCATATCGAGTGAAAGTTGCATGGGGCAAGGCTAATTAGAGCCGATATTTCCAGTATGGCGCAATAAAATTGCGTCATGTCCCAATCTCGTTACTCCGCCTTCCTGCCCCTGCTGGCCATCCTTGGTTCTGTCGCCTGCCTGGGCATAGGAACCTCATTGGCCAAGCGTACCCTGTTCCCTTTGATCGGCGCACAGGGAACAACCGCCATACGCGTCGGTTTTGCCGCCGTATTGCTATTACTGTTCTGGCGTCCCTGGCGCTGGCGCCTGACACACCGCGATACCCGGGCCATCATCTTTTACGGCCTTGCCCTGGGTGCCATGAACCTGTGCTTTTACCTGGCGCTGCGCACGATTCCATTCGGTATTGCCGTGGCGATTGAATTCGCCGGGCCGCTGGCGATTGCCATGCTGGCCTCGCGGCGGCTGCAGGATTTTCTTTGGGTCGCGATGGCCATTGGCGGGTTGTGGCTGCTGCTGCCATTGGGCCATGATGTCAGCAAGCTCGATCCCGTTGGTGTGATGTACGCTTTGGCCGCTGCATTCTTCTGGGCCACCTACATTGTTTTCGGCAAGCGTGTCGGCCATCTGCATGCCGGCCTGTCCGTGCCGTTGGGCCTGGCTGTTGCCACCTTGCTGGTGGTTCCGGTTGGTGCGGTGCATGCAGGCCTGGCACTGCTATCCCCTTGGGTGCTGCTGATCGGCCTGGGCGTAGCGCTGATTTCCAGTGCCATACCGATGATGCTGGAAATGGTGGCGCTCAAGCGTCTGCCCTCCCAGGCCTTCGGCATCATGATCAGCATGGAACCCGCGGTGGCTGCCTTGCTGGCGCTGATCCTGCTGGATGAACACCTGACGGCCCTCCAATGGCTGGCTATCGCCATGATCATGTCGGCCTCCATGGGATGCGCCTATTCCGCGCATCAGCAACGGCGCAAAACCGTCCCTGAAGCGGGGCTCTCCGCACCTTGACACGCAGCATGCCCACGGTTTTCAGAAGGCCTGTATCTTGACGCAAAAAACCCGGCAAAGCGCAAGGCTTTGCCGGGCGGATGCTAGCCTTGCTGCCCACCCCCAGAAAATTCCCGGGCATGGACGCAAGCAATGCGGACGGTTCAGGCAGCCAGGGGTTCGGGCGCCAAGGATACCAACAGCTCACGCCATGCAGCCAGTTCCGGCTTGCCCGGTTTACGGGCACCGAAGAACTGCGCAATGATTTCGCCGTTGTCGGCGTACAGTTCGAGCGAAGTCACCCAACCGTCGCTGGTCGGCTTGTTGACGATCCATGCCGAGGCGATGGCCGAGGTCTTCAGGTGCAGGTTGAAATCGGGATCCAGCACGTTGTACCAGTCGCCCATGGTCTTCAGGTTATGCACCGGGCCGCTGTGGATCTGGATCATGCCATGGTTACCCACGAAGCACATGATTTCCGTTCCGGTAGCCGCCGAGCCTTCCAGCACGCGCTGCAGCGTATCGGCCGGCACTTCCTGGGCCAGATCCTTGCCTGCCGCATGCAGCGCACCCAGGCGGCTGACCTTGAAGCGCTTGAGCAAGGGGAAAAATTCGTGCGTGTCTTTCATGTCCAGCCAGGCGCTGCGCAAAGCCGCTGCATCGCTGACGGTATCCGGTTCGACCGGCGTTTCGATAGCGGACAGCTGCGGCCACACCGGTTCGGCTGCACGGAACTTGGCGACCAGGGCTTCATACGCCTGAACATCGCTTTGCGGCTGCAGATAGACCTTGTGCACGGCAACGCCAGCGCGGTCAAAGAACTGCAGGCTGCGCAGTTCACCTTGCTTGACATCCCAGGCCGAGGCCCAGTCTTTGAAGAAGACGCGCAAGTCGATATCCGGGCCCAGCACCAGGCCAACGGGGCCTTCCGCCTTCACATCCAGATAGCTGCCTTTGCGCTCGTGCACGCACCAGTCATTGCGCGTCAAGGCCATGACGCGGCCCAGGCTGCCCAATTCGCGGAAAACATCTTGCGGACGTTCGTAAGACAGCATGGTGCTCTCGACACCACCAGCGCCAGCGGCGACCAGCTCGACTTCAGTAACGCCCAGTTCCGTCGCCATATCACGCGCGCGCAGTTGCGGCCGCGCCTGCTTGAGTTCGTCGTAACGGGCGCGCAACGCCTGGGCGCGAGAGGAAAAATCAGTATTGGTCATAGGATTTCCTGAAACAAACACAGCTGGGATGGGGCCGGAAGCCAGTCGTGCAGGACTTTGGGCAGCCTGCCCCATCCGCGCTTCCGAACCATGCCCTGAATATGGCATGGCAGCATTCTACCCAAGTAATCAGTGGCGGCGGCATTCTATGTGCGCACCGCCGCAGGATGCCGGAAAACATCCCGGGACAGGCTCAGGCCGCAACATGGGCTGCGGCCCGTGTACAGGGCGTTTCCGGCGTACTCATTCTTTGCGTGTGCCGTCTGAATCTGCATTGATGGCACTGGCCTGCGTGATATTGCTGCCAGGCGGCACGCTATTCGTCAGCCAGACGTTGCCGCCGATAATCGAGGCCCGGCCAACGGTAATCCGGCCCAATACGGTCGCCCCGGCATAGACCACGACATCATCTTCCAGAATCGGATGGCGTGGCAGGCCTTTCTTGAGCGCGCCGTCCGGCGTGGCCGGAAAACGTTTCGCGCCCAGCGTGACGGCCTGGTACAGACGCACCCGTTCGCCGATGATGGTGGTTTCACCGATCACCACGCCTGTGCCGTGGTCAATGAAAAAGCTGCCGCCAATCCGGGCACCCGGATGAATGTCTATACCGGTATCCGCATGGGCGATTTCAGCGATGATCCGGGCCACCAGCGGCGCATCCAGGCTATACAGCACATGCGCGAGCCGATGATGAATGATGGCCTTGACGCCTGGGTAGCTCAGCAGGACTTCATCCACGCTGCGCGCCGCCGGGTCGCCCTGGAATGCGGCAATGACATCGGTATCTATCATGCGGCGTACCTCAGGCAGGCTGGCCGCAAACTTACGGGCGACATGATGCGCCTGATGCGCCAGTTCTTCGCACGGCGCATGGCGCTGACGCGCCAGATAACTCAGCTCCAGCAGCACCTGACGTTCCAGCTGCCGCATCGCATTGGCCAATGTCAGCTGAACATAGGCGTCCTCGTTATCCTCGTGCAGGTCCAGGGGTCCCAGGCGCATGGGAAACAAGGCGCCGCACAGCATATTGACGATGCCGCGAATCTCTTCCACGGAGGGAAACTCGCGCGCGCCGCCCACTTCGCGCAAGCGCCCGCTGCGGCTGCGCCAATCCCGGCGCGCATCGCGCAGGCTGGCAACGATCTCTTGCAATTCCCAACCGCTCTCTTCCTGGCAGGGCGATTGCCGGATCTCTGGTTTGTCGGTCGATACACTCATGGGTATATCGTGCTCCCTATCTGCTACTCGGGCCATTAGCCGTCATGGATTGCCATCTGCCAGCCGGAACCGGCAGATGTTTGAAACAGCCATCGTAATGACTCTCGGGCCCCTGAAGGATTGAAACCCTGCCGCCGGCAAGGGCAAGCCCCCCCGATGTCAGGCGCCGAGATAAGCTTTGCGAACCTCGTCGTTGGCCAGCAAGTTGGCGCCGCTGTCAGCCAGCACGATGCGCCCGTTTTCCAGCACATATCCGCGATCCGCGACCTGCAGCGCCTTGTTGGCGTTCTGTTCGACCAGGAATACGGTAATCCCCTCTTCCCGGATGGTACGAATGATGTCGAAGATTTGGGCGATGATCAATGGCGCCAGACCCAATGTCGGCTCGTCGAGCAACAGCAATCTGGGCCGGGACATCAGCGCGCGGCCGATGGCCAGCATCTGCTGCTCGCCGCCGGACATCGTACCGGCACGCTGGCCGGCGCGTTCCTTCAAGCGGGGAAACAGAGAGAAGGCATGCTCTATCCCTTCATGCATTTCGTCCCGATTGGCAAAAAAACCGCCCATCTTGAGGTTGTCGAGCACGCTCAGATCGGGAAAGACTCGCCGTCCTTCCGGCGAAATGGCAATACCGCCACGCATAATGCGGTGCGTTGGCTCTTTGCTGATATCCCGGCCTTCGAAAAGCACCCTGCCGGATGTCGCTCGGGGCGTGCCGCAAATCGTCATCAGCAGCGTCGTTTTGCCCGCGCCATTGCTGCCGATCAGCGTCACGATCTCGCCCTGCGCAACTTCCACGCTGACATCGTCCAAGGCCTGGATGGCGCCATAGTGGGTATGGATATTCTCAAGCTTTAACATCATTCCTCACCCAGGTATGCCTTGATGACGCGCGGATCGTTGCGAACTTCGTCAGGCAGGCCGGTAATAATGGGTTTGCCATGCTCCATGACCAGGATGCGGTCAGAAACGCCCATCACCAGCTTCATATCGTGTTCGATCAGCAGCACTGAAACATTGAATTCCCGGCGCAGCCGATTCACCAGCCCCTGCAGCTCGACCTTTTCCTGCGGATTCAGGCCAGCCGCAGGCTCATCCAGCATCAGCAAGCGTGGCTTGGTAATCATGCAGCGTGCGATTTCCAGGCGGCGCTGGTGCCCGTAAGCCAGGTTGCCTGCCTCGCGGTTGGCGTACTGCAGCAAGCCCATGAATTCGAGCCAATACACTGCGCGCTCCTGCGCTTTCTGTTCCGCACGCCGATAGGACGGCAGCTTGAGCAGCCCGCGCAGCAAGCCGTTTTCGACCTGGGTATGCTGAGCCACCAGCAGGTTTTCCA
The DNA here is from genome assembly GCF_965139615.1 of Kerstersia similis. Classification (NCBI taxonomy): domain Bacteria; kingdom Pseudomonadati; phylum Pseudomonadota; class Betaproteobacteria; order Burkholderiales; family Alcaligenaceae; genus Kerstersia; species Kerstersia similis. The sequence continues at coordinate 243,618 of NZ_CBCSIQ010000002.1, forward strand.
GCACCGTCAGCTGCTTGAACAAGCGCACGTTCTGAAAGGTACGCACCAGGCCATACCGCGCCACCTTATGACTGGGCAGGCCTGCAATTTCCTGTCCCTGCATCTGCACGCTACCGCTGGAAGGCCGGTAAAAACCGCCAACGCAGTTGAACACCGTCGTCTTGCCGGCGCCGTTGGGGCCGATGATGGCGAACACTTCTTCCGGCTGGACATCGAAGGCAACGCCATCCACCGCCAGCAACCCGCCAAAGCGCATGCTCAGGTCTTGGACACTCAACAGAGGCGCGCTCATTTCTGCAACTCCACATGCGGACGTTGCACCGGCAGCAAACCTTGCGGACGCCATATCATCATCAACACCATGACCAGACCGAACAGCAACATGCGGTACTCGGCAAACTCCCGTGCCACTTCCGGCAGGATCGTCAGGATAATGGCCGCCAGGATGACGCCGATCTGCGAGCCCATCCCCCCCAATACCACCACCGCCAGAATCAATGCGGACTCGATGAAGGTAAAGGACTCCGGATTGACCATGCCCTGACGCGCCGCATAGAACGCACCGCCAAAGCCGGCGAAGGCCGCGCCCAGCGTAAATGCGGACAGCTTGATGCGGGTCGGATTCAAACCCAGTGAGCGGCAGGCGATTTCATCCTCGCGCAACGCTTCCCACGCACGCCCGACAGGCATGCGCACCAAGCGGTTGGAGACATACAGGGTGATCAGCGCCAGCACCAGCGCCATCAGATACAGATAGATCATCATGTGCTGGGAATCGAAATCCCAACCCATCATCTGATGGAAGCTTTCTCCTTCGCCTTTCACCCTGCGCGTCATTTCATAGCCGAACACGGTGGGCTTGGGAATACCGGAGATACCGTCAGGGCCGCCGGTCAGCGTGGTCATGTTGACCAGCAGCAAACGGATGATTTCACCAAACCCTAGCGTTACGATCGCCAGATAGTCACCGCGCAGCCGCAACACGGGGAAACCGAGCACAAAGCCGAACAGGGCGGCCATCACTCCGGCAAGCGGCAAAGCCTCCCAGAACCCCCAGCCATAGAAGTGATACAGCAAGGCGTAGGTATAGGCGCCCACCGCATAGAAGCCGACAAAGCCCAGATCCAGCAGGCCGGCAAAGCCCACCACAATATTCAGCCCCAGGCCCAGCATGATGTAGATCATCACGACGGTACCGATATCCACCTGGCTGCGATTGCCGAAGAACGGCCAGATAAAGGCCAGCAATATCAGCAGAATGCCCAGCCAGCGCTGGCCGCTAGCCGGCAAGACAGGCATGCTGGGCGTCTTGACGCCGCCAAACAGACGCGCCAGCAAGGGCTTGAATAAATGAAAAACGAAAACGATGCCGCAGCCCAGTACCACCAGATCCCATTCCGGGTTCAACGTCATCCCGGCCCCCTGGCGCACCAGCTGCAGGCCGAACACCGGCGTAATGATGACCGCCGTCATCAACGCCGCAATGATTGCGTTCTTGAAGGAGTTTGCCATCAGACTTTTTCCACTTCCGGTTTACCCAGCAGTCCGGTAGGACGGAACAGCAACACCAATACCAACAGTCCGAAAGCGACAATGTCCTTGTATTGCGAGGACAGGAATGCTGCAGCAAAGGTTTCCGCCAGCCCCAGGATGACGCCGCCCAGCATGGCGCCAGGTATGCTGCCGATGCCACCCAGCACGGCAGCGGTAAACGCCTTGATGCCAGCGATAAAACCAATATAAGGGTTGAGCTTGCCGATGGTAATGGCGATCAGCACCCCGCCTACGGCGGCCAACATGGCGCCCAGCACAAAGGTGAAGGAAATCACCCGATTGGTGTCTATCCCCAGCAGATTGGCCATGCGCATATCCTGCGAGCAGGCACGCGAGGCTCGGCCCATCCGGGAATGCTTGATGAACAGCGTTAACCCGACCATCATCACGACAGTGACCACAATGATCAGGATGCGCGAGTACGGCAACATGACGTCAAAGCCGGACAGATGGAACTGCAGCCCGCCGGAAATCAGCGCAGGCACGGCCATATCGCGGGAGCCCTGGCCCAAGGCGACCCAGTTCTGCAGGAAAATGGACATACCGATCGCGGAAATCAGGGCAACCAGCCTGGGCCCGCCACGCACCGGCCGGTAAGCAATGCGCTCGACGGCGAAGCCATAGGCGCCTGTTACCGCAACCGAAACAATCAGCATGATGGCAATCACCAGATACAGCGGCATGCCTGTCTGTGTACCGATGGCCGTCAAGGTGACCAGACCGACATAGGCGCCGATCATGTAGATTTCGCCGTGGGCGAAGTTGATCATGCCGATGATGCCATACACCATGGTGTAGCCAATGGCGATCAGCGCATAGATCGCGCCCAGCGATAAGCCGTTGAACAGCTGCTGGACAATTTGTGGGAGAAGGTCGGACATAGGAAAAAACTCAGCCTGCGCAAACCCCGGCACAAGTGCATGCAAGGGTTTGCGTGCGGATGGAAACGATTGGAAGCAACGCAAGCTGCGATGCCAAAACGGCAATTCTACATTCCCCTACTGCCATTGCCGTCTTTCAACAGGCCAATGAATAGCAGGTTTAGTAGAAACCCTTAAACAAACGTTCCCTAAGAACCCTGGCTGAGTTCTTCGGCACGACGCGCCGCAGCGGCCATGGCGTCGGCCACGATCGCGGGCCATTCGCGCTGCTCGAAAACCTGTAGGGCGGCCGCAGTCGTACCGCCAGGAGAAGTAACGCGCTGGCGCAGCACGGCAGGCGTTTCACTGGATGCAGCAGCCAGTTGCGCAGCACCCAGCACCGTCTGAATGGCCAGCGCCTGGGCATCCGCTTGTACCAGTCCCAGCCGCTCACCCCCAGCGGTCAAGGCTTCGATCAGCAGGAAAATATAGGCCGGTCCGCTACCGGACAAAGCCGTCACGGCATCCAGCTGTGCTTCCTGCTCGACCCAGGTCACAGTTCCCACGGCAGCCAGGATGGATGTCGCCAAATCCCGCTGCGCCTGCGGTACCGCTGCGCTGGCATACAGCCCGGAGGCCCCGGCACCGACCAGGGCCGGCGTGTTGGGCATGCAACGCACGAGCCGCAAGGCCTGCGCGCCGGCCAGCCATTGCTCGAAACGCGCCAATGTAATCCCGGCCGCAATGCTGATCACCAGCGTGCCGGGCGCCAGCCATGGACGCGTGGCCTCGACCACCTGCGCCATGACCTGCGGCTTGACGGCATAGATCCAGACATTGCATGACCGCAAGGTTTCGTCAGCACTGGCTGCCGCCGTGCTGCCCAGGCCTTGCCAGCGCGCGCGGATGTCTTCGTTGATATCAACGACATGGATATGATCAGCGGGACACAGCTTGCCCGCCAGCCCGGCACCCAGCGCAGCGGCCATATTGCCGCCGCCGATAAAGGCAATTCGCAAATCGCTAGACATGAAACACTCCCCCTCTTCCTGCCCCCGGCAGGTGCTAGTGTTATCCCAGCATGGTTTCCAGGAAAATCCCGGCAAAGACCGCAAAGCCGAACCAGGTGTTATTGAGAAACGCGCGGAAGCAGGCTGCACGATCGCGCCCGCGTATCCAGACCAGATGGCGCAACGCAATCATGGCCGCGACGGCCAGACCCGCCCAGAACCAGCTCTGATAGCCCTTCATGCCGCCGAAAATCCCCAGCAATGACAGTGTCGCCGCATAAAAGAACGCCACCATCGTCACATCCCAGGAGCCGAAGGTCACGGCCGAGGTCTTGAGTCCGAGCTTGATATCGTCCTCGCGATCCACCATCGCATATTCCGTATCGTAGGCAATCGCCCAGCAAACATTGGCAGCCAGCATGATCCAGGCTTCCAGCGGCAGCGCATTCTGCACCGCAGCGTAGCCCATGGGAATGCCAAAGCCGAAGGCAATCCCCAGATACGCCTGTGGGATGGCAAAAAAACGCTTCATCAGCGGATAGGTCACTGCCAGAAACACCGCGGGCAAGGACAACCACAGCGTCAAGGCATTGAGCGGCAAAATCAGGATCAACGACACCAGCGCCAGCGCGGCGGCAACCAGCAGTGCCTCTTTGCCGCTGATTTTGCCTGTGGTCAGCACCCGCTCCTGCGTACGGTCAACATGCCGATCGAAATCACGGTCGAAGTAATCATTGACGGCACAACCAGCAGAGCGCATCAATACCGTGCCGATAACGAAAACGATCAGGATGTACCAAGACGGCCGGCCTCCGCTGGCGGCCCAGAGCGCCCACAAGGTGGGCCATAACAGCAATAGCGAACCGATAGGCTTGTCCAGCCGCGTCAGCCGGGCATACAGGCCCAGCCGCTGGAAAAAATCAGGCTTCAAGGCTTCCATGGTCATCGAATAAATCCCCCTCCGGCACGGCACGGCCCGCATTTTTCGAACGATTTCATTGCGGTCAGCGCCAGTGAAGCGCACATTGTAACGGCTGCCCGATGATCGTTCAGCGCCGATTCAATGCTGAGCCTGACGCGACATGTCCGACGGAACGTTACGATGCGGATTGACGCGACGGCATCCACGCCCGGATCCGCGCACGGGTCGTTCAGCGCTGCATAATCGGCCACAATCCCGCACAGAAGCAAAGGCAGGCCAGCCCATCCCTGATGCTGTGTCCGCGCCCATGACAAGGAGAGAGATAGATGTCACAGCTGCCCCCTGTGCTCAGCCGGCTGAGCCTGCCCGTCATTGCATCACCGATGTTCATCGTCAGCACGCCCAGGCTGGTCATTGCACAGTGCAAGGCCGGCATCGTCGGATCCATGCCTGCGCTCAATGCACGGCCAGCTGCGCAGCTGGAAGATTGGCTGGCAGAAATCACTGAAAGCCTGGACGCCCATAACCGGGCCCATCCAGATCAACCGGCGGCTCCGTTCGCCATCAATCAGATCGTCCATCGTAGCAATGAGCGGCTGGAACACGACATGGCTTTGTGCGTCAAGTACAAGGTGCCCATCATCATCACCTCCCTGGGAGCCCAGCCGGAGATCAATCAGGCCGCCCATGGCTATGGCGGGATCGTCCTGCATGATGTGATCAACAACACCTTTGCCCGCAAGGCCATCGCCAAGGGTGCCGATGGCCTGATTGCCGTGGCCAGTGGCGCGGGCGGACATGCCGGCACCAAGCATCCGTTTGCATTGATCGAAGAAATCCGTGCCTGGTTCGACGGGCCGCTGGCGCTATCTGGCGCCATCTCCACCGGTAATGGCATTCTGGCGGCCCAGGCTATCGGCGCAGACTTTGCCTATATCGGTTCGGCTTTCATCGCCACCGAGGAAGCCCGGGCTGCCGACGCGTACAAGCAAGCCATCGTCGCAGGCAGCTCCGACGACATCATCTATACCAACTACTTCACCGGCATTCATGGCAACTACCTGAAACCGTCGATCATTGCGTCAGGCCTGGACCCCGACCACCTGCCCGTCAGTGACCCGACGCACATGAATTTCGGCGCAGACCGGGCCGCCAAGGCCTGGAAGGACATCTGGGGTTGCGGCCAGGGCATAGGCGCCGTGCAACGCGTGCAAACCGCCGCCGACTACATCGCCCAGCTGCAACGCGAATATGACCAGGCGCGGCGACGGTTGGCGCTCTGACACGCCCGGCACCCTGAGCGCCAAGTCGCCGGGCCTGTGCCCAGACACTCGGGGCGTCAGCAGAAGTTAGCGCATCCCCATGAAAAACCCCTCGACCGCCTTCGCATGGCGGTCGAGGGGTTTGCTGGTTTGCGTCCCCCCTTGGCGGAGGGATGCCAGGCTTACTGCACCAGCTTCTGGCTGCCGTCGGAGTGCCAGGAATAAACGGAGAACTTGAAGTCGTTCAGGTCGCCTTGCTTGTTCCAGGAAATGTCGCCGATCGGTGTCTTGAAGCTGTTGGCGTGCAGGTACTTGGCGATGACCTCGGGGTCTTCGCTCTTCGTTGCGTTGATCGCATCAAACAACGCCTGCGTGGCGGCATAGGCCTGCAGCTGGAAAGCGCCGCTGGGATTGCGACCCTTTTCCTTGAAGAGACGCACCACTTCCGCATTGGCCGGATCCGAGCTGAAGTCGGCCGGCAAGGTCAGCAACATGCCTTCGACCGCTGGGCCGGCAATGGCGTTGATATCCGGGTTGCCCGCGCCCTCAGGGCCCATGAAGCGTGCCTTCAGGCCTTGCTCCGCCGCCTGGCGCAGCAACAGGCCGAGTTCGGGGTGATAGCCGCCGAAATACACGAAATCAACACCCGCCGACTTCAGCTTGGTAATGACGGCGGAATAATCGGTGTCGCCAGCATTGATCCCTTCGAAGACGGCCACATCAATGCCACCGGCCTTGACGGTATCGCGTACCGCAGTAGCAATGCCCTGGCCATACGATTGCTTGTCATGCAACACCGCAACCTTCGAGGGCTTGAGCGTTTCGACAATAAACTTGCCCGCAGCCGGGCCTTGCTGGTCGTCACGACCGATCGTGCGGAAAATGAATTCATAGTCCTTGCCGTCGGTCAGCGCGGGCGCCGTGGCCGAGGGCGAGATCATGACCACGCCTTCGCTGTCATAGATATCGGCGGCGGCAATGGTGGCGCCGGAGCAGACGTGGCCCACGACGAAACCGATACCGGCATTCACCACGTTATTGGCCGCGACCGGGCCTTGCTTGGGTTCGCAGGCGTCGTCGATCACTTGCAGTTCGACCTGCTTGCCGTTTACGCCACCCTTGGCATTGTATTGCTCGACCGCCGTGAACACGCCTTCGCGCACCATATCGCCATACTGCGTCACCGCACCCGTTACAGGGCCGACAACGGCAATTTTCAGCGTATCCGCATTCGCGGCAGCCGCCAAACCAAACAAGGAGAACGCAATCGGTGCCAGTTTGAATACAGCTTTCATGTAACGGTTCCTCTAGTGATGCAATAGGGATGCGATGGAAGGAGCAGGCCACCTTTTGCGCGAGAACGCGCCGCGGGGCGTCCCGCCTCATGGTTTGAGCATACACGATGCCACGGCCACGCGGACGCCCGGCCTAACCCTAAGACTGTCGATTTCATGTAAAGCAATGTGGATAAACGCCGGGCTCGCCTACCCTCGGAACCAGGAAAGCCGCGCACCTCGGCTAACTTGTGGCCAGCCGCGAAACCCTGGCAGTAGCCTCTTCCATATATATCTTTGAAGCATATACAAAGGGCGAATTATTCGTTTGAGTTGCGTTCCCCGGCCTGCATCATGATCGGCATGCGACTTCAGACCATCATCATCCCCGGCTGGCGCAACTCTGACGCCGGCCACTGGCAAAGCCTCTGGGAAAGCCGACTTTCCAATGTCGTGCGTTTGCAGCAGGCAGACTGGGACACGCTTTCGCCGGCGGCCTGGGTGGAAACACTGGCGCGAGCCATCAGTGATTCGCCCACGCCTGCGCTGCTGGTTGCGCACAGCCTGGGCTGCATCACAGTGGCTCATTTGCCTGCCAGCCTGCAACGCCGTGTGGCGGGTGCCCTGCTGGTTGCGCCCGCCGACATCGAACGGCCCGGTGCGCATGAATCCTTGCGCCAGTTCGGCCCGATCCCGCTGAATCCATTGCCCTTCCAGAGCGTCGTCGTTGCCAGTGACAACGACCCCTACTGCACCCTGGATCGTGCCCGCCTGTTCGCCGACGCCTGGGGCAGCCGCTTGAATATTCTCCCGGAAGCCGGCCATATCAATAGCGCTTCCGGTTTCGGCAGCTGGCCCCAGGGCTTGAAGATACTGACGGCCTTGCGCCGCCGCGCCAGCTGGCGCCTGGTGCCTCCGGCCCCGAGAATTCCGCCCGTACCGGATCGTACGGTACACACCTAAGCCGCCGGCAGCCCTGCCGCCGCAGGCTGCTTGTCTTCCCTACTTTCATCTGCCGTATCCGCCTCTAGACTGGACCCACCACATGCTGAAACGACTCCTGACCCGCAGCCTCGCCATCGCCCTGCTCGGCGCCACTGCCGCCGCCGGCGCACAAACCAAACTCGGTACGGCCTCCTACGATATTTCCCGGGAACTGTTTGGCGCGATCAATCCGCTGTTCGTCGCTCACTGGAAAGAAACCAAGGGCGAAGACTTGAACATCGAACCTTCGTTCGGCGGCACTACCGCTCAGGCCAACGCCATTTTGCAAGGCCTGCCCATCAGCGCCGTCAGCTTCAATCAGGTCACTGACATCAACCTGCTGGCCAACCGTGGCTTTGTGGCCAAGGATTGGCAACAGAAATTCGCCAACAACAGTTCCCCTTACTACAGCACGATTGCCTTCCTGGTGCGCAAGGACAACCCCAAAAACATCAAGAATTGGGATGACCTGGTACGCGAAGACGTCAAGCTGGTATTCCCCAACCCGAAAACCTCAGGCAATGCCCGCTACACCTACCTTGGCGCCTGGCTCTACGCCAATGAAAAATTCGGCGGCGACGAAGCCAAGACGCGCGATTTCGTTTCCAAGCTGCTGGGCAATGTCGAAACCTTCCCCACCGGCGGACGCGGCGCCACCACGGCATTTGCAAACGAACAAGGGGATGTGCTGCTGACCTTCGAATCCGAAGTGAACAATATCGCCAAGTCCGAAGAGTTCAAGGCAAAAGGTTACGAAATCGTGGTGCCGCCGGTCAGCGTATTGGCCGAGTTCCCGGTAGCCGTCGTGGACCGTGTCGCCAAGCGCGAGAAAACGGAAGAAGTGGCACAGGAATTCTTGCAATTCCAATACACCCCGGAGATTCAGGCGCTGCTGGCCGACTACAATTACCGCGTGCATGACCCGGAAGTGGTCAAGGCTAACGCCGAACGTTTCCCCGAGGTTCGCCTGTTGAACCCGCAGGAAGTGCTGGGTGATTGGGACAACATCCAAAGCAAGCACTTTGCCTCCGGCGGCGTGCTCGACGAATTGCTGGCCCAGGCCGCCAGCAAACGCTGATCTCCGCACCGTCTGAAAGTCGATACTGACAAGGCGCCGCATGATGCGGCGCCTTTGCGCCTTACATGCTGCCAAAATTCTTCAATCGCCCTCCTTCGCTGCCCGGCTTCGGCCTGAGCTTCGGCATCAGCGTTCTATACCTGTCCCTCATCATCCTGCTGCCGATCGCCGGCTTGCTGATTTATGCCTCGGGCATGAGCTGGGCCGAATATTGGCGCGCCATCAGCGATCCGCGCGTGGTTGCCAGTTACAGGGTGACCTTGTACGGCGCATTTCTGTCCACGGTTTTCGCGACCCTGTTCGGCCTCCTGCTGAGCTGGATCATCGTGCGCTACGAATTCCCCGGCAAACGGCTGCTTGATGCACTGGTGGACCTGCCCTTCGCCTTGCCTACCGCTGTTGCCGGTCTGACGCTGGCGCTGCTGCTCTCCCCCCCGGGCTGGCTGGGCCAGTATTTTTCCGCATGGGGCATCAAGGTCGCCTATGCCTTTCCCGGGCTGGTCATTGCCATGGTGTTCACCAGCCTGCCGTTTGTGGTGCGTTCGGTCCAGCCCGTTCTGGCGGACGTCGGCCCGGAATATGAAGAAGCGGCGAGAACGCTGGGCGCGCGCGATGGGCAGATCCTGCGGCGCGTCATTCTGCCCGCACTGCTGCCCGCCATCATGACAGGCGCTTCACAGGCATTCATTCGCAGCCTGGGAGAATTCGGCGCGGTGGTAATGATCGCCGGCAACCTGCCATTCCGTACTGAAATCACTTCTTTGATGATTTTCATGCGGCAAGCCGAGAACAATTACCCGGCGGCGGCGGCCATTGCCACCGTCGTGCTGTTTGCTTCCCTGCTGCTGCTGTTTGGCCTGCGCATGGCCCAGAAGTGGCTGCTGCCCTGGTATCGGACGGAGGTTTAAGCCATGGTGCGCAATCAACAAGGCTGGAAAGCCTGGACCCTGATCACGCTGGGCGTTGTCGGCGCCGTGCTGCTGCTGGTGATGCCGTTGGTACTGATCTTCACGCAGGCATTGTCGCTGGGCTGGACAACCTTTGTCAGCAACGTGCTGGCTCCCGACACTGTCCATGCCATCAAGCTGACGCTGCTGATCGCCGTCATTACCGTACCGGTCAACCTGATTTTCGGCATCATGCTCGCCTGGTGCGTCACGCAGTACCGCTTTCGCGGGCGCCAGTTCCTCATCACATTGACGGACATTCCCTATGCGATTTCACCCGTCGTGGCCGGGCTCTGCTACTTGCTGGTCTATGGCCTTGAAGGGCTGTTCGGGGAATGGCTGTACGAACATGACATCCAGCTGATTTTTGCCTGGCCAGGCATGGTGATGGCGACCATGTTCGTCACAGCTCCTTTCGTGGCGCGCATCCTGATTCCCTTGATGCAGGCACAGGGCAATGACGAAGAACACGCAGCACTCACGCTGGGCGCCAGTGGCTGGCAGATCTTCCGCCGTATCACCTTGCCCAAAATAAAATGGGGCCTGCTCTATGGCGTGGCCATCACCAATGCGCGGGCCGTCGGTGAGTTTGGCGCGGTCTCCGTGGTGTCGGGGGTGATCCGCGGCAAGACCCTGACCTTGCCCCTGCTGATCCAGCAGCTCAATGATGACAACAAAGCCGTCGCCGCATTTACTGCCGCTGCGCTGCTGACCACCATCGCCCTGGTCACGCTCGCCGCCAAAATCATCATGGAACGCAAGGACGTCCTGCTGCGTGCCCGCAGCCCCGGCAAGCCATGACGCGGGCGGCTGCGCCCCGCCGCCCCACATCCCCGCTGCTGAAAAAAATGCCCCAGCCCGTGAATTCATCAGGGCTGGGGCATGCACACTCACTCGCCCGGCGGCGCCAGGCTCAGGCTTTGTTTATTGCAGCAGGCTACGCAGCATCCATGCATTTTTCTCATGAATATCCAGGCGCTGCGTCAGCAGGTCAGCCGTGGGCTGGTCGTTGGCTTCGTCGGCAATGCTGAAAGCCTTGCGAGCCGTCTTGGCTACCGACTCATTGCCCTTCACCAGCAAGCGCACCATTTCCAGCGCTTCCGGCACATCATCCGGTTCGGCGATGGAAGCCAGCTTGGCGAACTCGCGGGTGGTGCCCGGCGCATAAACGCCCAGTGCACGGATACGCTCGGCAATGTCATCCAGCGCATTCCACTGTTCAGTGTACTGATCCATGAACATCGTGTGCAGCGTATTGAACAACGGCCCGGTCACGTTCCAGTGAAAATTGTGCGTCATCAGATACAGCGCGTGGGCATCCGCCAGCACCTTGGATAGTTCCTGGGCGACGGCCAGACGGTTTTTCTCAGAGATGCCGATATCAATACCGGGGGCTGCAATTTTTTTGGAACTGGACATGCGTTTCTCCTGGTTCAGATGGCGTTTCCGCCGTTTCGCGCGTGGCCGGCAGCTCGCCCGCTACGCGCCCTGATGACAGAAACAGCATAGCAGAAAGCCCGACTCGCCGGCTTGATGCCAAGCAAGCCGGGCTTTCCGGCAAAGCTTGCGACCACCTGATCAGACTTGCTCGATCTCGCTTTCTTCCAGCATTTTCACGTTGGGCATGCCGCACTCGTAAACGGTATGCGCCAGCGCATCGACGGCGGCCTGACGCGGGAAGCTACGGCGCCAGGCCAGCACGACACGACGATCCGGCACCGGCGAACGAAATGGGATGTAGCGCAGCAAAGGCGTACTGGACGTATCCTTGGGTACAGAAGTAATGGGCAGCACCGTGATGCCTATGCCGGAAGCAACCATATGACGAATGGTTTCCAGCGACGATCCCTCGAAGGAACGCTGGATGCCATCTGCCGCAGCCGAGAAGCGCGACATTTCCGGACAGACACCCAGCACCTGATCACGGAAACAATGGCCATGCCCCAACAGCAGCATGGTTTCCTGTTTCAGATCATTGGCATCAATCGAATCACGGTTGGCCCAGGGATGGCTGACCGGCACGGCCACGACAAACGGCTCGTCGTACAGCGGCCGCGTCATCAAGCCTGCCTCGGGCAGCGGCAATGCCATGATGGCGCAGTCGATTTCCCCCTGGCGCAGCAACTCGACCAGACGGACGGTAAAGTTCTCCTGCAGCAGCAAGGGCATCTGCGGGATGCTGGAAATATGGCGCGGCACCAGATAAGGCAGCAGGTACGGTCCTATCGTATGTATGACGCCGACACGCAATGGCCCGGAAAGCGGGTCATGACCTTGCTGGGCAATTTCCTTCAGGTAGGCGCTTTCTTCCAGCACTTTCTGCGCCTGGGCGACAATGCGTTCGCCCAGCGCCGTGACGCCGACTTCCGAACTGCCACGCTCGAAAATTGCCACGCCCAGCTCATCCTCCAGCTTGCGTATGGCCACGGAAAGCGTGGGCTGGCTTACGAAGCACGCCTCGGCAGCGCGCCCGAAATGACGCTCTCTGGCAACTGCGACGATGTACTTCAACTCGGTCAAAGTCATTGAAAATTCCGCTATCTCATTCTTGATCGCTGATGAAACGACGCTGCGATCATCTCTATCGCCGTTCCCTACCCACATGATATGGCATCTGGCGGGATCAGGCGCCAAGACTGGTACAAAACACCGTAAAGCCTCTGCCGCTACCACCCCAAATGCTATGTCCTCAGAAAATCTTCCCTTCCTGACATCCAGCGATCCAGGTGAGCATGGGCCACTTCCGGCGCGTCCCGCAACAACAGCCGCGCCGCATCCCTGGCCTGCTCGGCCAGTTCCGGGAATTGTTCGGTATCGCCATAGCGCAGCATTGCCATGCCGGATTGGCGCGTGCCGAGGAATTCGCCCGGACCGCGTTGCTCCAGGTCGCGCCGGGCAATCTCAAAGCCGTCGTTCGTCTCGTACATGGCTTTCAGGCGATCCCGGGCATGGGCCGAAAGCGGGCCTTGGTACAGTAAAACGCAGACTGACTGCGCCGCGCCGCGCCCCACCCGCCCGCGCAGCTGATGCAACTGTGCCAGGCCAAAGCGCTCGGCATGCTCAATCACCATCAACGAGGCATTCGGCACATCCACGCCGACCTCGATGACGGTCGTTGCCACCAGCAGGTCGATGTCACCCTTGCGAAACCCATCCATCACCACGGCTTTTTCCGCTGCGCTCAAGCGCCCATGCACAAGCCCCAGGGTCAGATCGGGCAAGGCGGCGCTCAGGACGGCATGGGTATCGACTGCCGTCTGCAGCGCCAAGGCTTCGCTTTCCTCCACGAGCGGACAGACCCAATACGCCTGGCGCCCTTCGCGTACCGCCTGGGCGACCAGCGCAATGACCTCTTCGCGCCGCCCTTCTTCCACAAGCTTGGTACGCACGGGCGTCCGGCCGGGCGGCAACTCGTCAATCACCGATACATCCAGATCGGCAAAATGCGTCATGGCCAGGGTGCGCGGGATGGGCGTGGCGCTCATATTGAGCAGATGCGGCACTTCCACCGCGGCATCGTCTTCGCCTTTGCGGCTCAGCGCCAAGCGCTGCCCCACACCGAAGCGATGCTGCTCATCCACGATCACCAGGCCCAGGCAATCGAAATCGACATGATCCTGCACCAGTGCCTGGGTGCCCACCACCAGCGGCGCCTGGCCAGCCGCAATGGCCTGCAAGGCCTCGCGGCGTGCCTTGGCTTTCTGGCTGCCACTCAGCCATGCTACCGGCACGCCCAATGGTTCCAGCCAGTCCACCAGCTTGCGGAAATGCTGTTCGGCCAGCAATTCTGTCGGGGCCATCAAGGCCACCTGCGCACCCGCATCTATGGCTTGTGTTGCTGCCAGCGCAGCGACAACCGTCTTGCCGCTGCCCACATCGCCTTGCAATAAGCGATGCATGGGGTGCGTGCGCCCCAGGTCGGCGGAAATTTCAGCCACGACGCGTTGCTGGGCGGCGGTCAAGGCAAATGGCAGGCGCGCCAGCAAACGGCGGGTCAGGGAATCCGCTTCGCGCCGCAGCGCCAGGGGCCGGGCCCGCTTGGACAGGCGCGCCGCCCGGGCGGCAGCCATTGAAAGCTGGTGCGCCAGCATTTCATCGAACATCACCCGCCGCCATGCCGGATGGGTGCGGAACTCCAGGGATTGCACAGGCGTGCCTGGGGTCGGCGCATGCAAAAACATGACCGCCTCATGCAGATCCATCAAATCCAGCGATGCGCGCAAGCTGGCCGGCAGGATGTCTGCCAGATGAGCACGCGGCAAGGCCTCGGCAATGGCCTTGCGCAGCACCAGCTGCGACAAGCCTTCCGTGGTGGGATACACCGGTGTCAGGGTCTGCGGCAGTTCGCGTCCAGCGGCGACGATACGCGGATGAATGATTTCCTTGCCGAACAGATTTCCGCGCACCTCACCGATCGCGCGGACCTCTGCCCCTTCCTCGACCTGTTTGCGCTGATTGGGGTAGAAATTCAGCCAGCGCAGCGTCATGCTGCCGCTGTCGTCCGTCAAGGTCACGCTCAGTTGCCGCCGCGGGCGCAGCAGCACTTCATTGCGCGTGATCGTGCCTGATACCTGCGCCACCGCACCAGGACGGGCCTGGGCAATGGAAACGACCTGGGTTTCGTCTTCATAGCGCAGCGGCAGATGCAGCGCGAAATCCTCAGGACGACGCAAGCCCAGGCGCTCCAGGCGCCCGGCAACCGTTGCCGCCGAAGGACGCCCGCCCCGAGCGCCCTGACGCCCTTTTTTGCCAGACGATGCTTCTGTCTGCATGGAAACGGTGGCGGCTCCCGTTCAGATGACGAGAATGGCCTCGACTTCGAATTGTGCGCCCTTGGGCAGGCTGGCGACGCCAACCGTGGAACGGGCCGGGAACGGCTGCGGGATGATTTCCGCCATGATGGCGTTGGCGGCGGCAAACCGGCTGAGATCCGTCAGGAACAAGGTCAGCTTGACGATATTATCCAGCGTACCGCCGGATGCCTCGATGACCGCCGACATATTGGCAAAAGCCTGGCGAACCTGGGCTTCGAAGTTTTCTGAAACCATTTCGCCGGTACCCGGCTCAAGACCGATCTGGCCGGACAGGAAAACGGTGCGGGTGCCGCTGGCGGCAACTGCCTGGGAATACGGACCGACCGCTGCCGGGGCGGCATCGGTATGAATGATTTGCTTGCTCATGTTTTTCTCTCGCGTAGCTGCAGGTCTCCCCCCGGGAGCCTGACAGATTGGAAGCTGCCAGCACTGCCGGCAGCCAGACGATTATATATAAGACCGGCGCAAGGGCCAGAACGCAAGCAGGCCGGCGAGCTTATTTCTCGACGAAGGCACGTTCCACGACGTAATCGCCGGGCTGGCCCACTCCCGGAGAAATGACAAACCCCCGGCTATCCAGCATGGCGCTGACATCTTGCAGCATGGAGGGGCTACCGCAGATCATGGCACGGTCCACGGCCGGATCCAGGGGCGGCAGGCCGATGGTTTCAAACAGCTTGCCGTTTTCCACCACTTCCGTCACCCGGCCCTGATTGCGGAACGGTTCACGCGTGACCGTCGGGTAATAGATCAGCTTCTCACGCACCACATCTCCGAAGAATTCATTCTCCGGCAGTTCCTTTTCGATGTAATCCGCATAGGCCAGTTCGCTGACCCAGCGCACGCCGTGCAGCAGCACGACCGTTTCAAAGCGCTCATAGACCTCGGGGTCTTTGATGATGCTCATGAACGGCGCCAGCCCGGTGCCGGTGCCGAACAGATAAAGATTGCGGCCATTCGGGCGCAGATCATCGGCCACCAGCGTACCGACCGGTTTCTTGCTGACGAGCAAGGTATCGCCGGGCTGCAGGTGTTGCAAGCGCGAGGTCAGCGGGCCGTTCTGCACCTTGATGCTGAAGAACTCCAGATGCTCTTCGTAGTTGGCGCTGGCAATGCTGTAGGCGCGCAGCAGCGGCTTGCCCTCAACCTCCAGGCCGATCATGACGAAGTGGCCATTGTGGAACCGCAGGGCGGGATCACGAGTGGTACGGAATGAAAACAAGGTGTCGTTCCAGTGATGCACACTGAGCACGCGCTCGTTGTAGAAGGCTGCCATGTTGTTGACGAATAACCTTTGCTGCCACACAGCGAATTGATGAAAGTGCGGGCATTTTATCAACTTACGCGCCGCCGGTTGGGAATAAGAATGGTGCGCAATAAGCATATTCGCCCTGCATCTAAGGCACATGCCTGCGGCCTGGCGAAAAGCGTGCCTTGCCGGCATCTGCTGCGCTGCCTGCGCCGGTAGTATGATGCTGTCTTGAACCATCACAGACACGACACCTATCATCATGTCAGCATTGCTCAAAGCCCGGATCATGGATGAAATCAAGGCGGCCATGCGCGCCAAGGACAGCGCCCGCCTCGGCACCCTGCGTTTTCTGCAGGCAGCCATCAAGCAGGTCGAAATCGACACCCGCGAAGACCTCGACGACGCCGCCATTCAGCGCATCGTCGAAAAGCAGGTGAAACAGCGCCGTGAGTCGATCACTGCGTTCGCGCAAGCCGGCCGTACCGAGTCCGCCGCGCACGAAGAAGCAGAATTGCTGGTGCTACAGGAATTCCTGCCGCAACAGGCTGATGCCGCTGAAATTGAAGCTGCCGTCGATGCCGCCATCAAGGACGCCCTGGCGCAAGGCGCAAACGGCCCCGCCGCCATGGGCAAGATCATGGGTACGCTGAAGGCCGCACTGGCCGGGCGCGCTGATATGTCGCAACTGTCGGCAATGGTAAAAGCCAAGCTGGCCAATTAACCATGATGCGGCCTCCTGGCCGGGTTTATGCCACTTCAGGCCCGATGCGTTCGCGCTTCTGGCCAGGCCCAGCCAGAATGAACAAAGCACCTTTGCAGGTGCTTTGTTCATTTGTGCGGTCGGCGGTTTGTTCGGCGATGGCGCAAGCTATCGCATGCCAGGCGGAACCACCGGGTCGAGGCGTATTCATTCCAGCCCCACCTCTTCCCAGTCCTTGAGTTTGCGCGTCAGCGTGTTACGGCCGATGCCCAGGCGCGCCGCCGCTTCGATGCGTCGTCCCCGGCATGCGTCGAGTGCTGCCTGCAACAGGATTTCCTCGAATTGCCGCGTCAGTACCGCCATGATGTCGAACTCGCCACGCGCCAGGCGCTGCTTGACATCCTGCCTCAGGCTGGCGTGCCAGGCGCCTGCTGCCAGCGGATCACTGGCCGGGCTCGATGGCAGACTGGCATGCAAGGCCAGCGCCTCGCCCTGCACTTGCTGTTGTGCCTGCTGCACCCTGGCGGCACTGATTTCGGGTGGCAAGTCCTCCAGGCCGACCATCTGCCCTGGCGCCATGACCGTCAGCCAGTGGCAGAAATTTTCCAGTTGTCGCACATTGCCCGGAAAATCGAAACGACAGAAGGCGTGCATCGCGTCTGCGGTCAGGGTTTTCGGCGCAACACCCAGCGTACGTGCGCTTTGAGCCAGAAAGTGTTCGGTCAGCGCCGGGATGTCCTCGCGCCGTTCGCGCAAGGGCGGCAGGCGCAGGCGAATCACATTCAGGCGATGAAACAGATCCTCCCGAAAACGCCCTTGCGCCACCAATTGCTCCAGCGGCTGGTGGGTCGCCGCAATGATGCGCACATCCACCTTGACGGGCTGCGCACCACCGACACGATAGAAACTGCCCTCTGCCAGCACACGCAACAAGCGGGTTTGCAATTCCAGGGGCATGTCGCCGATTTCGTCCAGAAACAGCGTTCCGCCGTCCGCTTCTTCAAAGCGTCCCCGACGCAACTGGCTGGCCCCCGTAAACGCACCGCGTTCATGGCCAAACAGCTCGGCCTCCAACAGATCGCGAGGGATCGCGGCAGCATTCAATGCCACGAATGGTGCCGTGGCACGCGAACCGTGACTGTGCAGCGCACGTGCAATCAGCTCCTTGCCGGTGCCTGATTCACCCGTGATCAATACTGTGGCACGCGATTGCGCCAGGCGGCCTATCGCCCTGAATACTTCCTGCATCGCGGTGGAGGCCGAACGCATCATCATGACGCGTTGATCCACCGGCATGGTTGCCGAGTCGCCCAGCGCAGGCTGCGCCCGCCTGTTGTCCTGCGTTGCACGCTGAATCAACGCGACCGCGTCATTGACATCGAAAGGCTTGGCGAGATAATCGAACGCGCCATGCTGAAAGGCGGAAACCGTACTTTCCAGGTCGGCATATGCGGTCATGACAATGACCGGCAGCGCCGGATAGCTGGCCTTGATCTGGCCCAGCAGTTCCAGCCCATCGCCACCAGGCATGCGGATATCAGATACCAGCGCATCGGGCTGCTCCTGCTCCAAGGCCTGCAATACCCGTTCCGGGCCGGAAAAACTGCGCGTTACGATACCCGCACGCGCCAATGCTTTTTCCAGTACCCAGCGAATGGCCTGGTCATCATCTACTATCCAAACCGATTTCATCACGCTAGCTCCATGGGTAGCACCAGACTGAATTCAGTGTTGCCGGGTTCTGAACGGAACTCGATCACACCATCATGCTGCTGGAGAAAGTCCTGTGCCAGACTGAGGCCCAGCCCCGTACCGCTGGCACGGCCGGTGACCAGGGGATGGAACACTCTGTCCTGGATGTTTTCCGGCACACCCGGGCCGTTGTCGATCACCGATACCGCCAGCGCCATGCGTTCCTGCCTGCCGCCGATGATGACGCGCCGCATGACACGGGTGCGCAAGGTGATTCTGGCTCCCGGGGTGGGCACCGGTTGTGTCAGCGCTTGTGCCGCATTGCGCATGACATTGAGCAATGCCTGTATGAGGCGCTCGGAATCGGCCATGATTTCCGGCACCGATGCATCGTAGTCACGCTGCAGGATGACGGCATCACGGAATTCCGCGCTGATCAAGGCACAAACCCGCTCACAGACCTCGTGAATATTGGTCGGTGTGCGCCGTACGGCAGCAATGCGTTGCGATGCCGCCAGGCGATCCACCAAGGCCTGCAGTCGGTCTGCCTCGGAAATAATGACCTGGGTGTACTCCTGCAGCGCCGGATCAGGCAGCTCTGCTTCCAGCAGCTGCGCCGCGCCACGCAGGCCACCCAAGGGGTTCTTGATTTCATGCGCCAGATTGCGCAGCAGTTCGCGCTGGCCTTGCAGGCTGGCATGAATCTGGCTGTTGCGGTCAGCCAGCTGCGCCTGGGTCACTTCCCGGACTTCCATCAGGGTCGGCCAGGGCTGTGCCGTCAAGGTCAGGACGGTGACAGCTACAGCCGGCGTTTCCGTCAGGCCACGGCGCGCCTGCAAGTGCAGACGCAGATCCGCAAAACCATCTGCCTGAGAGCTGGCCACAGCGGCGCGGATATCTGCCGTTTCGACGAACAGGTGTTCGACCGGCATTCCGGTCAGACGCCTGCGCGCCCGCCCGAAAACGTCTTCCGCAGCGCTGTTGGCGTGCGCCACCTGCCCCTGGGCGTCAATCAATAACACCGAGCAGGCCAGCAGATCCAATGCGTCAAGATTCATGATGGACGGCTCCTCGGGGCGATGGCGCGGCGGCACGCAACAGGCGCGCCGCCGGCCGGTTTTACAGGCTGTAGTACATATCGAACTCGACCGGATGCGCCACCATGCGCAGACGGTTGACCTCGCCTTGCTTCAGACCCAGGTAGGCGTCGATCATCGCATTGCTGAACACACCACCGCGCGTCAGGAATTCGCGGTCGTTATCCAGCGATTCCAGTGCCTGTTCGAGCGATGCGCAAACCGTCGGGATCTTCGCATCTTCTTCCGGCGGCAGATCGTACAGATTCTTGTCGGCAGGATCGCCGGGGTGAATCTTGTTCTGCACACCGTCCAGACCCGCCATCATCAATGCGGAGAATGCCAGGTACGGATTGGCCAGGGGATCCGGGAAGCGCGCTTCGATGCGGCGGCCCTTGGGGTTGGCCACATACGGAATACGGATCGAGGCAGAACGGTTACGTGCCGAGTAGGCCAGCTTGACCGGTGCTTCATAGTGCGGCACCAGGCGCTTGTAGGAGTTCGTGCCAGGGTTGGTGAAGGCATTCAGTGCACGAGCGTGCTTGATGATGCCACCGATGTAATACAGCGCGAATTCAGACAGGCCGGCATAAGCATTGCCCGCAAACAGGTTCTGGCCATCTTTCCAGATGGACTGGTGCACGTGCATGCCGGAACCGTTATCGCCCATGATGGGCTTGGGCATGAAGGTTGCCGTCTTGCCGTAGTTGTGCGCCACATTATGGATCACATACTTCATGATCTGCGTCCAGTCGGCGCGCTGCACCAGCGTGCTGAACTTGGTGCCGATTTCCAGCTGGCCAGGGCCTGCCACTTCATGGTGGTGCACTTCGACCGGGACACCCAGCTCTTCGAGCAACATACACATTTCGGCGCGCATGTCGTTGAAGGAATCCACCGGCGGCACCGGGAAGTAGCCGCCCTTCACGCGAGGACGGTGGCCGTAGTTGCTGCTGGCATCGTTGGAACGCGACCAGGCGCCTTCATCGGAAGCAATCTTGTAGAACGCGCCCGAAGGGCCGTCGTCCCAGGATACGCCGTCAAACACGAAGAACTCGGGTTCCGGGCCGAAAAATGCCGTATCGCCCAGGCCACTGGATTTCAGATACGCTTCGGCGCGGCGTGCCAGCGAACGCGGGTCGCGTTCGTAGCCTTTCATGTCTGCGGGGTCGATCACATCGCAGGTCAGGATCAGCGTGGTTTGCTGCGTGAACGGATCGAGGTGAGCCGTCGAAGCATCGGGAATCAGCACCATATCGGAGGCTTCGATGCCCTTCCAGCCTGCAATCGACGAGCCGTCGAAAGCCTGACCCGTCTCGAAGGTTTCTTCTTCTACGCGATGCGCTGGCACCGAAACGTGTTGTTCCTTGCCCAGCGTATCGGTAAAGCGGAAGTCAACGAACTTGACATCGTTTTCCGCAATCGTCTTGAGCACATCTTGAGGCGTTGCCATGTTATCTCCAGTGTAGTGAGTTCCGCGCGCCGCCACGCTGCGCGTTCAGTCCGTACTAAGCAATTAGCGTGCCAACTTTTTTGACTGGCAACGCAGGCTTTCATGTTTCCATATGCACCATATCAGTGCAAGCCAAGCACCAATATGGATCACTGCACCGGATTGGATCACTCCGGCAAAAACATTTCCAGTAAATCGTTCAAAAACTGCCACCCCAGAGGGGATGCGCGCAACACTGCTGGATCGGCATCCAGTAATCCCTTGCTCATCGCACGCCGCAATTGTGCGTGAATGCTCGCTAACGGCAAACCTGTGCGCGCACTGAAGCTGGCGCTGGGCACCCCGGCGCGCAAACGCAGGGCATTGAGCATGAATTCAAAGGGCAAGTCATGGGCCTGCAACACCTCGCTGCTGGCAATATGGGAACCATCACCCGCCAAAGCGCGCTGCATCCATTGCTCAGGACTCCGGGTACGTGCCTCCCGCAGAATACGGTCGTGAAAGGACACCTTCGCATGAGCACCCGGCCCAATCCCCAGGTAATCCCCGAACTCCCAGTAATTGGTATTGTGCTGACAGCGCTGTCCGGCCTTGGCATAGGCCGAAACCTCGTATTGATCGTAGCCGGCTTGCGCCACGCGATGCTGCAGCATCTCCTGGATGGCTGCGGCGACATCATCGTCGGGCAAGGGAGGCGGATACTTTGCAAAGACTGTATTGGGTTCCAGCGTCAGGTGATACAGCGACAGATGCCCGGTGCCGAATGACAGCGCAGTATCAATATCCTGGCGTGCGCCAGCCTCGTCCTGCCCGGGCAACGCGAACATCAAGTCCAGATTGACCCGAGGCACGGCATCCAGCGCCAGCGCAATCGCTGCGCGTGCCTGCCTGCCGTCGTGGATGCGCCCGAGGGCGCGCAGACAGGCATCATCAAAACTTTGCACGCCCAAAGACAGTCGATTCACGCCACTGCGCGCATAGGCCTGGAAACGCCCGGCTTCGACCGTGCCGGGATTGGCTTCCATCGTGATCTCGGCATCTGGCAGCAGCTTCAGATAGGCACGCACCATGCCCAGCATTTCATCGACGGCGCCCGCCGATAGCAAGCTGGGTGTGCCACCACCGATAAAGACAGAAATGACCTGGCGTCCCCAGACCTGCGGCAAGGTCTGCTCCAGATCGCTGCGCAAGGCCGCCAGATACTCTGCCTCCGGCAGCACGGTCGGCGCATTGTGGGAATTGAAATCACAGTACGGGCATTTACGCACGCACCACGGAACATGGATATACAGTGCCAGCGGCGGCAGCGCCTGGAGGACGGTGGCTTGCGCCTGCCGCAGCTCGCGCCGCGACAGGCCTGCAGGCATGATGGGAATGACGGTAGCCATGAAAACGAACGATTGCCTTCAAGGCTCAGGCATGGGCCAGCCGGGCAGCCAGCGCTTGCCAGGCCAGTGCTCGATGGCTGATGCGGTTTTTAAGTTCGGGCGCCATTTCTGCGGCCGTCAGGTTTTCCTGCGGCAGGAAAAAGTGCGGATCGTAGCCGAAGCCGTGCTCGCCACGCGGTATATCGACGACTTCGCCATGCCAGACGCCATCGGCGATCAGCGGATGCGGATCTTCGGCGTGGCGCACCAGCACCAGCACAGCCACATAAAATGCGCGGCGATCCGTCTGCCCGGCCAAAGCCTGCACCAGGCAAGCATTATTGGCCGCATCGCTTTTTTCTCCGCCCTGCATTTGCGCATAACGGGCGGAATACACCCCAGGTGCGCCGCCCAACACCGGCACGCACAGGCCCGAGTCATCCGCCAGTGCCGGCAAACCTGTCAGCTTGCTGGCATGGCGCGCCTTGGCCAAGGCATTTTCAATAAAGGTGCAATGCGGCTCCGGCGCCTCAGGCACATCCAATTCCCCCTGGGGAATCAGATGGATTCCGTACGCCTCGAACAGACGGCGAAATTCACGGATCTTGCCGGCATTGCCGGACGCCAGCACGATGCGATCCATGCCAGCAGGCCGCTGCGGCCGGGCCTGCGCTGCGGTGGGCGATTCCCCCTGGCTCATGCGCCGCTCCTGGATGTACGCTGGATTTCAAACAGCTGGCCGATTCCCAACTCCGCCAGATCCAGCAGCTCATTGAATTCACGGCGATTGAATGCCTCGCGCTCTGCCGTGCCCTGCACTTCCACGAGGCACCCTTGCCCGGTCATGACGACATTGACATCGGCATCACAACCGGAGTCTTCGGGATAGTCCAGATCCAGCAACGCCCGGCCATCAACACGACCGACCGACACGGCAGCCACCTGACTCGTCACGGCAGAGCGCTCGATTTTCCCTTCGCGCAGCAACCAGTCCACCGCATCGGCGGCAGCGATCCATGCGCCCGTGATACTGGCGCAGCGCGTGCCGCCATCGGCCTGGATGACATCGCAATCAAGATGCAGGGTGCGCTCCCCCAAGGCCTCCAGATCGAATACCGCTCTCAGGCTGCGACCGATCAGGCGCTGAATTTCCTGCGTGCGGCCGCTCTGCTTGCCGCGTGCGGCTTCGCGATCACCGCGCGTATGGGTCGCACGCGGCAACATGCCATATTCGGCCGTGACCCAGCCACGCCCCTGTCCACGCAGGAACGGCGGCACTTTGTCCAGCACACTGGCGGTGCACAATACATGCGTACCCCCCATGCGTATCAGCGCCGAGCCCTCTGCATAAGGGGAAAAACCGCGCTCGACCGAAACCGGACGCAGCGCGTTTGCCTCACGGCCAACAGGACGACGCGCCAACAGGGAAGACGATATCTCTGACACCAGAACACTCCAACAGATAGAATTCCCTACATTGTAGATGTAGAAGCCCCTGCTCCCGCCTGCATCCCGCCGGCATGGCAGGCCATGCATTTTTTCAAGGTAGTCCCGCATGATCCAAAGTATGACCGCCTTCGGCAGCGCCAACGCCGAAGCCGCCACCGCTACCCTCTCGGTCGAGCTCCGCAGCGTCAACAGCCGTTTCCTGGACCTGCATTTCCGCATGCCGGACGAGCTGCGCCAGATCGAAGCGCCGTTGCGCGAACAAATCGGCAAGACGCTGCAGCGTGGCAAGGTCGAAATCCGGGTCGCTTACGCCCGCCGCGCCACCCATCGCCATAACGCCCTGGACCCGGATTTTCTGGCTCAGGCCGCGGCACAACAGGAACGGGCGCGCCAGTATTTCCCGGCACTGCGCGAACCCGGATTGAATGATCTTTATGCGCTGCAGAATCTGCTACATGCTCCCGCCGCACCGGATGAGCAGGACTGGCCTGCCGTGGCCCTGGCGGCGGCAGCCGAAGCCCTCGCTCAGCTCAGCCAGAATCGCCAGCGGGAAGGCGAGCGCCTGCGTGCGATCATGCAGCAGAACGCTGCAGCCATCCGCACGATTGTCGGCCAGGTGGAAACCACCATGCCCGGCATTCTGGAGAACTACCGCCAACGCTTGAGCGACAAATTGCGTGAAACCCTGGAAAATGCGGCCCCCGGGGGCTTTGCACAAATCAGCGGCGCGGAACTGAGTGAACGGCTGGCGCAGGAGACCACGCTGTTCAGCCTGCGTGTGGATGTGGCAGAAGAGCTGGCGCGGCTGAATACGCATCTGGCTGAACTGGAAGACATGCTCTCGGGCCGCCACGACGCCGCGAACAAACGCGGCAGCCTAGGCAAACGACTGGACTTCCTGTTCCAGGAAATGAACCGCGAAGCCAATACGCTAGGTTCCAAGGCCGGGGACATCAGCGTGACGCGTGCCGCCATGGATCTCAAGCTGTTGATCGAACAGCTGCGCGAACAGGCCGCCAATCTGGAATAATTCCGCCGCACTTGCCTGTCGCTCGTGTATCGCTCAACCGCTGTGCCCCGAGTTGCAGGGCCGCAGGCCTGCCTGCGGCCCGCCCCTGGCGCACGCCCTTGATGGCCTGCGCTGCGGCGGATATCTCGCCAATGGCTATCCCGCCCAATGCGGGTATGCCGATTGCACTGCATAAACTGTCTTTTTCTTCTGCTATCTTGATAGCCCGCTCCATTTCCGGTGGTTCGCTCCGCCATCCCATGACCTTGTCTGCACTCTCCTTTTCCCCCTGTGGCTCCAGCAGTCACGTGCCGTACCGGACACTCCCTCCAGGCCCTGTCCTGCTCTCTCCCGCCCCCCGGCATACCGCCAGTTTCGTTTGCACGGCGGCACGCCCATGACTGCCCTATCCTCATTGATGCCGATTGTTGGCGCACTCGCTGGCGGCTGGGCGGCAGGCCATGTCCTGCCGCGCGTCCTGCGCGCCTGGCTGATCCGCATGATCGGCCCGCTGGTCTGGCTGCTGCTGTTTTTGATCGGGATGGAGTTCGGTGCCGTTCTCTCCTCGGCCCAGGCGCTGGGCAGCGCGTTCTACAAAGCCAGCCTGCTCGCCCTGTTCACCACGCTGCTGCCTTGTGTTCTGATCTGGCTGCTATTGCGACGTAACAAGGGGAAGGCCCCTGCTGCCGCCCCCCGCCAGGCCGACAACGCCACATTCTGGAAACCGGTGAAAGAATGCAGTATCGCACTGGCCATGGTAGCGCTGGGCGGACTGGCCTTCGCCTGGCTGCCTGCAGACCTGGCGCAGGCCCACCCTTTGCCATCGAGCTGGACACTGCTGCTGATACTGATCGTTCTGGTTGGTATAGACCTCGGCCAGGTCGATTTGAAAGGCAGGCTCTGGTCGTTCAAGGCCTTTGCCATTCCCTTGCTGGTGGTGCTGGGCTCGCTACTGGGCGCCTGCGCCGCCGCCTGGGCGACAGGAGAAAAACTTCAGGTCGCGCTTGCCCTATCCTCCGGTTTCGGGTGGTTTTCCCTCTCCAGCGTCATGATTGGCGACGCATTGGGACAGGATTACGGCACCATTGCCCTGATGACCGACCTGCTGCGTGAATTGCTGGCAATCGTCATTCTCTATATGGCTGGCATGCGCTACCCGCTGCCTGCGGTAGGCAGTGCAGGCGCAACGGCCCTGGACACAACCCTGCCTATCGTCAAACAGACCTGCGCCCCCGATGTCGTCCCCTTGGCGCTGATCAGCGGCTTTATCCTGACGGTACTGGCACCGCTGATGATCATGGCATTTTTGGCACACTGACGCTGCGCACCCTGCCGCCGCGCGCTGAGCGCCTGAGCGCCGGGGTGCTTAGACGGGTGCGCGACTAAAACCCGTTGCGCCCGCCTGTCATCAGCGGGTGCAACGGCCGCCATCACTGCACGGCGTACAGATAGATTTCTACACGGCGGTTGGCTGCGCGGCCTTCCGGCGTATCGTTGCTGGCAACAGGGTCGCTGAACCCTCGGCCTTCGATCGTGAGATCCGCCGGCACAACACCACGCTGTTGCAGATAGGTGGAAACACTTTGGGCGCGCTCCACCGACAGCTTCTGGTTAAAGGCAGCTGACCCGGTGTTATCCGTATTGCCAATGATCTTGGCGCGCACCTCGGGATGCTGCACCAAAGCGCGAGCCACGCTGTCCAGCACCGGCAGCAAGGCCGGCTGCAAAGCCGCGCTGCTGGAGCTAAAACCGGCGCTGGCCGGGATGTTGACCTTCAAAGTGCCATTGGGCTGTTCGGTGACGTCGATCCCCAGGCTCGTTGCCCCCGACTGTTCGACATCGTTCTTGATGCCGCCCCAGTTGTAGCCGACCACGCCGCCAGCGACAGCGCCAATACCGGCGCCGATCAGGGCAGCCTTGCTGCTGTCGCCGATCAGCGCACCCACGCCCGCACCCAGCGCAGCCCCAGCGCCCGATCCCAGCAAAGTATTGTTCTGCTGCTGTGAGGCACATCCCGCCAGCAGGATCGCCGCCAGTGCCGCAGCGGCAAGTTTACCGTTATGAGTGTGTTTCATCGCGTAGAGCTCCTTAGCCAATAAGAGCCGGCATGCAGGCCTGCGCACCGGCAGCAGATGCTCCCCCAAGGATACCCTGATCTGCCATGACGCCAAGGTGCATTGGCCGCATCTGTTCACCAAGTTTCACATTTGCTGAACATACCCGCCCGCGCGCGATGGCCCGGACTCAGCCACCACGCTCTTTGATGCGTGCCCGATTCAGGGCAAGGGCCTCGGCATCCGGGCGCCAGTCGCCCCAGCAATCTGCTGGAATATCCGCATGCACCTCGCGCAAACTGGCAGTGAAATTGGGTTTGTAGCCACGGGCCTGCATTTCGCGCACGAGCGCATCGTAGCGATCCGCCAGATATCCCAGGCGGCGATAGAAAAACAGCACGTGCCCCGCCCCCAGGACATAACGGTTCTGTCGTCTGGGGTCGTCACGCTCGCGGGCCTTGCGCGCCAACCCGAAAACACGCGGCAACTCCCGGTACTCTGCCACCAAATGCTGCTGCGTCAGCTCCTCAACGGGCACGCAATTAATGCGCGTCATGCTCCCTGCTCCTTGTCTTGCCAATCATCGGCGCCAAACAAGCGCGCCAGTTCCACCACATTGCGCGCACCCATTTTTTCCAGGATGCGGGCGCGATGGACTTCCACCGTCCGCATGGAAACGCCCAATTCGTCTGCGACCTGCTTATTCAGCAGACCGGCCAGGATTTTTTCCAAGACCTCGCGCTCACGCAGGGACAGCGTCGCGACTTTCTGGTCTCGATCCAGTGCCCGCAAACGCTGTTCGCGCTGACGCCGGCCGTGCTTGATGGCATCGAGCATGCGATCCACGAGGTCATTGTCATTGAAGGGCTTTTCAATGAAATCCACTGCTCCGCGCTTGAGTGCATCCACCGCCATGGGCAGGTCGCCATGGCCGGTCAGGAATACGACCGGCTGCAAGGCGCCCCTGGCCTGCAAGTGATCGAACATTTCCAGCCCCGACATGTTCTGCATGCGGATATCCAGCAGGATGCACCCCTCCAGCATGGGCGACCAGGCCTCCAGAAAGGCTTCGCCCGAACACCAGGTCTGAGTCGCAATCCCGCGTGAATAGAACAGCCAGGCCAACGAATCACGAATGGCCGCGTCGTCATCCACGATATGTACCAGCACATCCTTCTCCTCTGATGAAACGGGAAGCAGGCTCACGCCGGTAGCGGCATCGCTGTCCTGTCTGTCATTCATCCCGCTTTCACGCATCTACCCCGACTCCTGTCTTGCCTGCTTCCGAATTGCCCATCGTTGCCTCTTCGTCCCCTGCGGCTGTCCTGGCATCCCGCCAGGCCGGCAGCGAAAACAGAAATACCGCTCCGCCGCCTGCGCGCGCCTCAAACCAAAGTTGTCCATGATGCTGTTCCAGAATGGAACGGCAAATATTGAGCCCCATCCCCATGCCGGCTTTTTTTGTTGTGGCAAAGGGGGTGAAGATTTTTTCCATCATTTCCGGGGCAACGCCCGCACCGTGATCGGCCACCGACACAATACAGCAATCGTCTTGATGTTCCAGTGCGATATCGACCACGCCATCCTGGCAACCATATTCCAGCGTGGCTTCGATGGCATTGCGTATCAGGTTCAACAGCACCTGCTCGATCAGCACGGGATCAACGCGCACCAGCATCGGTGTTGCCGGTGCCGGCATGCAGCGCAACCGGACGCCCTGGCGCAAGGCATCCGCTTCAGCAAAACCCACGGTATCGCGAACCAGACGCACCAGATCACCTTCTTCGCGCACAGGTTCGCGCTTGCGAACAAAATCATGGATACGCCGGATGATCAGGCCGGCACGCCGGTTCTGAGAAGCCAGATTTTCCAGCAGGGTCGCCAGCAGTTTGCCATCCGCCCCACCCTTGGCCAACAGGTTCTGGCAACTGGCGCAATAGCTGGCAATGGCAGCCAGCGGCTGATTCAACTCATGCGCCAACGTTGAGGCCATCTCTCCCATGGTGATCAGCCTGCCGGTCTGTTGCAGCCGGTCCGCCTGCCGACTGGCCTGCGCTTCGGCCTGGCGGCGGTCGGAAATATCCAGGATGGACGCCATCCAGCCGACATGCACCCCCTTGTCGTCGATCAGCGGCGCTTCATACACCATGACCTGAATCGACACACCATCCCGGCGTTGGAAAACGGTCTCGAAGCTGTGCGCACGAGGCACCGTATGTTGCGCCAGGTGACGCTGCTGGATTTCGTTGAGCATATCCGGCCGCCACCAGGGCATAGGCGGCATCATGCCGATGATTTCCTCGGCCGGCCAGCCCACCATGCGGCAAAACGCCGGGTTGGCAAATAGCAGGCGGCCATCCAGCCCGCGCGCCCGCAAGCCAACGGTCACCGAGTCCTGCATGGCCTGGCGAAACAGCTGCTCATTGCGCAGCGCCTGCTCCGCCTGGCGCCGGCGCTTGAAGTGCAGGGCCAGCAAACCCAGATTGACGACCGTCAGCAAGGCCAGGCCCACAATGCCGGCAATCAACAGCATGTGCAAAGGATTGCGTGGCGCCCGATAAGGCGCCAGGGTCAGGAAAATGCCATGAAAGGGCGGATCAAACGACATGGAGTGCTGCTGGCTGCCCGCCTGCTCACCCACGGCATTGGATTTCTTGACTAGCGGTTCCCCATCCAGCCCGGTCAGCGATACCTGGTAATGCTCGGCGATCCACCAGGGCACCTGGGTGGCCAGCAGCTCATCGAGTGCCAGGGTGGCCTCAAGCAATTCGGTACTGCCGTCCTCGCGGTTCACCGGCAATCGCAGAAACGACAACAACCTGCCGTCCTGCTTGCGTGGCGGGCTCCAGGCGGGGGCCGCCACACCCAGGAGCGGCCAGGCCTCGGGCAAGGGCCGGTTGCTGCTGGCCCCGGCGTCCGCCTGCCCATGCGGCGGAACAGCGGCGCGAACCCCACCCTCGGCATCCAGCCAGGTAATCTGCAGCAATTCCGCGTGATTTGCCACCAGGTGACGCATGCGCGACAAGGAATCCTTGTCGATCACCGGCGCCTGCACCGCCAGATCCGCCGCCAGCCGCAACAGATTGTCCTGATGCGTGCCCAGCTGGAAACGCAATGCCTGCTCTACCCACAGGGTATCGCGCAGCAGATTGATATGCAGTTCCTGGCGCCGTTCTTTCTCCGTCATCCACAGAAACAACCCGATCAGCACGCTGATCATCAGGATGGCGACCAGCGGCGCGGCGGACGCCAGCCCGTCCATGGGCCGTCGCCCCAACCAGCCGGACAGCGAGGGAAACAAGGGATCTTGTTTAGACACTTCGGAAATCCACAATAGCGACGGAAAAGTGATCCTTTTATTCTCCCCCACTATCCCCGTTTGTTTCAAAACATAAATTCAGGGAAACCCGTCACCGGGAACAATAACCAAGGAGGAAACAATGAAAATGCGCCTTTCCATCGCCTTTGCGGCGACCATGATGTTTGCCAGCATGGGCGCCTATGCCCAGGCTCCCATCACCATCAAGTTCAGCCACGTTGTCGCACCGGATACCCCCAAGGGCAAGGGCGCAGATCGGTTCAAGGAACTGGCCGAGAAGTACACGGATGGAAAAGTAAAGGTTGAAGTCTATCCCAACTCCCAGCTCTACAAGGACAAGGAAGAACTGGAAGCGCTGCAATTGGGCGCCGTCCAGATGCTGGCCCCGTCGCTGGCCAAGTTCGGCCCGCTGGGTGTGCGCGAATTCGAGATTTTCGACCTACCCTATATCTTCCAGAGCAAGGAAGACCTTCGCAAGATCACCGATGGCGAAGTGGGCAAGGACCTGCTGGCCAAGCTTGAACCCAAGGGCATCACCGGCCTGGCCTACTGGGATAACGGCTTCAAGGTCATGAGCGCCAACAGCCCGATTCACACGCCTGACGATTTCCTGGGCCTGAAGTTGCGCATCCAATCGTCCAAGGTACTGGAAGCCCAGATGAAGGCGCTGGATGCCGTGCCGCAGGTCATGGCGTTCTCCGAGGTCTATCAGGCACTGCAGACGGGCGTGGTCGATGGCACGGAAAACCCGCCTTCGAACATGTACACCCAGAAAATGCATGAAGTGCAGAAGCACGCCACGCTGTCCAACCACGGATACCTGGGCTATGCCGTGATCGTCAACAAGAAGTTCTGGGACGGCCTGCCTGCCGATGTCCGTGAGCAGCTCGAGCGTGCCATGAGCGAAGCCACGACCTATGCCAACGATATCGCCCAACAAGAAAACGACGATTCCCTGGCTGCCATGAAGGCCTCCGGCAAGACCACGTTCTACGAACCCACGGCCGAAGAACGCCAGCTGTGGATCGACACCCTGCTGCCGGTGCACAAGGAAATGGAATCGCGCGTGGGCAAAGATACGCTGGACGCCACCTACAAGGCCCTGGGCCGTTGATTTTCCTCAGCGGCGCTGGCGAACGCCAGCCGCCGCCTGAATGCGCCGGGGTCACCCGGCGCTTTGATTCCAGGTTCCCTGGGAGTTCTCCATGTTTCTACGCCTACTCGACCGTTTCGAAGAAGCTTTCGTGTCGTTCCTGATGGTGGCCGCCGTGCTCATCATCTTTGTCGCTGTCTGTCAGCGCTACTCCGTCGGCCTGGTCGCCGATGTCGTGGCCTGGGCGCGCGCCAACGACTACCCCACCCTGATGTCCAATGCCCGCTCCTTGTATCGCTCATTGACCAACATCAATCTGCTCTGGGCACAGGAACTTTGCATCTACCTGTTCGTCTGGATGGCCAAATTCGGCGCTGCCTATGGCGTACGCCTGGGTATCCACGTTGGTGTCGATGTACTGGTGACCAAAGTGTCCGAGCCCATGCGCAAGACCTTGACCGTCATCGCCCTGATGTCGGGTGCGCTGTTCACTTTCATCGTCGCCTGGATCGGCGCCAGCTTCACCTGGGATATCGGCCACACCAATCAGGTCTCGGCCGACCTGGAAGTCCCGATGTGGATTGTGTACCTGGCCGTACCGCTGGGTTCGTCGCTGATGTGTTTCCGCTTCCTGCAGGCACTCTACAACTACCTGCGTACCGGCCAGCTGCCGCACCATGTGCCCGGCCACGATGACGAGAACGACAGCCCCGAAGGAGCCGCTGCATGACCACCTTCATCATTTTCGCGCTGCTGATCGTTCTGCTGCTCACCGGCATGCCGGTGTCCATTGCGCTCGGCCTCACGGTGATCACATTCCTGTTCACCATGACCAACGTGCCCATGGACAGCATTGCGCTCAAGCTGTTCACCGGCATTGAGAAGTTCGAGATCATGGCGATCCCGTTCTTCATTCTGGCTGGCAGTTTCCTGACACACGGCGGGGTCGCAAAACGGATGATACGTTTCGCGACCGCCATGGTCGGCCATCTGCCTGGCGGCCTGGGTCTGGCAGCCGTGCTGGCATGCGCCCTGTTCGCGTCCATTTCCGGCTCCTCGCCAGCCACCGTCGCAGCCATTGGCTCCATCATCATGCCGGCCATGGTCAAGCAGGGCTTTCCGCCCAAGTTCGGCACCGGCATCGTGGCCACTTCGGGCGGCCTGGGCATTCTGCTGCCGCCCTCCATCGTGATGGTGATGTATGCCGTTGCCACCAGCGGCATGATGGTAGAAGGCCCGGATGGCGCACGTATTGCCTCGGCCTCCATCGGCCAGCTCTTCATCGCCGGCGTGATTCCCGGCCTGCTGCTGGCCCTGATGCTGGGCATCACGACCATGTACCGCGCCTGGAAGTACAAGTACCCGCGCCAGGACAAAGCCAGCTGGAAGGAACGCTGGATTGCCTTCCGCGATTCGATCTGGGGCCTGATGCTGGTTGTCATCGTCATGGGCGGCATCTATACCGGGGTCTTCACGCCGACTGAAGCGGCGGCCATGAGCGCGGTCTATGCCTTCATCATCGCCATGTTCGTGTACAAGGACATCAAATGGCGTGACCTCAAGCGCATCATCCTGGAATCGGCGGGCATGAGCGCGATGCTGCTCTATATCATCACCAACGCCGTGATGTTCGCCTTCATCCTGACCTCGGAACAGATCCCGCAGAACATCGCGGCCTGGATCGTGGAACAAGGCCTGGGCATTGTCGCTTTCCTGCTGTTCGTCAACGTGCTGCTGCTGATCATCGGCATGGTGATGGAGCCTTCCGGCCTGGTGCTGATCATGGCGCCCATCCTGTTCCCGGTCGCCATGAAGCTCGGCATCGACCCGGTGCACTTCGGCATTATCCTGGTCGTGAACATGGAAATCGGCCTGGCGACGCCACCCGTCGGTCTCAACCTGTATGTCGCCTCAAGTATTTCCAAGCTCGGACTGACGGATGTGACCAAGGCCACCTTCCCCTGGCTGATCACCGGTCTGATCTTCCTGATGATGATCACCTTCATCCCGGAAATCACGCTGTGGCTGCCGCGCCTTACCGGTTGGCTATAAGCCTCCGCCTTTGAAAGCACCCGCCTCTGAACGGCCTGGCCCGCCGAGCCGTTCAAGCCTTATCCAGACCCCGCCGGCGCACCTGCCCCGCGGGGTTTTTTCTGTGCCGCCAGCCGGCATAATACGGATTGCTACCGCAGCGATCCGCAAGCCCCGCAACCCACAAAAGGAGAAACATGAAAACCCTAGGCCTGATTGGCGGCATGAGCTGGGAATCCACCATTCCCTACTATCGGCAGATCAACGAAACCATCAAGCAGCATCTGGGCGGCCTGCACTCGGCGCGGATCGTTTTATGGAGCGTGGATTTCCAGGAAATTGAAGCACTGCAACGCAGCGGCCAATGGGAACAGGCCGGCCAGTTGCTGGCCGATGCCGCGCAACGGCTGGAAGCTGCCGGCGCGGACGCGCTGGTGCTGTGCACCAACACCATGCACAAGGTGGCTCCACAGATAACGCAAGCCGTGCACATTCCGCTGCTGCACATTGCGGACCCCACCGCAGAGGCGATCAAATCGGCAGGCCTGTCTTGCGTCGGCCTGCTGGGAACCCGTTTTACGATGGAGCAGGATTTCTACCGCGAACGTCTCATCACGCAGCATGGGCTGGACGTCCTGGTTCCCGATGAGGACGACAGGGAAACCGTGCATCGCATCATTTACGACGAACTATGCCTGGGGCAAGTGCACGACGCCTCCCGCGCCGCCTATCAAGCCGTCATCGGCCGTCTGGTGGAACGCGGAGCGCAAGCCATCATTCTCGGCTGTACGGAAATCTCGCTCTTGATCCAGCCTGCCCATGTAGGCACGCCGCTGTTCGACACCACGCATCTGCATGCCGTCCATGCGGCCAAGTGGGCGCTGGCCAGCCGCTGAGTCACGAATTCCTCTCTGTGCCGGTCGGCCCGATCCGCGCTCTTGAACCGGCCGCATCGCAACAGACGCCATGACAGGCCCCCAAAAGCTTGGAGGAATATCCAACTTTCGGGGCACCGTTCACACGACACGGCCAGCCTTCCGCCGTCTGGCCTACAGCGTTTTGGCCCGGTCGCTCAGCACGAATTTCTGGATCTTGCCGGTTGAGGTCTTGGGCAGTTCCGCAAACACCACTTTGCGCGGCACCTTGAAGCCCGCGAGATGCTCGCGGCAAAAAGCGATCAGTTCGCTTTCGCTGACGCCTTCATGATTGGGCTTGAGCGTTATGAATGCGCATGGCGTCTCCCCCCACTTTTCATCGGGACGCGCCACCACTGCGGCTTCCAGCACCGCCGGATGCCGATAAAGCACGCCTTCGACCTCGATCGTGGAAATGTTTTCACCGCCGGAAATGATGATGTCCTTCAGCCGGTCGCGGATCTCCACATAGCCGTCAGGATGCCAGACTGCCAGATCTCCCGTGTGGAACCAGTCCCCGACGAAGGCCTCGGCCGTGGCGGTGGGATTCTTCAGATACCCTTTCATGACCGTGTTGCCGCGCATGAAGATTTCCCCCATGGTCTGCCCATCGCGCGGTATCGGCGCCATTGTTTTCGGGTCTGCCACCATGACGCCTTCCATCGTGGGGTAACGGACACCCTGGCGCGCCTTGATCACGGCGCGCTCTTCCAGCGGCAAGGCATCCCATGCCTCGTGCCAGGCACACACGACTACCGGGCCATAGACTTCCGTCAGGCCATAAACGTGTGTCACGCTGATGCCCATTTCTTCGACGGCACCAATTACCTTGGCGGGCGGCGCCGCGCCGGCGACCATGGCTTTCACCGGATGATCTATGGCCGCTTTGGCCGACTCCGGCATATTGACCAGTGCATTGAGAATGATGGGCGCGCCGCATAAATGCGTGACTTGCTCATCACGGATCAGGGTCAGGATTTTCTGTGGGTCCACGCGCCGCAGAAACACATGGGTGCCCGCCAGCGCCGTCACTGTCCACGGGTAGCACCAGCCATTGCAATGAAACATGGGCAAGGTCCACAGATAGACCGGATGATTGCCCAGATTCCAGGTCATCTGGTTG
Source organism: Kerstersia similis (assembly GCF_965139615.1). Taxonomy (NCBI): domain Bacteria; kingdom Pseudomonadati; phylum Pseudomonadota; class Betaproteobacteria; order Burkholderiales; family Alcaligenaceae; genus Kerstersia; species Kerstersia similis. The sequence goes on from NZ_CBCSIQ010000002.1 coordinate 278,855, forward strand.
CCCATGGAATTGAGGAAAGCGCCACGATGGTGATACACCACCCCTTTGGGATTGCCGGTGGTGCCGGAGGTGTAGTTAAGCGAAATCGCCTGCCATTCATCCTCGGGCCACTGCCAATCAAAAGCCGGGTCGCCTTCGGCCAGCAAGGCTTCATAATCCAGGCCGCTGACTGGCTGCCCCTCGCCGTATTCGGGGTCATCCACATCAATGACCAAGGGCCGCCGCGCAGGTGCCAGCATTCCCAGCGCGACATGCACCACCTCATGATATTCGCGGTCAGCAATCAGTACCTTGGCTTCGCCATGTTGCAGCATGAAGGCAATGCTTTCGGCATCCAGCCGGACATTCAGCGTATTGAGCACGGCACCTATCATCGGCACGCCGAAATGCGCTTCGAGCATCGCAGGAATATTGGGCAGCATGACGGCTACCGTATCCCCCCGCCCCAGGCCGCGCCCCGCCAGCGCGGAAGCCAACCGCCGGCAACGGGCATAGGTTTCGGCCCAGGTCCTGCGAATGGCGCCATGCACGACAGCAGGATAATCCGGATAAATGCTGGCAGTGCGCTCAATAAAGCTCAAGGGACTCAGTGCAATATGGTTGACCGGATGCGGCGCCAGGCCATCCTCGAAAATCGACATGCTCAACTCCTCCAGGGAATGGATCCTGCCCGTCAGCACCAGCGGTGTTGCGTCAGGAATAGTTCTGGAAAAGGTTATATACCCCTTGGCAAGAATATGATATTAGTACCAGTACCATATAGAACAACATCCATATATATTGATAAAAAATAGACGGATATGGAAGAAACACCAGATAAGCTTGGCCGAATCTGACCGAATGACGCAGGAACGGCTGAGCCCGCACAGGCGCTGCCGGCATCCATTGACGCGCTGAAACCGGTGCCCGGCGCAAGCGCTTCCCTGTGCATACCGGCACGCAACCATGATCCGGGCGCGCGCTCTGCCGCACGGGAAAAAGTGCTTACGCCGTTCTACGCTCGCCAGCCGGCAGCCCTGCGGCCTGGCCTAGCGATGAGCAGGAATCTGCGGGAAGGCTTTGGCGCCGAGAGGGATATCGTGGAAAATGGCCCCTCGGGACTGGCCATGGCGTGCCACCTGCCCTTGCGCCAGGAACCGGCGGGACAATCAAAATAAGGAGACGGCCGGAATGCCGGAAGCCGCAACACAAATCGTCTATGTCGTGGATGACGACCAGGGCATGCTCGACTCTACCGTCTGGCTGCTGGAGTCCGTCGGTTTGCAAGCCCTGCCCTTCACCTCCGGCCAGGCCTTCCTGCAAGCGTGCCGGGCGACAGACAACGCCTGCGTCCTGCTTGATGTGCGGATGCCGGGCATGGGTGGTCTGAGCGTCCAGGACGAACTGCGCAAACGCGGCATCCAACTGCCTGTGATCTTCGTCAGCGGGCATGCCGACGTCCCCATCGTGGTGCGGGCCTTCCGTGCCGGTGCTTTCGATTTCATAGAAAAGCCGTACAACGAACAGCTATTGCTCGATAGCGTCCAGCAGGCGCTCAGCCGGCAGCCCGACACGGCAGCCAGCCCGGGCGATGCTGCGGCGCAAGCGCATCTGCACACGCTTCTGAAAAGCCTGACGCCCAGGGAGCGGGATGTTTTCCTGCCGCTGGCTCAAGGCTATAGCAACGGCGAAATCGCCCGGCAGCTCAATATCAGCATCAAGACCGTCAATCTCTATCGTGCTCGCGTGATGCGGCGCATGCAGGCTCAGTGCCTGCCGGACATTGTCGGGCAGGCCATCGCGGCCGGCCTGCTGGATCCTTTGAATCTGCGCGGCCGAACCTGAGTGCCTGGCGGCTTGGCGGCAGTGACATGCCGACTGGCCAGAGTGCGGCGGTATAGAATCGCCCTCACTCACCCCACTGGTAGGACAATACAGATATGGAATGGCTTTCCCGGGTTCAGATCGGCGCAGACATCGCGACCGGCCTGACCATTATTGGCGCGTTGATTTCATGGCTGATCAAAAGCCGCGCGGATGCACGCAAGGAGCGCTTGCGCGGCATTAACGATGCGGCACGGGCCGTGGCAGTACAAAGTATTCAGCAGGTCTTGAGCGATCTGGCGCGCGACTTCAACAAGATTGTCGTCAGTGCCAGCACGGTGGAACGCCGTATCGACTTCAGCATGGATCAAGGCATAGAAAAATGGCAGCATTCGCTGGCGCTGCGCCTGGAACAAGGCCAGTTGCGGCTCGATGCTATCCTCGCGGATCTGGAACAGATCCGCACCCAGGTGTCCGAGTTCTATGAATTTGCCGCGTCGTCGCGCTATATCCTGTTTCCCGCGCTATCTTCGCTGCCGGAAAGCTCGGAAGTCATCAGCCGTTTCAAGGAAGACTACGAGCGCATCGGCGAGGTTTACAACACCTTGTCAGGCGGACGCATGGCCTTGTTGCTGGCACTGAAAAAACTGGTATCCGACATTGCGGCCTACCGGGCCGCCCATCCCGGCGCAGACACGGGAAAATTTGTCGAACAGTTCCAGGGACAGGTCGCCGCCATCGTGCTTGACCCGGACTACAGCCATTGGGTCTCGACCTTCCTGCCCCAGGCGCACCGCGAGGAATTCCTGCGCCGCGTCGAATCCAGGGACTATGCCGACAGTGAACTGATCAGCCAGGCCATCGCCGGCGTGCTGAGCGGTGCCGTCTCGCGCGGCAATGTTTTGCTCGCCCAGATTCTGATCTTCACCAGCTCCGAACTGCAATCGGCACGCCGCCAATGCAAGGAGTTCATGATCATGCTGGCCGCCATTTCCAGCCGTCTGCAATCCAAGGACAACGGGCAGTCGGTACCCCAACTGATAGAAATCCTGCGCAGCGACGCGTATTTCGCCATCGAGCGGGAAGTCCGCTGAGCTCGCCGCCCTGGCCGCGCCATCAGGCCAGGGCGATGCCCCGATGCCCCCCCAAGGGGCGCCGCCGTGCCTGTTGTTGCCCTGGCCTTCCGGCCTGCACCACGCTCACGCTGCCGGGCCGCGCAGCAACCCGCGTATCACCCAAACCATCCAGCCCATCAGGGCCAGCAGGAATACCAGCAGCGGCCACCAGCCGCCATGTTCCCAGAACCATCCACCACAAGCCCCCACCACGCTGGACCCCAGGTAATAGGCCAGCAGGTACAGCGAGGCGGCATGCCCCTTGTTCTCGGTAGCAAGGCGACCGACCCAGCCGCTGGCCGTCGCATGCGCTACGAAAAAACCTATGGTCAGCAGGATGATGCCCAGCACGATGGCTGACAGCCAGGGCAAACCGGTGCACACCAGGCCCAGCGCCAGAAAGCCCAGCCCCCCTGCCAGAACACGGCCACGCCCGAGGCGGTCCGCCAGCCAGCCGGCCATCGGGGACACGAAAATGGCAAAGATGTAAGCCAGGAAAATCAAGCCGATTTCACTCTGGCTCAGGCTGTACGGGGGCGCCAGCAGACGAAAGCCGACATAGTTATATAGCGTCACGAAGACGCCCATCAGACAGAAACTGGCAATGAACAGCTGGCGCAGCCGGGGCTGGCGCCAGTGGCGGCCCCATGCCTGGAAGTGATGTTTCATGCCGGTTCCCGTCCGGCGCACGAAATTACGCGAACGTGGCAACAGCAGCAGAAATCCCACGGCAGCCAACAGATCCAGCACACCGACCGTGACCATGGCCGAGCGCCAGCCATACATATCAGTCAGGAAACTCATGAATACCCGGCCCGCCATACCGCCAAAAGCCGTTCCGCCGACATACAGCCCCATGGAAAAACCCAGGCCGCGCGGATGCGTCTCTTCGGCCAGGTAAGCCATGGCCACCGCCGGCACGCCCCCCAGCAGCAGGCCGACCAGCGCCCTGGCAGCCAGCAGCGCGGGCCACGAAGGCGACAAGGCCGCCAGAATATTCAAACCGGCGGCCAGCGCCATGGAGGCAAACATCAGCCCGCGCCGGCCCCAGCCTTCCGAGAGCGCACCGGCGAAAAGAATGGCGAATGCCAGGGTTGCGGTGGATAGCGACAACGCCAGCGCGCTGACGGCCGGGCTGACCCCGAACTCCAGGCTGAATTCAGGCAACAGCGGCTGTACGCTATAGAGCAGCGAAAATGTCGCAAAACCGGCCAGGAACAGGCCGATGCAGATGCGCCAATAGGCACTGGAACCGGGCTCTGCCCATGTCTGGGCCGATGAGGGGGAAACAGATGCTGCAGCATCTACAGGGGGGCGGCTGGCGGGGTTCATGGGAGCACAACAGCATAGGGGCAACCCTGCCATTCTCTTCCGTTTGCCCCACCCTGTCCATGCTGCCACCGGCCTGAACCCGCCGTTTGCCGAACAAAGCACGCGCGAACAGCGCCTGACTAAGCATCTCTTGCCAACTACCTAGCCACCCGTGCCGCTTACGCCTCGTGCCGGGCGTGTCGCCTAGGCCCCGGCTGGCGGAGTTTTACGCACTTCGCGTCCCAGCCATTGCGTCGGCAATTCGCTGGTCTGCTTCATCTGCCGCAGGACCACATGCGATTTGACATGGGAAATCGCGCCGTTGGCCAGCAAGGTATTCATGACGAAACTGGCGAGCTGCTCCAGATTGCGCGCCACCACTTTCAGCAGGTAGTCTGCATCGCCGCTCAGCAAGTGGGCTTCCAGAATCACATCATGCGTTTCTACCAGCGTCTGGAAAGCGCGGATGGACTGGTTGTCGTGCGCATGCAGGCTGACATGCACAAAGGCCAGCACATCCAGGCCCAAGGACTTGCTATCCAGACGAGCGGCATAGCCATTGATGATGCCGGCTTTTTCCAGTGCCGTGCGCCGCCGTGAACACTGCGATGCCGATAACCCGATCTGCTCGCCCACCTCCTGATTGGTCAAGCGTCCATCGGATTGCAGCACGCTGAGCAGCTTCCAGTCGTAGATATCCATGTTTCCAATCACCTGTTTTCATGGGTATGGGCATATCGCGCACGAATCATGCGCACTTCAGGGTTTTCATGCCAAAAGACGCACACACCATGCGCTTATCACGCACTATATTTTACTCCTATCGCCGCTAATGCAATGCCAGGCGAACCACCATTGAACGGCCACCCACCACCGCGGCCCACCCCAAGGAGAAAAACCATGAGAATGCAGATCGGGGAATTCCTGATCCGGCGCCTGAACGAAGCCGGCATACGTCACCTGTTTGGACTGCCCGGGGATTTCAATCTCTCCTTTCTGGAGCAGGTCGAGGCATCCGGCACGCTGGAATTCATCGGTAACTGCAACGAGCTGAATGCTGCCTACGCGGCCGACGGCTATGCCCGCACCGCCGGAATCGGTGCATTGCTGACGACGTTCGGCGTCGGCGATCTGGGCGCCATCAGCGGTATCGCGGGGGCTTACTCGGAAAACGTCCCCATGGTGCACATCACCGGCGCACCGCCTTTGCATTCCATCAACAGCCGCGCCCTGCTGCATCACACGCTGGCGGATGGTGCCTACGGCAACATTGGCCGCTGCATGGCGGAATTCACTGTTGCGCAGGCGCGCATCACGCCCGCCAATGCCGTCACCGAAATCGACCGCGTGCTCAAGGCCTGCTGGCAAGAGCGCCGCCCCGTTCACCTGCAGCTCCCCTCAGACATTACTCACCTGAGCATCGAAACACCGGACGAGCCCCTGGTGCTCGCCGACCCTGCCAGCGATCCGGGCCAGCTAGAACGCGCCACGGCGCGCATCTGCGCCGCGCTGCAGGAAGCCAGCCACCCCGCCATCCTGATAGATGCCGACGCCGGCCGTTTCGGCGTGGCCGACATCATTCAGGAACTCAGTGAAAAATGCGCCATTCCCTGCGCTTCGCTGCCGCCGGCCAAGGGCGTGCTGGATGAAAGCACCCCGCTCTACCTGGGCACCTATATCGGCGCCCCGACACCGGAAGCCACCCGGCGCGCCATCGAGCAATCCGATTGCCTGATCGGTATCGGCCTGCGTTTCACGGATAGCAGCACGTCCCTCTTCAGCCAGCGCATCGCTCCGGAAGCCTTGATCGACCTGCGGCGCCACGACCTCAGCATCGGCGGCCTGCCCATGCCTGGCGTGACCTTGCGCGAAGTGCTGATGCGGGTGCTGGAAAACATGCCAGCCCGCCAGGCCCGGCCACAGGCCGCCTCGAACAGCACGGCCAAGACTGCCGCGACACCGGCTGTCGCAGCGGATTCCTGCGCAGCGAATACCCCGCTCACGCACGCCACGCTCTGGCCTCGCATCCAGGCCTTCCTCAAGCCATGCGACGTCATCGTCGGCGAAGCGGGCACCTCGAACTCCGCGCTGGGCGGCATGCGCCTGCCTGCGGGTGCCTCCTACATCTCTCAACCGGTCTGGGGCGCGATCGGCTATACCTTGCCCGCCCTCTTCGGGTCGCAAGTCAGCACGCCCTGGCGTCGCCACCTGCTGTTCATTGGTGATGGTTCGTTCCAGCTCACGGCCCAGGAACTGTCCTCCATCCAACGCCGTCAGCTCAAACCGATCATCTTCCTGGTCAACAACAGCGGCTATACCATCGAGCGTCTGATCCTTGGGGAAAACTCAGCCTATAACGATGTCGCTGACTGGAATTACGCCGGCCTGCCGCAAATTTTCGATCCCTCCGGCAAGGCCCTGACCCTGGTCGTGAAGGATGTCGGGGAACTGGAACAGGCGCTGGCCCAGGCCGAACAGGCGGATCGCCTGGTCTTTATCGAACTGAAGCTGCCGATGATGGACGCGCCGCCCGCCCTGCCCAAGTTTGCCAGCATTTTCGCTGACTTCGACTATGGCGAATGCGGCCCGCGCAACCCGTCCGCCAGCCAGCCGGATAGCGCCGCCGGCACCGCCGCCCCTGCCGCTGGCAAGACGCAACCCCAATCGAGCAAAGACGCGCTCTGCCTGTAAGGCCTGACACACCAGGCCGGATGCCGGGGCCTTAGGCCCCGGCAACACGAAATTTTCATAAAAACAACATGGGCCATCATAATGGCCCGGTTTCGCCGTGCCCGTCCGGATTGGCGAATAGGAGACTTTTGATGCAAGACACACAGGCAGGACACGAACTCAGGCGCGGCCTGAGCAACCGCCACATTCAGCTGATCGCGCTGGGCGGTGCCATTGGCACCGGGCTGTTTCTGGGCATCGCCCAAACCATCCAGCTCGCCGGACCCGGCGTCTTGCTGGGCTATGCCATCGCCGGCTTCATAGGTTTTCTGATTCTGCGCCAACTGGCGGAAATGGTCGTAGAAGAGCCTGTTGCCGGTTCGTTCAGTCACTTTGCCTATAAGTATTTCAGTCCGTTCATGGGCTATCTGTCGGGCTGGAATTATTGGGTGCTCTACGTGCTGGTCGGCATGGCCGAACTGACGGCAGCCGGGCTCTATATGCATTACTGGTTCCCCGATATCCCCACCTGGGTATCCGCGCTGGGCTTTTTCGTTCTGATCAATGCCATCAACCTCAGCAGCGTCAAATCCTTTGGCGAAACGGAATTCTGGTTCTCCATCATCAAGGTGGCGGCCATTGTCAGCATGATCGTATTCGGCCTGTATCTGCTGGGCTCCGGCAAGGCTGGCCCAGAGGCCGGCGTCTCCAACCTGTGGAACAACGGCTTTCTGCCCAACGGCCTGGGCGGCCTGGCGCTGGCCATGGCCGGTATCATGTTCTCCTTCGGCGGCCTGGAGCTGATAGGCATCACCGCCGCCGAGGCAGACAATCCTCGCCAAAGCATCCCGCGCGCCACCAATCAGGTGATCTACCGCATCCTGATTTTCTATATCGGCGCACTGGCCGTGCTGCTGTCGCTCTACCCCTGGGAAAAGGTCGTTACCGGCGGCAGCCCCTTCGTGCTGATTTTCCATGAGCTCGACAGCAAACTGGTCGCCCATGTGCTCAACGTCGTGGTGCTGACCGCCGCGTTGTCGGTCTATAACAGCGGGGTCTATTGCAATAGCCGCATGCTGTACGGCCTGGCCAAGCAAGGCAATGCCCCCAAGGTACTGACCCATATCAACCGACGCGGCATTCCCACCTTCGCCCTGGGCGCATCCGCTGCCGCCACTGCGCTCTGCGTCGTGATCAACTATTTCATGCCGGGCCGCGCCTTTGAATTGCTGATGAGCCTGGTGGTTTCAGCGCTGGTCATCAACTGGGCCATGATCAGCCTGACACACCTGCGCTTTCGCCGTACCAAACAGCGCGAAGGCCATGTCACCGGCTTCCGCAGCATCGGCTATCCGTTCACGAACTATTTCTGCATCCTGTTCCTGGCCGGCATTCTGGTCGTGATGTACCTGACGCCGGGGCTGCGCCTGTCCGTCTATCTGATCCCGTGCTGGCTTCTGGCCCTCGCTATCGGCTATCGTTTTCGTCGTAGCGATGCGATTGCACTCCCCGGCACCAGTATCGCAAACGCCAGCGTTCCGGTACGCTGATAGCCGTGAAGCATGAAATAACCCATCCGTCAGGAAGATATCGCAATGTTTGAACATATCCCGCCCTACCCCGGCGACCCGATTCTTACCCTCAACGAAGAGTTCCAGAAAGACCCGCGCCAGGACAAAGTGAACCTGAGCATCGGGATCTACCTGGATGACAATGGCCGCCTGCCCGTCATGGCTGCCGTGCGCGCCGCCGAAGAAGCGATTGGCGCAACGTCGGTACCCAAGCCTTATCTGCCCATGACCGGCAGCCCGGCCTATACCAGTGCGGTACAGGAACTGATATTCGGCAGTGTCGTCCCCAATGTTGCTACGGCGCAAACCCTGGGCGGCTCGGGTGCGCTGAAAGTCGGCGCCGATTTCATCCGGCGCTACTTCCCGGACTCGCAAGTCTGGCTGAGCGACCCCAGCTGGGAAAACCACCGCTTCATCTTCGAGCGCGCGGGCTTCACGGTCAATACCTATCCGTACTACGACGCTGAAACCGGCAGCCTGAAATTCGACGCCATGCTGGCGGCGATCCGTGAGTTGCCTGCCAAGAGCGTGCTGTTGTTGCATGCCTGCTGCCACAACCCCACGGGCGTCGATCTGAACGAAGCGCAGTGGCTGGCGGTGCTGGACGCTGTCGAAGAGCGCGGCCTGCTGCCCTTCGTGGATATGGCTTATCAGGGGTTCGGCGCCGGTATCGAAGATGATGCTTTCGCGATCCGTGAAATGCTGCGCCGCAATATTCCTGCTTTCATCGCCAATTCGTTCTCGAAGAACTTCTCGCTCTACGGCGAGCGTTGCGGTGGCCTGTCGCTGATCTGCGAAGACCAGAATGCTGCCCAGCGCGTCCTGGGCCAGCTGGCCAGTGTCGTACGCTCCAATTACAGTTCGCCTCCGGTACACGGTGCAACCGTGATTACCCAGGTACTGAACACGCCGGAACTGCGGGCGCAGTGGGAAGCACAGCTCACCACCATGCGTGAACGCATGGTGGCCATGCGCGCCACGCTGTTCCAGCTGCTGAGCGAAAAGGTCAGCAACAGCCACCTGGACCGCTACATCCAGCAACGCGGGATGTTCACCTACACCGGCCTGAGTGCCGAACAGGTAGATAGCCTGCGCCATGAGCACGGTGTTTACATCCTGCGTTCGGGCCGCATGTGCGTGGCCGGCCTGAATGAATCCAACGTTGGCCGTGTGGCGGAAGCCGTCACGAAGGTGATGCAGCAAGCGCTGGTCTGAGGCCAGCCTTCACGGGTTCCAGCCTGCATCCGCAGGCGGAACCTGGTCGCAATGACTTTTGCGGCATCGCACAAAATCACTCACCGAATCGGGCCGGAACTGTTACCATTTCCGAATCCATTGGCGTCACACAATAAAAACGCGCCAGGGATCTGCCTCTCCCTCACCAGGAGCTTCCAGGCAGTTTGCCCGGTATCATTGAATGGTACCGGACATCCCCACACGATCCGGAGAGACCCAAGAGTGAAGCCACACCACGCGACAAGCACCGAACCGCCTGCCGGTTCTTCCGCACGCCAGGACATCCGCCTGCTGGGACGCCTGCTGGGCGAAACCATCAGGGAATGCGAAGGCAAACCCGTCTATGACCTGGTGGAAACGCTGCGCCGCGCTGCCGTCAAATTCCGTCGCGAAGGCAGCAAGCGTGAACGCGATATTCTGGAAGAACGCATCAGTGCGCTCAAAGGCGAACAGGCGACTGCCGTTGCCCGCGCCTTCAGCTACTTTCTGCAGCTTTCCAATATTGCGGAAGACAAGGAACAGAACCAGACCCAGCGTGAACAGGCGCGTGAAGGCACGGTGCCCGGCAGCCTGGCGCATACGCTGGCAGAGCTGCTGGACAACGGCCAGACCCGCCGCCAGCTGCTGCATTACCTGGAACAGGCCGACATCGTGCCAGTGCTGACGGCACACCCGACGGAAGTGCAACGCAAGAGCACGCTGGACCTGCACCACGAAATCGCCCACCTGCTGGCTTCCCCCGAATATGGCGACAACGAGGTCGAAGACCGCCTGGTCGCGCAGATCGTTACCTTGTGGCAGACCCGCATGCTGCGACGCCAGAAGCTGACCGTGCTGGACGAAATCGACAATGCCCTGGTGTATTACGACCGCACCTTCCTGAAGGTGGTGCCGCGATTGCACCAGGACGTCGCGCGCCAGCTGGCCGCAGGCAAGCCCGGCCGCCTGGGCCGTCCGCTGCCATTGCTGCCTGCCTTCCTGCGCATGGGCAGCTGGATCGGCGGCGATCGTGACGGCAACCCCAATGTCGATGCGGAAACGCTGGAACAGGCCTTGCTGCGTCAGTCCACGCTGGTGCTGCGTCACTACCTGGATGAAGTACGTCACCTGGGCATGGAGCTTTCGCAAGCCCAGTCCCTGTGCCACCCCAGCAGGGATCTGCTGGCCCTGTCTGCGATCAGCCGCGACCCGTCCTCGCACCGCGAAGATGAACCCTATCGCCGCGCCTGTATCCATATCTATGCACGCCTGGCTGCGACCGCGCGCGAACTGACCGGCCGCGAACTGGCCGAACGGCCCAGCTATCCCGCGGCGCCTTATGCGGATACGGCTGAATTCGCGGCAGACTTGCGCTGCATTGGCGCCTCCCTGGAGGAAGACCATGGCGCGCTGGTCGCCCAAGGACGCCTGGGTGCGCTGGAACAAGCCGTGGAAATCTTTGGCTTCCATCTGGCAACGGTCGATCTGCGCCAGAGCTCTGACGTGCATGAGCGCGTCCTGACCGAACTGTTCACCGCCGCCGGCGTCATGCACGACGGGCAGCCGCTGCAATATCAACGCCTGGACGAAAACACGAAAATCGCCGTCCTGCGAGCGGAATTGCGCCAGGCACGGCCTCTGGTCTCGCCGTGGATGGAATACTCGGAAGAAACCCGCAAGGAGCTGGCCATCCTGCGCATGGCTGCCAGCTGCCGCGCGCGCTTTGGCAAGCGCGCCGTCATGCAGGCCATTGTGTCCCACACCGAATCGCTCAGCGATTTGCTGGAAGTACTGGTGCTACAACAGGAAGCCGGACTGGTCGCACCAGCGCTGTCGGCCGATAGCGGTGACAGTGGCGGCCTGATGGTCGTACCGCTCTTTGAAACCATTCCCGACTTGCAGCGCGGCCCCGAAATCATGGCCGGCTGGCTGGATATCCCGGAAGTCGCTGCGCGGGTGCGCCAGGTGCAGGACGATGTACAGGAAGTCATGCTGGGCTATTCCGACAGCAACAAGGACGGGGGCTATCTGACCTCGAACTGGTCGCTGTATCTGGCTGAACGCGAGCTGGTACGCGTGTTCGACAAACGACGCGTTCACCTGCGGCTGTTCCACGGGCGCGGCGGCTCCGTCGGCCGTGGCGGCGGCTCGACGCGCGACGCCATCCTGGCCCAGCCTCCCGGCACAGTGGGTGGCCGCATGCGACTGACGGAACAGGGTGAAGTCATCCAGGCCAAGTACAAAAATCCGGAAGTCGGCCGCCGCCATCTGGAACAGATCGTCGGCGCCACGCTGCAAACCAGCCTGCGCCCCGCCAAGGCCGCCAACCAGGCAGAAGATGAACTGGTCGCGCGCCATGGTGCCGCGCTGGCGGCCTTGTCCACCGTCGCGGAGCGCAGCTATCGTGAACTGGTCTATGAAACGCCGGGGTTTGCCGACTACTTCTTTACCGCGACGCCCATCCGCGAGATTCCCGGCCTGAACATCGGTTCGCGGCCCTCCTCGCGCAAGGCGACCCAGCGTATCGAAGATTTGCGTGCCATTCCCTGGAGCTTTTCCTGGGCCCAGTGCCGCCTGCCGCTGACGGGCTGGTATGGCGTGGGCAGTGCGCTGCACGCTTATGTCGAACAAGGTGCGCAGGGCAGCCCGGCCACGCCGGCCGCACGCCTGGCGCAATTGCGCGACATGGCGCGCACCTGGCCGTTCTTTGCGACGCTGCTCTCCAATATGGAGCAGGTGCTGGCCAAGACGGATCTGGATATCGCACGGCGTTATGCCGATCTGGTCGAAGATCGTAAACTGCGCGATACCATCTTCGGACAAATCGCCCGTGAATATGAACTGACCCTGCAAATGTTCGAGAAAGTCACCGGACGCCAGTTGCTCGCCACTGCGCCTGACCTGGAAGCCTCGCTGGCAGCGCGTTTCGCCTATATCGACCCGTTGAACCATCTTCAGGTCGAACTGCTGCGCCGGCTGCGTGCTGGCGGCAGCAAGGCTGGCGGCAAGGCCGTGGAACGCAATCAGCGCGCCATCCATATGACGATCAACGGCATTGCCTCGGGTCTGCGCAACTCGGGCTGATTACTGACCGCTTCAAGCTGCACCTCCAGGGTTAGAAAGGATCGCCATGCACGCGTTTCGTCCCGCCATCCCGCCGGTCTTGCGTCCGGTGCTGGTTCTGCTGCTCTGCCTGCTGTTCTGGCTGGGCAGCGGCTTGCCGCTGGCGCAAGGTGCGCGTTCGAGCGCGCCCGAATTTCCCTGGAGTACGCAGCTCACCGATGCCAGAACCCGCATCGACACGATCAAGGCCCGTCTCCAGGAAACACCGGACGACGAGCAATTGCAGGCGCTGCGCCTGGAGGCCCTGCAGGCTTATCGGCTTGCCAGCGATGCCGGCCTCGAAATTGCGCCGACCCTCACCAATCTGCAGGAGCGCCAGCGCGAACTGGGCAGCGCGCCTGAAGGGACGAGTGAGGCAGCCGTCCTGGCTGGCGAACGCAAACGACTGGATAGCGAAGCCAACAGCCTGGAGGCGCAATCGCGCCTGGCCAGCCTGATCGCGCTGGACGCCACGCAAGCGCTGGAGAGCATTGCCACCCATCGCCGTGACCTGTTCAACGCGCGGCTGGGGCAGCGCAGCTACACCATCCTGTCCGCCGCGTTCTGGTCGGATCTTGCCAGTACCACGCCGCTGGATACCATGCGGTCGCGCGGCCTGCTGGCGGAAACCGGCAGTACCCTGGCCAGCCTGACGGTCTGGCAATGGCTGGGGGCAGCGGTCTGGCTGGTATTCATGATTGCGGCGGGCGGCCTCCTGCAACGCCGTTTCTGGCATTACAGCGCCACCCAGGTGCCGCCGGGCCGTTTGCGCCGCGCCGTCCATGGCTGGACTCGCGTGCTGCTGGCCGCAGCGGTTCCGATGCTGCTGCTGGAAGGGTTCAACCTGGGCCTGGGCTGGGTATCGCAACCTTCCGGCCCCACCCAGGAATTCATCAGGGGAATGATAGGCACGGTGGGCTTCTGCGGCTACATCATCGGCCTGGGCCAAGGGTTGCTGATGCCGCGCCACCCCTCCTGGCGCCTGCTGTCCATGCAGGACAGCACCGCACTGGCGCTGCGCCACCTGCCGTTCTGCGCCGCGCTATTCATCGGCCTGAGCTGGCTGGCGGAAAACCTGGCAGCGCTGGCCAGCGTACGCCTGTCCATCATCATCCTGATTCACAGCCTGGCTGGCCTGGCGCTGATCCTGGTTCTGGGCGGCGTGCTGAAAAAACTGTCGCTGCTGCAGCGGGCACAGCCAGACAGCGCAAGCTTGAGCGATGCGCCCTGGCTCACGCGCCTGATTGTGCGGCGCCGTGGCCTGGTGCTGGCTGTCGCCTGGATCGCCCTGATCTTCAGCCTGGCCAGCCTACTGGTGGGCTATGTCGCCCTGGCGACCTTCATTCTGAAACAGATCATCTGGAGCAGCGTGGTGCTGGGCACCGCCTTCCTACTTTCCATCACTGCAACGGATCTTGCACACCTGCCCGTCTTGCAGCGTAACCGGCCCCTGTCCGGCGATGAGCCGGAGGTCGGCGGAGACTCCCCCTTGCGGCCCTGGATGGTGCTGTTCGGCGGGCTGGTGCAGATGAGCATTGCCCTGTGCGCCCTGCTTTTGTTGTTTGCCCCGTACGGCCAGGGCCCACTGGATATCTATGAACACCTGGAGCGCATGCGCGGCAGCCTGTCGATAGGCGACATCCAGCTGCGTCCGGCCGCCATTATCCAGGGCCTGATGCTGCTCATGCTGGGTATTGCTGCCGTCAAGGCCATGCAACACTGGCTTTCCCACCATTTGCTGCCGGCCACCCGCATGGAGCCCGGCATGCAAGCATCGAGCAGCACGCTGGCAGGCTATCTGGGCTATGTCGTTGTGGTCGCCACGGCGCTGTCTGCCAGTGGCGTCGGCCTGGAACGCGTCACCTGGATCGCCAGCGCACTGTCGGTCGGTATCGGTTTCGGCTTGCAGGCAATCGTGCAGAATTTTGTCTCCGGGCTGATCTTGCTGACCGAGCGCCCGGTGAAAGTCGGAGACTGGGTGTCACTGAGTGGCGTGGAAGGCGATATCCGCCGCATCAACGTACGGGCGACGGAAATCCAGATGAGCGACCGATCCCGTCTTGTCGTACCGAATTCCGAATTCATCACCAAAATCGTCCGCAACGTCACGCCGATCAATGCCTTGGGCCGTGTGCAGATCAAACTGCCGCTGCCGCTGGATACCGATACCGGCAAAGCGCGTGCCATCCTGCTGGAAGCCTTGGCCCACGAGCCGGCCATTCTGAAAACCCCCAGCCCTGAAGTCTATCTGGACGATATTGCGGCCAGCGGCATGGTTTTCAATGCAGTCGCCTATGTCTCGTCGCCACGCGGCGCCTATGCGGCCCGCAGCCGGGTATTGTTCGACAGCCTGCGCCGTTTGCGTGAAGCCGGTATTCCGCTCAGCTCGCCTTCCACCATGCTGCTGGCCTCCGCCAATGGTGTNGCAGCCGCCGCGCCGACCCAGCCAGCATCTGAAAAATAGCTGAGTGACTGCCCCCCCTGCCCATTCC